>NZ_JBQENS010000042.1:0-47500 GCF_052044465.1 Pseudomonas sp. 22490 | reverse complement strand
TCGATGGCAGCGGGCGCACCCGCCCGGTCCCGCCACGCCGGGGCTAGACGCAGGAACGCCGGCTATCGCCGGCGTTCTTGTTTGCGCGTTCCTCAGGCCCGCACGGGGTTGCCGCGTACCGGCGCATCCCCGGCCACGTAGTACTTCACCGTGCTGCGCGGCAGCGGCTGGCGACCGCGGATCCTGTCGGCGATCTTCTCGGCCATCATGATGGTGGTGGCATTGAGGTTGCCGGTGATGATCAGCGGCATGATCGACGCATCCACCACTCGCAGTCCTTCCATGCCATGGACCCGTCCCTGGCCATCGACCACCGCCATGTCGTCGCTGCCCATCTTGCACGAGCAGGATGGGTGGAAAGCGGTCTCAGCATGGTTGCGGATGAACTCGTCGAGTTCGGCGTCCGACTGCACGCTCACCCCAGGGCTCAACTCGCGGCCCCGATAGGGGTCCAGCGCCGGCTGGTTCATGATCTCGCGGGTCAGCCGGATGCCGTCGCGGAACTCCTGCCAGTCCTGCTCGTGGGACATGTAGTTGAACAGGATGCTCGGATGCTGGCGCGGGTCCCTGGATTTCAGGTGGATGCGCCCGCGGCTCGGCGAGCGCATCGAGCCCATGTGCGCCTGGAAACCGTGCTCCTGCACGCCCTTGCTGCCATTGTAGTTGATCGCCACCGGGAGGAAATGGAACTGGATGTTCGGCCATTCGAACGCTTCGCGGGTTCGGATGAAGCCGCCAGCCTCGAACTGGTTGCTGGCGCCGAGGCCCTTGCCGAGGAACAGCCACTGGGCACCGATGGCAGGCTGGTTCCACCATTTGGTCGCCGGGTAGATCGACACCGGCTGCTTGCAGGCGTACTGCAGGTAGAGTTCCAGGTGATCCTGCAGGTTGGCGCCGACGCCCGGCAGGTCATGCACCACCGGGATGTCCAGGTCGCGCAGCAGGGCCGCCGGGCCGACGCCGGAGCGTTGCAGCAATTGCGGCGAGGCGATCGCGCCGCTGCACACCAATACTTCGCGGCGGGCGTGGGCGGTGACCGGGTTGTCGCCGTTGCCCACCAGGTAGGAGACGCCGATGGCGCGCTTGCCGCTGAACAGGATGCGGTCGCTCAGGGCGTGGGTGACGATGGTCAGGTTGGGCCGGCCGCGGGCCTGGTCCAGGTAGCCGCGCCCGGTGGCGGCGCGACGGCCCTCCGGGGTGACGGTCCGGTCCATGGGGCCGAAGCCTTCCTGCTGGTAACCGTTGAGGTCATCGGTTCGCGGGTAGCCGGCCTGCACGCCGGCCTCGACCATCGCATGGAACAGTGGGTTGTTGCCGGCCTTCGGCGTGGTCACGCTGACCGGGCCGTCGCCGCCATGGTAGTCGTTGGGGCCGATGTCCCGGGTTTCCGCCTTGCGGAAGTACGGCAGGCAGTCGAGGTAGCTCCAGTCCTCGAGGCCCGGCTCCTTGGCCCAGCCGTCGAAGTCCAGGGCGTTGCCGCGGATGTAGCACATGCCGTTGATCAGCGAGGAGCCGCCCAGGCCCTTGCCGCGACCGCACTCCATGCGGCGGTTGTTCATGTAGGGCTCGGGGTCGGTCTCGTAGGCCCAGTTGTAGCGCCGCCCCTGCAGCGGGAAGGCAAGGGCCGCCGGCATCTGGGTGCGGAAGTCGAAGCGGTAGTCGGGACCGCCGGCTTCGAGCAGCAGGACGCTGACGTCGGCATCTTCGGTGAGGCGGGTAGCGAGTACGTTACCGGCAGAGCCGGCTCCGATGATGATGTAGTCGAATTCCTGGGACATGCAGGCCTTCCTCTTTTCTCGGCATGACACCGGCCGCGACGCTGGCGCGCCGGTGTCTGGAAGTTCGGAATGGCCGGTGTCAGGGAGCGTTGCCTGGGACCGGCCTGGTTAGGGGTTCGAGCGCTGCGTCGAGGCTCAGAACACCGAGGCGTAGTCGCCCAGCTCCACTTGCACGGACTTGATGCGAGTGTAATGAGCCAGGGTGGTGAGACCGTTCTCGCGACCGACACCGGATTGCTTGTAACCGCCGACCGGCATTTCCGCCGGCGACTCGCCCCAGGTATTGATCCAGCAGATGCCGGCTTCCAGGCGATGGATGGCGCGGTGGGCGCGGGCCAGGTCCTGGGTCACGACGCCGGCGGCGAGGCCGTACTCGGTATCGTTGGCGCGGCGGATCGCCTCGTCTTCGTCGTCATAGACCAGGATGCTCATCACCGGGCCGAAGATTTCCTCGCGGACGATGGTCATGTCGTCGCTGCAATCGGTGAACACGGTCGGCGCGACGTAGGCGCCATTGCCGAACGCTCCATCGGTCACACGCTCGCCGCCGCACAGCAGGCGAGCCTTCTGCGCCTTGCCGGACTCGATGTAGCCGAGCACGCTTTCCATGTGCGGGAAGCTGACCAGCGGGCCGAAGTTGGTGTTCTCGTCCTGCGGGTCGCCGAGACGGATGCGCTGCACGCGCTCCAGTACCTTGGCTTCGAAGCGGGCCTGCTGGGAACGGTGGATGAACACCCGGGTGCCGTTGGTGCAGACCTGGCCGGAGCTGAAGAAGTTGGCCATGACGGCGATGTCGGCGGCGCGGTCGAGGTCTGCGTCGGGGAAGATGATCAGCGGGGACTTGCCGCCCAGCTCCATGGTCACTTCCTTCAGCGACGAGCTGGAAGCGCTGGCCATGACTTTCTTGCCGGTGGAGGTGCCACCGGTGAAGGAGATCTTCTCGATCAGCGGGTGCTCGGTCAGCCACTGGCCGACTTCGCGTCCGCTGCCGGTGAGCACGTTGAACACGCCGTCCGGCACGCCGGCCTCGGTGTAGATCTCGGCCAGCTTGAGGGCCGTCAGCGGGGTGACTTCGCTGGGCTTGAAGATCATCGCGTTGCCGGCAGCGAGGGCCGGGGCGGATTTCCACAGGGCGATCTGCACCGGGTAGTTCCAGGCGCCAATGCCGGCGACCACGCCCAGCGGCTCGCGGCGGGTGTAGACGAAGCTGGTTTCGCGCAGGGGAATCTGCTCGCCTTCGATGGCCGGGACCAGGCCGGCGTAGTACTCGAGCACGTCGGCGCCGGTGACGATGTCCACCGAGCGGGTTTCCGCCAGCGGCTTGCCGGTATCCAGGGTTTCCAGGGCGGCCAGTTCGTCGTTGCGCTCGCGGAGGATGTCGACGGCGCGACGGAGGATGCGCGAGCGCTGCATGGCGGTCATCGCCGCCCACACCTTCTGCCCCTCGACGGCGCTCTGCACGGCCCGCTCGACGTCTTCCCTGGAAGCCCGCTGGACCTTGGCGAGCACTTCGCCGTTGGCCGGGTTGATGGTCTCGAAGGTGGCGCCACTGCTGGCCTCCACGTAGCGACCGCCAATGTAGAGCTTCTGTTCTTCGAATCGGGCCATGTTGCAGTCCTCTCTTATCGGTATCGCAGGCGCAAGGCGGCGCCGCGGGGGTTTTCGTCCCTACCCCGACTGTTTTGCCAACTGCTGGTCGAGGTAGTCGTAAGCGATGTTCAGGGCCTCGTCGGTATCGAAGGCGTCGCCGGTCAGCGCGCCACGCAACCACAGGCCGTCGATCAGGGCCGCCAGGCCGCGTGCCGCGGCGCGGGCGTCGTCCGCCGAGAGCTGGCGGCGGAACTGGTAGCACAGGTTCGAATACAGGCGATGGTCGTTGACCCGCTGCAATCGACGCAGTGCCGGCTGGTGCATGCTGGTCGCCCAGAACGCCAGCCAGGTCTTCATCGCCGGACCATTGACCTGGCTGTCGTCGAAGTTGCCTTCGACGATCGCTCGCAGGTGCGCCCTCGGACTGTCGTCGTAGAGCGCCGCGCGGCGTTCGCGTACGGCCTTGCTCAAGGCGCTGAGCAGGTGCCGCATGGTCGCTTCCAGCAAGCCGTTCTTGTCCTGGAAGTAGTGGCTGATGATGCCGTTGGAAACACCCGCCAGGCGGGCTATCAGGGCGATGCTGGCGTCTCCCATGCCGACCTGATCGACCGCCTCCAGGGTGGCGTGAATCAGTTGCGAGCGGCGGATGGGCTGCATACCGACCTTGGGCATTGCTATCTCCTCTCGTCGATGGGTGCGTGCGGGCACCGACCGACGTCATTGGTGGCCAGTCTATTTTGTTTTTATTGAACGTTCAATCAACTAAGAATAAGCTCGGCGTCCATGAGCGGCTCCCAGCCTGCGTGCAACCTGGCCCGCGCCGTTCATCACCTCGTCGCCGAAGTCCGCCAAGGATCGCAGAATCCGGGCTTCAAGTGGGGTGGCAATGCTGTGTCTGTAGTCCGCGGCCATAAGCCGCCATGCTTTCACTGCCATGGGGTCATCCTCCAATGAGTACTGCTTCGCCAATAAAAACAAACGAGCAGGTACGTCTGAATCCGATCGTGTTCTTCGGCTCGACCGCACTGATCCTGGTTCTGACCGCCGCCCTCATCCTCTATCCCGACAGCGCCGGAGCCTTGCTCGGCCGCATCCAGGCGTGGCTGTCGCACAGCTTCGGCTGGTACTACATGCTGGCCATCGGCGCCTACCTGTTCTTCGTCGCCTGGGTGGCCTTCTCGCGCTTCGGCACCCTCAAGCTCGGCGAGGAGCATGAAAAGCCGGACTTCAGCTACGGCGCCTGGGCCGGCATGCTGTTCTCCTCCGGGATCGGCATCTCGCTGCTCTACTTCGCCGCATCCGAGCCGATCGACCACCTCTACCATCCACCCGAAGGCGTTCCCGGCAGCCCTCAGGCGGCGCGCCAGGCGCTGCAACTGACCTTCCTCCACTGGGGCCTGCACGGTTGGGCGATCTATGCCCTGGTCGGCCTCGCCGTCGGTTATTTCGCCTACCGCCATCGCCAGCCGCTGGCGTTGCGCTCGGCGCTCTATCCGATCCTCGGCGAGCGCTGGGTGAAAGGCGCCGCGGGCCACGCGGTGGATTGCTTCGGCATCTTCGTCACCCTTCTCGGGCTGGTGACCAACCTGGGCATCGGCGCCTTGCAGGTGTCGTCCGGTCTCGAGTACCTGACCGGCATGCCGCACAGCAAAGGCACCCTGCTGGCGGTGATCCTGGCGATGAGCCTGGTCGCCACCCTGGCGGCGGTCTCCGGTGTCGAGAAAGGCATCCGCCGGCTGTCCAACCTGAATATCGTGCTGTTCAGCTCGCTGCTGCTGTTCGTGCTGGTCTGCGGTTCGACCCTGGAACTGCTCAACGGCTTCGTACAGAACCTCGGCGACTATCTCGACGGCCTGGTGCTGAAGACCTTCGACCTCTACGTCTACACCGGTGCCGGCGCCGGCAAGAGCGAGGAATGGCTGGGCCTGTGGACCCTGTTCTACTGGGCCTGGTGGATTTCCTGGGCGCCCTTCGTCGGTATGTTCATCGCCCGCATCTCCCGCGGTCGCAGCGTGCGCGAACTGGTCTGCGGGGTGCTGCTGATCCCGCTGGGCTTCACCCTGGCCTGGCTGTCGGTATTCGGCAACAGCGCCCTGGACCTGGTGATGAACCACGGCGCGACCGACCTGGGCAAGGCCGCGCTGGAACAGCCGTCGATGTCGATCTACCTGCTGCTGGAACACTATCCGCTGTCGAAGATCGTCATCGGCCTGTCGATCTTCGTCGGCTTCGTGCTGTTCCTCACCCCGGCGGATTCCGGCTCGGTGATGCTGGCCAATCTCTCGCGCAGCGGCGGCGAGCTGGACGAGGACGCGCCGAACTGGCTGCGTATCCTCTGGTCGGCCGTCGTCACGCTAGTCACCATCGGCCTGCTGTTCGCCGGCAACTTCACGGCGATGCAAACCGTCGTGGTGCTCGCCGGGCTGCCGTTCTCGGCGGTGCTGATCCTGTTCATGTTCGGCCTGCACAAGGCCATGCGCGCCGACTACGAGGCCCAGGTCGGCGACCGCCGCACCTACCAGCCGGTGCCGGCGCCAACCCAGCCCCAGACCTGAACCTGGCGCCGCTAGGGCGCCCTTGCCAATCAGGTGCGTACTTGGCCCGGCGTTTCGCCGGGCCTTTCTTTTCTGCCACCCGGCGCCCGGCGCATGCCGCAGGAACCGGCGCGCGGAAGTGTGGGACAGGAAGAGCAGGCGGAAAAAGCGCGGAGGGTAAACGCGAATGCCCGGCAGCGCCGGGCATTCGCAGCGGCCCCGAGCGGGCCGAGGGGGATCAGCCGAGGTTCTTGCCCAGCAGCGCGTGGTACAGCTCGCTGTCGCCGAGCACCCCGACCACCCTGTCCTGCTCCTGAAGGACCAGCTTGTGGCCGGTCTGGTAGCGAATCTGCAGGGCATCGCGCATACGGATGCTGACATCCACCAGGGTCGGTTCGCGGCGCAGCTTCTCCACCGGATCGCCCTGGCGCCAGCGTTGCAGGTCGATGACGTTGCTGCCCTGGCGCGCGCCCTTGAGCACGTCGCCTTCGCTGAGACCGATCCAGCAGTCGCGGCCCTGGTCGAAGCAGATCTCGTCGTTCTGCCGGATGCACTGGTCGAGGCCACGCATCAGGCTCTGGCCGCACAGCACGTTGAGCGGGTTGGTATGGGCGACGAAGGTACGCACGTAGTCGTCCGCGGGGCTCAGCACGATCTCTTCCGGCTTGCCGTGCTGGATGATCCGGCCGTCCTTCATGATCGCGATGCGGGTGCCGATCTTCAGCGCCTCGTCGAGGTCGTGGCTGACGAACACGATGGTCTTGTGCAGTTGCCGTTGCAGCACCAGCAGTTCGTCCTGCAATTGCTGGCGGATCAGCGGGTCGAGGGCCGAGAACGGTTCGTCCATCAGCAGGATGTCGCCATCCATCGCCAGCGCGCGAGCCAGGCCGACGCGCTGCTGCATGCCGCCGGAGAGCGAGTCGGGACGCTTGTCGCGCCACTGCGAGAGACCGACCAGCTCGAGCTTCTCGTCGATCAGCTTCTTCCGCTCGGCGGCCGGGCGGCCCTGCATCTCCAGGCCGAAGCCGACGTTCTCGGCCACCGTCAGCCAGGGCATCAGGGCGAACTTCTGGAACACCATGGCGATGCGCTTGGTACGCATGGCCTTGAGGGTCGCCGGCGAGCAGTTGGCGATGTCCACCTGCGAACCTTCGTGCTCGATCAGCAGCTTGCCGCGGCTGACCTTGTTCAGGCCGTTGATGCAGCGCAGCAGGCTCGACTTGCCGGAGCCGGAAAGTCCCATCAGCACGCAGATCTCGCCGCGGTTGACGTCCAGGCAGGCGTCCTCGACGCCGAGCACCTGGCCGGTGCGCTTGAGGATCTCGGCGCGGCCGAGGCCCTGGTCGAGGAGCTTCAGGGCTTCCTTGGTGTGGGTGCCGAAGATGACGTCCACATGGTCGAATCGGATCGCGGTCATGGCTTATTTCCCCTTCACGGCGCGCTGCTTGCACACCCGGTCGAGCAGGATGGCGAGCAGGACGATGGCCAGGCCGGCTTCGAAGCCGAGGGAGATGTCGGCGGTGTTCAGCGCGTTCACCACCGGCTTGCCGAGGCCATCGGCGCCGACCAGCGCGGCGATCACCACCATCGACAGGGAGAGCATGATGCATTGGGTGATGCCGGCGGCGATGCTCGGCATCGCGTGCGGCAGCTCGATGCGCGTCAGCAGTTGCCAGCGCGAGCAGCCGAAGGCCTTGCCGGCGTCGAGCAGCTCCGCCGGAACGTCCTGGATACCCAGGCAGGTCAGGCGGATTGGCGCGGCGACGGCGAAGATCACCGTGGAGATCAGGCCCGGCACCACGCCGAGACCGAACAGGGTCAGGGTCGGGATCAGGTAGACGAAGGTCGGCACCGTCTGCATCAGGTCCAGCAGCGGCCGCAGCGCGGTGTAGAACCACGGCTTGTGCGCGGCGACGATGCCCAGCGGCACGCCTACGGCGATGCACACCAGGGTGGCGAATATCACCTGGGCGAGGGTTTCCATGGTCTCCTGCCAGTAGCCCAGGTTGAGGATCAGCAGCAACGAGGCCAGGGCGAACACGGTCAGCCCCCAGCTGCGCTGGATGAAATGCACCAGCCCTACCAGCAAGGCGATCAGCACCAGCGGGTTGAACCAGAGCAAGCCGTTGGTGACGCCATGGATGAGGAACTCAAGGGTGTCGGAGATCTTGTCGAAGAACGATGCGCCATGCAGGGTCAGCCAGTCGACGAAACCGGCGATCTGCTCTCCCAGCGGGAGCTTGTGATCAGTCAGGAACATAATCAGGGTCCATCAAGAGCGGGAAATGAACGACCGGTCGCCTACTTGGCGAACGCCAGCTTGGCCGCGGCTGCGGCAGGCTGCCCGTCGCGGGTGGTGACACCGGCCAGCCAGGCATCCAGCTGTTCCGGGTGATCCTTCAACCAGGCCTTAGCGGCTTCCTCGGGTTTCTTGTTTTCGTTGAGTACCGCGTCCATCAGCTTGTTCTCCATCTCGAGGGTGAAGCTGAGGTTCTTCAGCAGTTGGCCGACGTTGGCGCACTCCTGGGCGTAGCCCTTGCGCACGTTGGTGTAGATGGTCGCGCCGCCATAGTTGGGGCCGAAGAAGTCGTCGCCGCCTTCCAGGTACTTCATCTGGAAGCGGGTATTCATGGGGTGCGGCTCCCAGCCGAGGAACACCACCCACTGGTTGCGCCGGATGGCCCGCTGCACCTGCGAGAGCATGCCCGCCTCGCTGGATTCCACCAACTTGAACTTGCCCAGTTCGAAGGCGTTCTTGTCGATCATGCTCTGGGCGACGCGGTTGCCGTCGTTGCCCGGCTCGATGCCGTAGATCTTGTTGCCCAGCTTGTCGGAGAACTTCGCGATATCGGCGAAGCTGCGCAGGCCGCCGTCGTAGACGTACTGGGGAACCGCCAGGGTGTACTTGGCGCCCTCCAGGTTGGCGCGCAGTGTCTCGACCGTACCTTTCTCGGCGTACTGCTTGATGTCGTTGGTCATGGTGGGCATCCAGTTGCCCAGGAATACGTCGAGGTCGTTGTTGGCCAGGGAGCGGTAGGTCACCGGCACCGAGAGCAGATTGACCTTGGTCTTGTAGCCGAGGGACTCGAGGACCTGGCGGGTGACCGCAGTGGTCACTGTGATGTCGGTCCAGCCGACGTCGGCGAAACGCACCGACGCACAGGATTCGGGCTCCGCGGCCTGGGCTGCCAGCGGTGCGCACAGAGACACGGCCAGCAGCCAAGACTTGCAACCTTTCATAGCGAACTCCTCTGCAGGGTAAGGCGCCGGCGCTACCCCGAAGGGCGCGGCGGTCTGTCTGTATCGGGCCGACCGGTAGCGGCCCTCAGCGGGCAATTCGTGAACGATCATGAAACAGGACGCATCCGTCGCCTACAGGGTGGGTCGCAACCAGTGCAGGCGGGGTCGCATTCAGTACCCGCTGTGTCGCATTCAATCATAGTGGTCTTTGCCGGCGACCAGCGGATGCCGTTTTCGGAGCGGCGCGAGCCCGTTCTCATTCCGACGCCGTGCAGGTGCAGACGCCCCTCGGCCGCAGAGGTTCCCCGATCCGGGCGCGGACGCGGCGCTTTTGGACATGGCCGGGTCGGTGGCGGATGCGGCCCGCCCCGGGGAAAGCCCGATGATGCGCAGGAATCGCGGGCGGAGGAGCCGCCACCCCCACTACGCAGGCACGGATGCCGCGGCAATCCCGGAGGCCGGCATGGCTATCAGTGTGTTCGACCTTTTCAAGATCGGTATCGGCCCGTCCAGTTCGCATACCGTCGGCCCCATGCGCGCCGCCGCGCTGTTCACCGCTGCCCTGCGCCAACGCCAGGCGCTGTCGGCGGTGCGGCGTCTCGAAGTGCGCCTGTATGGCTCGCTGTCCGCCACCGGCGTCGGCCACGGCACCGATCGCGCGGTGATCATGGGCCTGATGGGCGAATGGCCGGATCGTATCGACCCGACCCAGATCGCCCCACGCATGGCCGCGCTGCTCGATAGCGGCCTGCTGCAACTGGACGGCCGCGTGGCGGTACCGTTCGACTGGGTGCGCGACATGCGCCTGCTCGACGAGAACCTGCCCTACCACCCCAACGCCATGACCCTGGTCGCCTACGGCGAGCAAGGCGAACTGCACCAGGAGACCTACTACTCGGTGGGTGGCGGCTTCGTGGTCGATGCGGCACAGGCCGCCTCGGGACAGCTCGACCAGGACCACACGGTGCTGCCCTACGACTTCTCCAGCGCCGAGGAACTGTTGCTGCTGTGCAAGCGCCACAACCTGCGGGTATCCGAGCTGATGCTGGCCAACGAACGCATCTGGCGCAGCGAGACCGACATCCGCGAAGGCCTGCGGCGCATCTGGCAGGCGATGCGCGATTGCGTCGACAACGGGTTGCGCAACGAAGGCATCCTTCCCGGCGGGCTCAACGTGCAACGCCGCGCCGCGCGCCTGCACCGCAACCTGCAGGAGATCGGCAAGCCCAACGTGATCGGCTCGACCCTCAGCGCCATGGAATGGGTCAACCTGTTCGCCCTGGCGGTGAACGAGGAGAACGCCGCCGGCGGGCGCATGGTCACCGCGCCCACCAACGGCGCGGCGGGGATCATCCCGGCGGTGCTGCACTACTATATGAAGTTCAATCCCGACGCCCAGGACCGCGACGTCGTCGACTACCTGCTGGCCGCCGCCGCGGTGGGCATCCTGTGCAAGAAGAACGCCTCGATCTCCGGCGCCGAGGTCGGCTGCCAGGGCGAGGTCGGCTCGGCCTGCGCGATGGCCGCCGCCGGACTGGCGGAAGTCCTCGGCGCCACCCCGGCGCAGGTCGAGAACGCCGCCGAGATCGGCCTGGAGCACAACCTCGGGCTGACCTGCGACCCGGTCGGCGGGCTGGTCCAGGTGCCCTGTATCGAGCGCAACGCGATCGCCGCGGTGAAGGCCATCAACGCGGCGCAAATGGCCTTGCGCGGCGACGGCCAGCATTTCATCTCGCTGGACAAGGTGATCCGCACCATGCGCGACACCGGTGCCGACATGCACGACAAGTACAAGGAAACCTCGCGCGGGGGCCTGGCGGTGAACGCCATCGAGTGCTGAACCGGAATTGCTCACGAAACGATCGAGACGCCACTTTTTGGCGCATATGACGCGTGACCGGGCGGTCGTCATCCGTCACACTGCGGAGTAACGGCTCGCCGCCCGTCGTTACCTTTGTCGCCACGGCCGCTGCCCCGCCTTCTCGCCGGGGGCCGCCCTGGTGCTACCGAAATGCCCAGGCGCGCGGCGCGCCGCCAGCCGTCGCCCATGCTGTCGTTGTGCCAGGTCCGAGGGGAAATACCGGGCTAAAGCCTTCCGGCTTTTTTGATTGAACGCCCAATCAATATAGGCATGGCATTTGCCTTGCTCTGGTTACAAGCAACGCCGACGGCGTGGCCCAAGCAGCCACCCGGAAATTCCAACAATCATAAAAAAAGCCTCGTGAGAGGCCTGCTTGCTCAGCGTGAGGAGATACACCCATGACCACGTACGCGCCCGGAGTCCCACCACAGAACCGAAATCCGCAGTCCATCGGCTTCCTGCTGCTGGACAACTTCACCCTGATCTCCCTGGCCTCGGCGGTGGAACCGTTGCGCATGGCCAACCAGCTCTCGGGACGCGAACTCTACCGCTGGCATACGCTGAGCCTGGACGGCCGCCAGGTCTGGGCCAGCGACGGCCTGCAGATCACCCCCGACGCCGGTACCGACAACGCCCCGGCGGTGGATTGCGTGATCGTCTGCGGCGGCGTCGGCATCCAGCGCAGCGTCACCCGCGAGCACGTCACTTTCCTCCAGGCCCAGGCCCGCCAGGGTCGGCGCCTCGGCGCGGTGTGCACCGGCAGTTGGGCGCTGGCCCGCGCCGGCCTGCTCGACGGCTACGATTGCAGCGTGCACTGGGAATGCCTGGCGGCGATGCAGGAAGCCTTCCCCCGGGTGGCCATGAGCACCCGCCTGTTCTCCATCGACCGCAACCGCTTCACCTCTTCCGGCGGCACCGCGCCGATGGACATGATGCTGCACCTGATCGGCCGCGAGCATGGCCGCGAGCTGTCGGCGGCGATCTCCGAGATGTTCATCTACGAGCGCATCCGCAACGAGCAGGACCACCAGCGCGTGCCGCTCAAGCACATGCTCGGCACCAACCAGCCGAAGTTGCAGGAGATCGTCGCGCTGATGGAGGCCAACCTGGAGGAACCGATCGACCTCGACGAACTGGCGGTCTACGTCAACGTCTCGCGTCGCCAGCTCGAGCGGCTGTTCCAGAAGTACCTGCACTGCTCGCCGTCGCGCTACTACCTGAAGCTGCGCCTGATCCGCGCCCGCCAGTTGCTCAAGCAGACGTCCATGTCGATCATCGAGGTGGCCTCGGTCTGCGGCTTCGTCTCCACCCCGCACTTCTCCAAGTGCTACCGCGAGTACTTCGGCATCCCGCCGCGCGACGAGCGCCAGGGCCAGCCGCTGGGCCAGCCGGTGGTGCTGATGCCGATCCCGCAGGACCTGGCGTTGATGCCCAACTCCTCGGCGCTGTCGGCCCTGAGCCAGGCGCAGGGCGAGTCGACCTTCGCCAGCGTGCGGATCTGACGGCGCGTCCCTGCCCGCCCCGTCCACGGGAGCGGGCAGGGCCTTGTCAGCCCCGCGGCACCAGCGCCGGCAGCAATTGCCGGGAAATCGCCTCGCGCACCGCCGGGAGCAGCGTGGCGTGCCCGCCGAGCATGTCCTCCACCAGCCGCCGCAGCGCCTGGGCGCGCTCCGGGCTGAGGCCGCGCACGGCGTATTCGCAGGCCTGCTCCGGAGTCGAGTCCGGCGGCACGCTGAAGCCCAGCGCCTGCAGGCGTTCGCGGAAATCGTCCTGGTCGATCAGATCGGCGTGCATCATCGCGGCAGCTCCTTCGATGGGGATTGCCATCGATTCTGCTGAGCCCACGTCGCTCCCGGCAAGGGGGCTGTCCCGCCTGGACATGGGCAGGTCGTTTTCGGCTAATTCGACCGCCAGCGACACCGCCACAATCGCCTCCAGCGGCTTGCGGAATGCAGCGGACGGCTTCCGGAAAACGCCAGACTCACACTGAGGGCCGTTCCTGGCTCCTTTTTCATCCCCCTCCGCGCGTCGGGCGCGGCAGGGGGATTTTTTTGCCGGAAGCCAGCTAGCCGGCGCCGAGTCCCGCCCGACAGTGTTCCCAGAAACGCTCGAAGCCCGGCGAGAGGAACTTGTCGCGCTGGCGCAGCATGTAGAAGCGCCGGCGCAACGGCGGCAGGCTGCTGCGCAGTTCGACCAGCGCGCCGGAGGCCAACTGTTCCTCGACCACCCAGCGCGACAGGCAACTGATGCCCAGCCCGGCGGCGACGCTGTGCTTGATCGCCTCGGAGCTGCCCAGGTCCAGGCTGTCTTCCAGGTAATGCAGGTGGCCCAGCAGGGCGTGGCTGACCTCCTCGCGCGTGCCCGAGCCGGGCTCGCGCAGCAGCCAGCGCGCGCGGCGCAGGGCCTCGCGGGAGACCTGGGTGCGCGAGGCCAGCGGGTGGCCGGGCGCCGCCACCACGATCAGGCTGTCCTCGAGCCAGGGCTCCACCCGCAGGCCCGGCTCGTGGCAGGGGCCTTCGATGAGGCCGATGTCCGCCGCGAAGGTCACCACGTCCTGCACCGCCGAACCGGTGTTGCCGATGCTGGCGTTGACCCTCACGCCCGGCTGCTCCCGCTCGAAGGAGGCCAGCAGGCGTGGCAGCACGTAGTTGCCGATGGTGCTGCTGGCCGCCACCGTCAGGCTCGCCTGGGGCGCGGCGGAAACCGCGAACTGCTGCTCCAGTTGCGCCACCCCGTCGAGCAGGCGCAATGCCTGGGGCAGGAAGCGGCGGCCGACCTCGTTCAGTTGCAGGCGCTTGCCGACCCGGTCGAACAGGCGCGTGGAAAGCTGCGACTCCAGCTCGTTGAGCGCGGCGCTGGTGGCCGACTGCGACAGCGAGATGGATTCCGCCGCCGCCGTGGTACTGCCGCAGCGAGCCACCGCACAGAAGATCTGGAGCTGACGGAAACTGAGGGCCATGGACTCACCTACCTGTTTTTCAGGTATTTAATACAGAAACTATTCGTTTCACAAATTCATTCCCGCTACCTAACCTGCGTCCCGTGACCTCACCTGAGGAGCGAAGGATGCACACCCTCCCCGTCAAGACCGGTACCAGACCCCTGGCCCAGGTCCAGAAACTCATCCCCGGCCTGCTGCTCAGCGCCGCCCTGGCCGGCGCGGCGATCCTCCTGGGTCGTTCGCAATGGTTGCAGCACAACGGCATCAGCGCGCTGACCCTGGCCATCGTGCTCGGCATCGTCGTCGGCAACACCCTGTACCCTCGGATCGCCGCCGGCAGCGCCGCCGGCGTCGGCTTCTCCAAGCAGATCCTGCTGCGCGCCGGGATCATCCTCTACGGCCTGCGCCTGACCTTCCAGGACATCGCCGGCGTCGGATTGCACGGCGTGCTGCTGGACGCCCTGATGCTCGCCAGCACCTTCGGCCTGGCGTGCCTGCTCGGCACCCGGCTGTTCGGCCTGGACCGCACCACCACCCTGCTGATCGGCGCCGGCAGTTCGATCTGCGGCGCCGCCGCGGTGATGGCCACCGAGCCGGTGGTGCGTGGCCGCGCCGAACAGGTCGCGGTGGCGGTTTCCACCGTGGTGGTGTTCGGCACCCTGGGCATCTTCCTCTATCCGGCGCTGTTCCAGCTCGACCAGGACTGGGGGCTGCTACCGCGCGACCCTGGCCCCTGGGGCGTGTACATCGGTGCCACGGTGCATGAGGTGGCCCAGGTGGTCGCCGCGGGTCGTTCGATCGGCATCGAGGCAGCGGATACCGCGGTGATCGCCAAGATGGTCCGGGTAATGATGTTGGCGCCCTTCCTGATCCTGCTCTCGGCCTGGCTGGCACGCGACAAGGCGCACCGCCGGCAGCACAGCGGCGCGACCAAGATCACCATTCCCTGGTTCGCCGTCGGCTTCGTACTGGTCGCCGGGCTCAACTCGCTGGTCAGCCTGCCGCCGGCGCTGGTCAGCCACGTCAACGACCTCGACACCTTCCTCCTGGCCATGGCGATGGCCGGCCTCGGCCTCGGCACGCACCTCTCGGCGATCCGCCGCGCCGGCCTCAAACCGCTGCTGCTGGCCGCCCTGCTATTCGCCTGGCTGGTGCTCGGCGGTGGATTACTCACCCGCCTGGCGCTCGCCTGAGTCCTCCGCCAGGAAGCCCTGCACGGCCCGCCGCAAGGCCTCGTGCAGGGCTTCCACCTCGTCGATGCCGTGGCCGCGCAGGCAGCCATGGACCAGCCCGTTTCCCGGATAGAACCCTGCCTCGCCACCCGCCGCGCGTAGCGCTGCGCCATAGCGCTCGCCGTCGTCGCGCAGCGGATCGAATTCGGCGACCGCCACGAAGGCCGGCGGCAGGCCAGTGAAATCAGCGGCCTCCAGGGGCAGCGCCAGCGGCTGTCGGTGCAGCGCCGCCAGCGGCAGGTAGGCGTCCAGGCACGCCTGCACATCGCCGAGGCCGAGCAACGGCGCGTCGACGCAGTCGATCCGCGAGGGCGATGGCGCGGCGGACAGCAAGGGATAGAGCAATATCTGCGCAGCCGGCGACGGCGCGCCGCCATCGCGCAGGGCCAGGCACAGCGCCGCCGCCAGGTTGCCGCCGGCGCTGTCGCCGGCCACCAGCAGGCGTCGCCCATCCAGCGCTTCGTCCAGCTCGCCCAGGCTCAGCGCCTGCCAGGCACGCAGGCAATCCTGCAATGCCGCCGGGAACGGATGCTCCGGCGCCAGTCGGTAATCCACCGCCAGCACCAGCAGGCCCAGGCGCGCCGCCAGGTCGGCGCAGATGAAATCGTGTGAATCGAGGCCGCCGAGCATCCAGCCACCACCGTGCAGGTAGAGCAGCGCCGGCCAACCGCCGGGCGGTGCCGGGCGGTCGGGGCGATAGCGGCGCACGCGCACCGGCGGCGCGGCCGGCAAGCAGGAGTCGAGCACCCGCAAACCGGCCGGGCGCGGCGGCGCGAACGCCTGGCACATCCGCGCGTAGGCCGCACGTTGCGCATCCAGGCGCGGACTGTCGCTGGCGAACGCCCGGCTGTGCTCGACGAAGCGCCACATCGCCGGAGACAGCGGATACTTCGCAGCCATCGCGCTCAGCGCACCGGCGGCAGGCCGATCACCCGACCGACACCTTCCGGCACGGGGAGCGCGCGATGTGCCTCGGCGAGCGCCTCGACCCGCGCCAGCACCTCGCCTGCGAACGGTACCGAGCGCGGGCCGTCGAGGCTGACGTGGAGCAGCATCTGCTCGCTCAGCGCCAGCGCCTGCCCGCTGCCAGGCAGGTACAGGGCATGGTGGATATGCAGACGCTTGCGATCGTGACCGAGCAGTTGCGTGCGCACCTCGACCCTGGCGCCCTCCTTCACCTCGTGGAGGAAGTTCAGGTGGCATTCCAGGGTGAACAGCGAGTGTCCGCTGGCGTCGCGGTTCTGGCTGTCCAGGCCGATATGCGCCATCAGCGCATCGGTGGCGTAGCTGAACACCAGTAGGTAGAAGGCATCGCGCAAGTGGCCGTTGTAGTCCACCCACTCGGGCAGGACCGGCGTCTCGTAGGTCGTCAGGGCTTGGCTCATGGCAGGCTCCGTGGTTGCGCTCCGCCCGGCGGGGCGGAAGGCGCGTCATGTCACTCGGCGAAGGCGAAGCCGTGCCGGGCCTTGGTTTCCCTGATCGCCCCGAGCACCGCCAGCAGGCAGTCGTCGCGGTAGCGCTCGAGCTCGGCGATGCTGCGCGCGCCCTGCTGCTCGGCGGTGCCCTCCACCACCCGGTCGATCAGGGCTTCGGTGAGTTCCGGCGCCGGCAGGTAGGTCCAGGGCAATTGCAGCGCCGGGCCGAACTGCGCCATGAAGTGGCGCATGCCGGCGTTGCCACCGGCCAGGGTGTAGGTCAGGAAGGTGCCCATGAACGACCAGCGCAGGCCGGCGCCGAAGCGGATCGCATCGTCGATCTCGCCGGTCGTGGCCACGCCGTCGTTGACCAGGTGCAGCGCCTCGCGCCAGAGCGCCTCGAGCAAGCGGTCGGCGATGAAGCCGGGCACTTCCTTGCGTACGTGCAGCGGACGCATGCCCAGCGACTCGTAGACCCGCATCGCCGCCCGCACGGCCTCGGCAGCGGTGCGTTCGCCGCCGACCACCTCCACCAGCGGCAGCAGGTAGACCGGATTGAAGGGGTGGCCGACCAGGCAGCGCTCGGGGTGGCTCGCCTCGGCGTAGAACTCGCTGGGCAGCAGGCCCGAGGTGGACGAACCGATCAGCACGTCGGGCCGCGCCGCGGCGCTGATCCTGGCGTGCAGGTCGAGCTTCAGGTCGAGCCGCTCGGGGGCGCTCTCCTGGATGAAATCGGCGTCGCCCACGCATTCCTCGATGCTCGCGACGAAGCGCAGGCGCTCCTGCGCCGCGCCGGGCGCCAGGCCCTGTTTCCGCAAGGCCGGCCAGGCATTGGCGACGCGCGCGCGCAACGCCGCTTCGGCGCCCGGCGCCGGATCCCAGGCGACGACGTCGAGGCCGTGGGCCAGGGCGCGGGCGATCCAGCCGCTGCCGATGACGCCGCTACCGAGGGCGGCGAAGGTCTTGATCTCGGTGACGAAGGACATGGACATCTCCAGAAGTTGTTCCCGCCCCCGACGGGGCGGGGAGGAAGAAATCAGCGCGGCTTCAGGTTCATCCTGCGGCGCCCTTCCGCCGGGCTCAGGGCGCGCCCGCCGAGGCGCTCGATGATCTCGATGGCGCGCTCCACCAGGCTGCCGTTGCTCGCCGGCACGCCCTTGTCCAGCCAGATGTTGTCCTCCAGGCCGACCCGCACGTTGCCGCCCAGCAACATGGCCTGGGCGACCATCGGCATCTGCGTGCGGCCGATGCCGAAGCCGGCCCAGGTCGCCCCCGGCGGCAGGTTGTCGGCCATCGCCTTCATGGTCGTGGTATCGGCCGGCGCGCCCCAGGGAATGCCCAGGCAGATCTGGAACAGCGGATCCTCCAGCAGCCCTTCCTTGAGCATCTGCTTGGCGAACCAGAGGTGGCCGGTATCGAAGATTTCCAGCTCGGCCTTGACCCCCAGCTCGGTGATGCGCCGGGCGCCGGCGCGCAGTTGCGCAGGGGTGGAGACGTAGATGTAGTCGCCGTCGCCGAAATTGAGGGTGCCGCAGTCCAGGGTGCAGATTTCCGGCAGCAGCTCCTCGACATGCCTGAGCCGCTCCAGCGGGCCGACCAGGTCGGTGCCGGCACCGAACTCCAGGGGCTGCTCGCCCTTGCCGATCTCCAGGTCGCCGCCCATGCCGGCGGTGAGGTTGATGATCACATCGGTGTCGCTTTCGCGGATACGCTCGACCACTTCGCGGTACAGCGCCACGTCGCGGCTGGGCTTGCCGGTGGCGGGGTCGCGGACATGGCAGTGGGCGACGGTGGCGCCGGCCCTGGCCGCCTCGATGGCGGCCTCGGCAATCTGTTTCGGAGTGACCGGGATCGCCGGATGCCGGCCGACGGTATCGCCGGCGCCGGTCACCGCGCAGGTGACGATGACTTCATGGTTCACGGTGGTAGCTTCCTGTATTCGGGGTGTACGAAGCCCCGCCCGGCCGCGCCGGGCGGAACGGATAGGTGCGGGTTACTTCAGCGAGGCCTGGAGCGCGGCCAGGCCGTCCTTGCCGTCGAAGGTGCTCACGCCATCCAGCCAGGCCTTCAGCGGCTCGGGGTTGGCCTTCAGCCACTGCCGCGCGGCGTCGAGGGGCTGGGTGCGATCGAGGATCGGCGCCATCACCTGGCTGACCTGGGCGCTGCTGAAGCGCAGGTTGTGCAGCAGCCGGGCGACGTTGCCGCACTGCGCCTGGTAGCCGGCGGCGGTCATGGTGGAGACGGTGGCCGCGCCTTCGTCGGGACCGAACACATCCTCGCTGCCGGTGAGGTAGGTCATGTCGATCTGCAGGTTCATCGGATGCGGCTTCCAGCCGAAGAACACCACCCACTGCTTGCGCTTGATCGCCCGCTTCACCGCCGTGAGCATCCCGGCCTCGCTGGACTCCACCAGCTGGAAGCCCTTCAGGCCGAAACGGTTGTCGTCGATCATCTTCCGGGTGATGCGGTTCGAGCCGCTGCCCGGCTCGATAGCGTAGATGCGGCCGCCAAGCTTGTCCTTGAAGCGGGCGATGTCGGCGAAGGTCTTCAGCCCGCCCTCGGCGACGTAGCTCGGCACCGCATAGGTGGACTGCGCGTCGGCCAGGGTCGGCGGCTCGATCACTTCGATCCGGCCTTTGTCCAGGTAAGGCCTGGCGACCGGCTGCATGGTCGGTTGCCAGTAGCCGAGGAACAGGTCCAGCTGCTTGTCGGCCAGGCCGGCCAGGACGATCTGTTGCGAGGCGCTGGTCTGCTTCACCTGGTAGCCCAGGCCGTCGAGCAAGGCTTCGGCCACGGCGCTGCTGGCGACCACGTCGGTCCAGTTCACCGTGCCCAGGCGCACCGTGCGGCACTGCTCGGGTTCGGCGGCCAGGGCGGCGCCACTGGCCAGGATCAGCAGGGCGCAGCCCAGCTGGCGAATCGTCGTCTTCATCGGTCTCCCCTCGTGCGGCTATTGATTGTTTTTCTGCGAGGTGGGCGCCGGCCCCTTGCGAGACCGACCCTGGCGACCAAGGTACGCAGCCGGGACGGCGGCGAAGCGCACTGCGGCGACCAGCTCTTGCACTGCAGCGACCTGGCCATTGCCAAGCGCGGCGGGCCTGCGCTACACACAGGCTGCGCAACCTCAACCCCGGAGCGCCCCATGTCCCAGGACTTCTGGTTTCTCCTGCTGCCCGGCTTCTCGGTAATGGGCTTCGTTTCCGCCGTGGAGCCACTGCGAGTGGCCAACCGCTTCCACGCCGACCTCTACCGCTGGCACGTGCTCAGCGCCGACGGCGGTCCGGTGCTGGCCAGCAATGGCATGTCGGTGAACAGCGACGGCGCGCTGGAGCCGTTGAAGAAAGGCGACCTGCTGTTCGTGGTGGCCGGTTTCGAGCCGCTGCGGGCGGTCACCCCGGCACTGGTGCAGTGGCTGCGCAAGCTCGATCGCAACGGCGTGACCCTCGGTGGCATCGATACCGGCAGCGTGGTGCTGGCCGAGGCCGGTCTGCTCGACGGGCGCCGCGCGACCCTGCACTGGGAAGCCATCGACGCCTTCCAGGAGTCCTACCCGCAACTGAGCGTGACCCAGGAGCTGTTCGAGATCGACGGTCCGCGCATCACCTCGGCCGGCGGCACCGCCTCCATCGACCTGATGCTCGACCTGATCGCCCAGGCCCACGGTCCGCAACTGGCGGTGCAGGTTTCCGAGCAGTTCGTGCTCGGCCGCATCCGCCCGCGCCAGGACCACCAGCGCCTGCAGGTGGCGACCCGCTATGGCGTGAGCAACCGCAAGCTGGTGCAGGTGATCGGCGAGATGGAGCGGCATACCGAGCCGCCACTGACCACCCTGGAGCTGGCCGAGCGCATCCAGGTCACCCGCCGCCAGCTGGAACGGCTGTTCCGCGTGCACCTGGACGACACGCCCTCGAACTTCTACCTCGGCCTGCGCCTGGACAAGGCCCGCCAGTTGCTGCGCCAGACCGACCTCAGCGTGCTACAGGTGAGCCTGGCCTGCGGCTTCGAGTCGCCGTCGTACTTCTCCCGCAGCTACCGCGCGCGCTTCGCCGCCAGTCCCAGCCAGGATCGCGCGGTGCTGCCGCTCAAGGCTCCCGCAGCCACGCCGCCAGGCGCGCCAGCAGGGCATCGCACGCCTCGAGCTGAGCGAGGCTGACGAACTCGTCCGGCTTGTGGCCCTGGTCCATGCTGCCGGGACCGCAGATCACCGCCGGGATACCGGCCTGGTGGAACAGCCCGCCCTCGGTGCCGAAGGCCACGGTGGAGAAATCCGTCGAACCGCTGAGCAGGCCGATCAGCTCCGCCGCCTGGCTGTCGTCTGCGGTGAGCAGGCCGGGATAGGCCGATAGCGGCGTGAAGCGGATATCGGTACTTCGCTCCACCGCGCGCATCCGCGGCAGCAGTTCGCTTTCGGCATAGTCGCGGAGTTCCTCGGCGACCTGCCGCGGGTCGTCCGCCGGCAGCGCGCGGACCTCGAAGTCGAAGCGGCACTCGGCGGGCACGATGTTCAGCGCCCGGCCGCCCTGGATCAGTCCGGTCTGCACCGTCGAATAGGGCGGGTCGAAACGCCGGTCGTGGCGCTCCGGCACCGCCAGGCGCGCGCCGATCTCGCCGAGGCGGCCGATCAGCCGCGCGGCGTATTCGATGGCATTCACCCCCTGCGGCGCGTAGGCCGAATGGCAGGCCGCGCCGTGCACCTCGCAGCGCATGGCCAGCTTGCCCTTGTGGCCGAGCACCGGCTTCAGCTCGGTGGGCTCGCCGATGATGCACAGCAACGGCTTGTGCGGACGCCGCTCCAGCGCCGCGAGCAGCGAACGGACGCCCAGGCAGCCGACTTCCTCGTCGTAGGAGAACGCCAGGTGCACCGGCAGGCGCAACGGCGCGGCGAGGAACGCCGGGACGGCCGCCAGCACGCAGGCCAGGTAGCCCTTCATGTCCGCCGTGCCACGCCCGTAGAGGCGGCCATCGCGCTCGCTGAGCCGGAACGGCGGCACGCTCCAGGCCTGGCCGTCCGCCGGCACCACGTCGGTATGCCCGGAAAGGCAGACGCCGCCACGGTCGCTGGGGCCGATGGTGGCATAGAGATTGGCCTTGCGGCCGTCGGCGTCGAAGAACAGTTCGCTGTCGACGCCGAAACCCGCCAGGTAGTCGCGGACGTAGTCGATCAGCGCCAGGTTGGACTCGCGGCTGACGGTGTCGAAGGCCACCAGGTCGGCGAGGATGTCGCGGCTGCCGGGCATGTCGGGCTCCAGGGCGCAGGTCTCGCGCTGCGCCGTCGAGGAAGGGAACGACCCGCTCACTCGTCGCCGGGCACGCCGTAGCTCGGCGCACGGGTCGGGTCGAGGGCGCGGGTCACATAGTCCTGCATCTGCGGCTTGTAGGCGAGCCACAGTCGCTCGAGCTGGCCGATGGGGTCGTGCTCGGCCCAGTCGACGCGCAGGTCGACCACCGGCCAGAGCAGGTCGCCGACCACCGACAGCGCCGCCGAATGCACCGGCCCGGCTTCGCCACCAGCGGCCAGCGCGGCACGCATCGCCGCCAGCAGGCGCTCGGCGAGCAGGCCTTCGGCGTTCTCGAAGGCATCCACCATCGCCTCGATCACTTCCGGCGCGGCCAGCAGGTTGCCGGCCGCCACGCATTGTTCGCCGGCCCGCGCATGGTGGACGCCGAGCGCCTCGCGGCCGGTGAACAACGCGGTGCGGCCGTGCTGGTCGATCACCGTGACCTGGCGATACTGGCCATAGCCGTTGCTGCTCAGCGCCTGGTCCAGCGCTTCGCCAGGGGCCAGGCCCTGGTCGAGGCGGTCGAGGATCTGCGGGCCGAGCGCCGGCAGGGTGATGTTCTGCGTAGCCACCGCGCCGGTGCCGGCGCGCAGCCAGGGACAACGGGCGCCGACGGCGATGCTCGACGAGCTGATGGCGATGCCCAGTTGGCCGGTTTCGGCGCAGCGGCCGACGATGGAAAAGGTCATGGCGCGCGCCTCCTCATTGCTGCCAGTCGTCGGGAATCACCGCGATCACGTCAATCTCCATCAGCCACTGCGGCTGGCCGAGGGCCGAGACCACCAGTCCGGTGGAGATCGGGAACACCCCTTTGAGCCACTTGCCGACCTCGCGATAGACCGGCTCGCGGTAGCGCGGATCGATCAGGTAGGTGGTGGTCTTGACGATGTGCGAGAGGTCGCTGCCGGCTTCCTCCAGCAGTTGCTTGACGTTCTTCATCGCCTGCTCGGCCTGGGCGCGCGGGTCGCCGAGGCCGACCAGGTTGCCGTCGAAGTCGGTGCCGACCTGGCCGCGCACGTACACCGTGTTGCCGGCGCGCACGGCCTGGCAGAGATCGTTGTCCAGGGACTGGTTGGGGTAGGTGTCCTTGGTGTTGAACATGCGAATGCGGGTATGGGTAGGCATCAGCTGACTTCCTGGAGGCTGGTTTGCGGAGCTTGCGAGGCGCGGTCCTGTTCCTGGCGCTGGGCAGCGTCGCGGTATGCGAGGTACTTGCGCTGGATGGCGATGTGGTCGGCGACATGGCGCGCGTCGTGCCAGACGCCCCAGATGAACGAGGAGCCGCGCCGCGACAGCCAGGGCAGGCCGATGAAATACACGCCGGGTTCGCTGGACACGCCACGCTGGTGGCGCGGCTTGCCGTCGCGGTCGAAGGCATCGACCTGCAGCCAGCCGAAGTCGACGGCATAGCCGGTGGCCCAGATGATGCTGCCCACCCCGGCCTCGGCCAGGTCCAGTTCGAGGATCGGATCGGTCACGCACTGCGGGTCCGGCAGCCGGCGGCGCGCCTCAGGCTCTTCCGGCAGGTCAAGGCCGTTGCGGGCGATATAGGCGTCGGCGGCGTCGAGCAACGCCAGGTAGTTCTCGTCGCCGCGCGCCAGGTTCTCCGCCAGGTCCGGCCGGAAGGTCGCGACGCCGTCGACGAAGGATTCGGTCAGTCCGACCAGGGTCACGCCCTGATGCGCCAGGGCGCGGAAGTCCACGGTATGTCCGCCGCGGGCACCGCTCACGGCGATGGTCACATGCTCGCGCCCGGGCTTGGCGACTTCCGCATCCCATTCGCCGAGCACGCCCAGCCACCAGCAGAAGTCGCGGTTGCGGTAGGAACGCGGCGGACGGTCATGAGCGCCCACCGAGAGGTAGACCTGGCGCCCGGCACGTTGCAGCTCGTCGGCGATCTGTACCCCCGACGAACCGGCGCCGACCACCAGTACCGCACCTTCGGGCAGCTGCTGCGGGTTGTAGTAGTGGGCCGAGTGGATCTGCCGGATACGCTCGTCGCGCGGCGCGATCGGCGGGATCACCGGACGCTGGAACGGGCCAGTGGCGGCGACCACGCGGTTGGCCTCGATGGTCCCTGCGGAGGTGTCCACGGTGAAGCCGGGGCGGCCGACATTGCGCACCACCTTCCTCACCTCGACGCCGGTACGGATCGGCGCGTCGAATTTCTTCGCGTAGGCCTCGAAATAGGCCGCCACCTGGTCCTTGCCGGGGAAACCGTCGGGATCGATGTCGAATTCCATTCCCGGGAAACGGTCGTGCCAGGCCGGGCCGTTGGCCACCAGCGAATCCCAGCGTCCGCTGCGCCAGGCCTCGGCGATGCGGTTGCGCTCCAGGACCAGGTGCGGCACGCCGAGCCGGCTCAGG
The DNA here is from genome assembly GCF_052044465.1 of Pseudomonas sp. 22490. Taxonomy (NCBI): domain Bacteria; kingdom Pseudomonadati; phylum Pseudomonadota; class Gammaproteobacteria; order Pseudomonadales; family Pseudomonadaceae; genus Pseudomonas; species Pseudomonas sp. 22490. The sequence goes on along the minus strand of NZ_JBQENS010000042.1, from coordinate 23,263 downwards.
TGCTCGCTCATCGCCACGCCGGCCTGGCCGGCGCCGACGACGAGGGTGTCGGTCTTTTCCACGGTCCCGTCCGTGCGCGAGGGCAAGGCGGTGCGATTCAGGTCGGTCATGGCTCGGTTCCTCGGACTCTGGTCGTTCTTGTTCTGCGGTTGCGTGATGGCCGCATTCTGTTCAGAGCCGGGGAATAGCGAAATTATGATTTTTGTAGTCGCTGGCTAGGGAAAAGCTGCACGCCCGCGCGGTCGGCGGGCGGCAGAGGCGTCGCTCAGGACCTGCCGACGATCTGGCGAGCTGGAGAAACCGGGCGAAAACGGACGGGGAAGCGGAGTCCCCGAACGGCAACCGAGCTTTCCGAAGCCGTTTCCAACGCGGTTTTGCCGACGTACAGAGTTCGCGAAGGTTTTCAGAGGATCGGCGAGACCAGCCGCGCCACGCGCATCCCCAGTTGCTGCAGGCGGCGCACGCTGCGGCGGTCTTCCGGAGTGAATTCGAGCGACTCGGCGAAGTCCGCCTCGAGCATCGCCTCCACCTCGCCGGCGAAGCCCTCGTCGACGGTCACCACCATCACCTCGAAATTCAGCCGGAACGAACGGTTGTCCAGGTTGGCGCTGCCGACGGCGGCGGTGTCGCGGTCCACCAGCACCACCTTCTGGTGGAGGAAGCCGGGCTGGTAGCGGAACACCTTGACCCCGGCACGGATCGCCTCCAGCGCGTAGAGGCTGGACGCGGCATACACCGTGCGGTGGTCCGGGCGCGAGGGTATCAGCAGGCGCACGTCGACGCCGCGCAGCACCGCCAGGCGCAGGGCGGCCATCACCGCTTCGTCGGGAACGAAATACGGCGAGGTGATCCAGACCCGCTCGTGGGCGGCGTTGATCATCTCGACGAAGAACAGCGAGCAGGTTTCCTGGGCATCCGCCGGACCGCTGGCGACTACCTGGCAGAGCGCGCCCTCGCTGTCGTACTGCGGCGGCAGGATCAGCGGCGGCAGGCTGTGGGTCGCCCAGTACCAGTCCTCGGCGAAGCTTTCCTGCAGGCACGCCACCGCCGGCCCGCGCAGTTCCATGTGGGTGTCGCGCCAGGGCGCCAGCGGCGGCTTCTCGCCGAGGTACTCGACGCCGACGTTGTGCCCGCCGACGAAACCGCACTCGCCATCCACCACCACGACCTTGCGGTGGTTGCGGAAATTCACCTGGAAGCGGTTGAGCATGCCGCTGCCGGTGCTGAAGCCATGCATCTGCACGCCGCCCTGGCGCAGCCGCTCGACATAGCGGTGCGGCAGCGCGTGGCTGCCGATGGCGTCATAGAGGAAGAACACCTCGACGCCGTTGGCCGCACGTTCCAGCAGCAGTTGCTGGAGGCGCTGGCCGAGGGCGTCGTCGCGGACGATGAAGAACTGCACCAGGATCACCTGGCGGGCGGCGGAAATCGCCTTGAACATCGCCTCGAAGCTGGCCTCGCCGTTGACCAGCAGGCGCACCCGGTTGTTCGCCAGGGTCGGCGTGCGGGTCATCCGCACCAGCGCCTTGAGCCCCTTGTAGCCGCTGACCTGGCGGGCCGCCAGGGCCTCCTCGACCCAGGGACGCCAGTCCAGCTCGGCGGCCGCCAGGTGCATCTCGCGGTTGGCCTGGCGCCGCGCCTCGATGTAGGCGTCGAAACGGCTGCGACCGAACACCAGGTACGGCAGCAGGGTCAGGTACGGCATGAATACCAACGAGGTGGCCCAGGCGATCGCGCCCTGGGCGGTGCGCACGGTGAGCACGGCATGGATGGCGGCGACGAAGCCGAGTACCTGGATACCGACCAACAGCAGGCCGAGGTAGGTGGTGGAGGTCATTGCGCGAGGTCGATCCTTGTCCACTCCGGTGGCGGCCATCATAGCCCTCTCCGGGGTAGGTCTGGCCAGCCTGGCAAACAGCCAGGGGGGCGAGGCGGGATTGGCAGGATCCGTGGGATCGACGTCATTCGGCCGCGCTCGCCCTGCCCTACGCTGCTCCCATCGAAAACCACCGCAGACCGAGGAGCCCGCCATGAGCGACGTCCGTCCCCCGCTTCCCCCCTTCACCGCCGAAACCGCCGCGCAGAAGGTCCGCGCCGCCGAGGACGGCTGGAACAGCCGCGACCCGCAGCGCGTCTCGCTGGCCTACAGTCCCGACAGCGTCTGGCGCAATCGCTCGACCTTCGTCCGCGGCCGCGAGCGGATCGTCGAATTCCTCAGCGGCAAGTGGCAGCGCGAGCAGGAGTACCGGCTGATCAAGGAACTCTGGGCGTTTACCGGCAACCGCATCGCCGTGCGCTTCGCCTATGAATGGCACGACGACTCGGGCAACTGGTTCCGCTCCTACGGCAACGAGAACTGGGCGTTCGACGAGCAGGGATTGATGTACGAACGTCACGCCAGCATCAACGACCTGCCGATCCGCGAGGACCAGCGGCTGTTCCGCTGGCCGCTGGGGCGCCGGCCGGACGACCATCCGTCGCTCGGCGAACTCGGCCTCTGAACCCGCGCCGGCAGGGGCGCGCGCACTCCCCGTTGCCGGCCCCGGGCGGCCAGCGCCTGTTCCATCCGCGACATTGCCCTCCGTCGTTGCGGTCGCACGCTTGACGCTTTCGGCACGACCCTGGTCGTTTTCGGGCCGGGTCGCGCCGGGCCCCGACGATATGCTGCCCCCAAAGCGTCGGCACAAGTCCCGGCGCGCCCAGCCTGAAAGGGGTATGCCAGATGAGCCCAGCCGAATTGCACGCCGACAGCATCGTCATCGACGGTCTGATCATCGCCAAGTGGAACCGCGAACTGTTCGAGGACATGCGCAAGGGCGGCCTGACCGCCGCCAATTGCACCGTATCGGTATGGGAAGGCTTCCAGGCGACGGTGAACAATATCGTCGCCAGCAACAAGCTGATCCGCGACAACAGCGACCTGGTGATCCCGGTGCGCAGCACCGCGGACATCCGCAAGGCCAAGGAGCAGGGCAAGACCGGCATCCTCTACGGCTTCCAGAATGCCCACGCATTCGAGGACCAGATCGGCTACGTCGAGGTGTTCAAGCAGCTCGGCGTGGGCATCGTGCAGATGTGCTACAACACCCAGAACCTGGTCGGCACCGGCTGCTACGAGCGTGACGGCGGGCTCTCCGGCTTCGGTCGGGAGATCGTCGCGGAGATGAACCGGGTCGGCATCATGTGCGACCTCTCCCACGTCGGCAGCAAGACCTCCGAAGAGGTCATCCTCGAATCGAAGAAGCCGGTCTGCTACTCCCACTGCCTGCCGTCCGGCCTCAAGGAACACCCGCGCAACAAGTCCGACGAGGAGCTGAAGTTCATCGCCGATCATGGCGGCTTCGTCGGTGTGACCATGTTCGCGCCGTTCCTCAAGAAAGGCATCGACTCGACCATCGACGACTACGCCGAGGCCATCGAGTACGTGATGAACATCGTCGGCGAGGACGCCATCGGCATCGGCACCGATTTCACCCAGGGCCACGGCCACGACTTCTTCGAGTGGCTGACCCACGACAAGGGCTACGCCCGGCGCCTGACCAACTTCGGCAAGATCGTCAACCCGCTGGGCATCCGCACCGTCGGCGAATTCCCCAACCTCACCGAGACCCTGCTCGAGCGCGGCATGCCCGAGCGCGTGGTGCGCAAGGTGATGGGCGAGAACTGGGTAAGGGTCCTGCGCGACGTCTGGGGCGAGTAACTCCCGGCCCACTCCCGACTCGTCGCCTCTTCCTCCAGGGAGGGGCATTGCATCGCACCCATCTTCCCTCTCCCCGCCTCTCTCCCTGAAGGGAGAGAGGGAGTCAAAAGAATCGGAGCTTACACCATGGCCAAACATGCCCCCCAACTGCCCATCGAGGTCGACAGCGAGACCGGCGTCTGGACCACCGACGCCCTGCCGATGCTCTACGTACCGCGACATTTCTTCGTCAACAACCACATGGGCATCGAGGAAGTGCTGGGCGCCGACGCCTACGCCGAGATCCTCTACAAGGCCGGCTACAAGTCCGCCTGGCACTGGTGCGAGAAGGAAGCCGAATGTCACGGCCTGGAGGGCGTGGCGGTGTTCGAGCACTACATGAAGCGCCTGTCCCAGCGCGGCTGGGGCCTGTTCGAGATCGAGCGGATCAACCTCGAGGAAGGCACCGCCGAGGTCCGCCTGCGGCACTCCGCCTTCGTCTACGTCTACGGCAAGGTCAATCGCAAGGTCGATTACATGTTCACCGGCTGGTTCGCCGGCGCCATGGACCAGATCCTCGCCGCCCGTGGCAGCAGCCTGCGCACCGTGGCCGAACAGGTCTACAGCGGCGCCGAGGACGGTCACGAAGACGGCCTGTTCGTCGTCAAACCCCTGTAAGCCGAGGAAAGGGTCATGGCCTTCGAAGCAATGTTCCAGCCGATCCAGATCGGCAAGCTGACCATCCGCAACCGCGTGCTCTCCACCGCCCACGCCGAGGTCTACGCCACCGACGGCGGGATGACCACCGAGCGCTACGTGAAGTACTACGAGGAAAAGGCCAAGGGCGGCATCGGCCTGGCCATCTGTGGCGGCTCCTCGGTGGTCGCCATCGACAGCCCGCAGCAGTGGTGGAGTTCGGTGAACCTGTCCACCGACCGGATCATCCCGCACTTCCAGAACCTGGCGGACGCCATGCACAAGCACGGCGCCAAGATCATGATCCAGATTACCCACATGGGGCGCCGTTCGCGCTGGGACGGCTACCACTGGCCGACCCTGATGTCGCCGTCGGGTATCCGCGAGCCGGTGCACCGCGCCACCTGCAAGACCATCGAGGTGGAGGAGATCTGGCGGGTCATCGGCAACTACGCGCAGGCCGCCCGCCGCGCCAAGGAAGGCGGCCTGGACGGCGTCGAGCTGTCCGCCGTGCACCAGCACATGATCGACCAGTTCTGGAGCCCACGGGTCAACAAGCGCACCGACGAATGGGGCGGTAGCTTCGAGGGGCGCATGAAGTTCGGCCTCGAGGTGCTCAAGGCGGTGCGCGCCGAGGTCGGCGAGGACTTCTGCGTCGGCATGCGCATCTGCGGCGACGAGTTCCACCCGGACGGCCTGTCCCACGAGGACATGAAGCAGATCGCCAAGTACTACAGCGATACCGGCATGCTCGACTTCATCGGCGTGGTCGGCTCCGGCTGCGACACCCACAATACCCTGGCCAACGTCATCCCCAACATGACCTTCCCGCCGGAGCCGTTCCTGCACCTGGCGGCCGGCATCAAGGAAGTGGTCGACGTGCCGGTGCTACACGCGCAGAACATCAAGGACCCGAACCAGGCCACGCGCATCCTCGAAGGCGGCTACGTGGACATGGTCGGCATGACTCGCGCGCACATCGCCGACCCGCACCTGATCGCCAAGATCAAGATGGGTCAGGTCGACCAGATCAAGCAGTGCGTCGGCGCCAACTACTGCATCGACCGCCAGTACCAGGGCCTGGACGTGCTGTGCATCCAGAACGCCGCGACCTCCCGCGAATACATGGGCGTGCCGCACATCATCGAGAAGTCCGCCGGACCGAAGCGCAAGGTGGTGGTGGTCGGCGGCGGGCCGGCCGGGATGGAAGCGGCCCGCGTGGCGGCCGAGCGTGGCCACGACGTGACCCTGTTCGAGAAGAAGGAGCAGCTCGGCGGCCAGATCACCACCGCCGCCAAGGCGCCGCAACGCGACCAGATCGCCGGCATCACCCGTTGGTACCAGCTGGAGCTGGCGCGCCTGGGCATCGACCTGCGCCTGGGCACCGCGGCCGACCCCGAGACCATCCTCGACCTGCGCCCGGACGTGGTGGTGCTGGCCAACGGCGGACATCCGTTCCTCGAGCAGAACGAACACTGGGGCGCCGCCGAAGGCCTGGTGGTGAGCAGCTGGGACGTGCTCGACGGCACGGTCGAGCCAGGCAAGAACGTGCTGGTCTACGACACCATCTGCGAGTTCAGCGGCATGTCGGTGGCGGACTTCCTCGCCGACAAGGGCGCCCAGGTGGAGATCGTCACCGACGACATCAAGCCGGGCGTGGCCATCGGCGGCACCACCTTCCCCACCTACTACCGCAGCATGTATCCCAAGGAAGTGATCATGACCGGCGACCTCATGCTGGAGAAGGTCTACCGCGAGGGCGACAAGCTGGTGGCGGTGCTGGAGAACGAATACACCGGCGCGCGGGAAGAGCGGGTGGTCGACCAAGTGGTGGTGGAAAACGGCGTGCGCCCCGACGAGAGCCTCTACTACGCGCTCAAGCAGGGCTCGCGGAACAAGGGCCAGATCGACGTCGAGGCGCTGTTCGCGATCCAGCCGCAGCCCTGCCTCAGCCAGTCCGGAGAAGGCTACCTGCTGTTCCGCATCGGCGACTGCGTGGCCCAGCGCAACACCCATGCGGCGATCTATGACGCGCTGCGCTTGTGCAAGGATTTCTAAGACACGCCTCGTGGCATCCGACCGGCACGGCCGGCCCCCCTCTCCCGCAAGCGGGAGAGGAGGCCGATCCAGCGCCGCCTGACGTCCCGCAGGGAGACCAGAAATGCTCGACACCCTCCTCCCCGTCCTGCTCTTCGCCGCCCTGGCACTTGCCGTGCTCGGCGCCGCGAAGCGCTTCCTCATGTGGCGCCGCGGCCGACCCGCCAAGGTCGACTGGATCGGCGGCCTCTTGCAGATGCCGCGTCGCTACCTGGTGGACCTGCACCATGTGGTAGAGCGCGACAGGTACATGTCCAGGACCCACGTCGCCACCGCCGGCGGCTTCGTCCTGGCGGCGCTGCTGGCGATCCTGGTGCACGGTTTCGGGCTGCACGGCCGGATCCTCGGCTTCGCCCTGCTGGCGGCCACAGCGCTGATGTTCGTCGGCGCGCTGTTCGTCGCCCGCCGCCGCCTCGACCCACCGTCGCGGCTGTCGAAGGGCCCCTGGATGCGCCTGCCGAAGAGCCTGCTGGCGTTCGCCGCGAGCTTCTTCCTCGCCACCCTGCCGGTGGCCGGGATCCTGCCGGAAGGCTTCGGCGGCTGGTTCCTCGCCGGCCTCCTCGCCATTGGCGTGGCCTGGGGCGTGTCCGAGCTGTTCCTCGGCATGACCTGGGGCGGGCCGATGAAGCACGCCTTCGCCGGTGCCCTGCACCTGGCCTGGCACCGCCGCGCCGAACGCTTCGGCGGCGGCCGCTCCACCGGCCTCAAGGCGCTCGACCTGGCCGATCCGCAGGCGCCGCTGGGCGTGGAAAAGCCCAGCGACTTCACCTGGAACCAGTTGCTCGGGTTCGACGCCTGCGTGCAGTGCGGCAAGTGCGAGGCGATGTGCCCGGCGTTCGCCGCCGGCCAGCCGCTGAACCCGAAGAAGCTGATCCAGGACATGGTCATCGGCCTGGCCGGAGGCAACGACGCGAAGTTCGCCGGCAGCCCCTATCCAGGCAAACCGCTGGGCGAGCACGGCGGCGGCCCGCACCAGCCGATCGTCGCGCTGGATGGCAAGGCCCTGGTCGACGCCGACACCCTGTGGTCCTGCACCACCTGCCGGGCCTGCGTCGAGGAGTGCCCGATGATGATCGAGCACGTCGACGCCATCGTCGACATGCGCCGCCACCTGACCCTGGAGAAAGGCGCCACGCCGAACAAGGGCGCCGAGGTGCTGGACAACCTGATCGCCACCGACAACCCCGGAGGCTTCGCCCCCGGCGGCCGGTTGAACTGGGCGGCCGACCTGAACCTGCCGCTGATGAGCGAGAAGAAGAGCGCCGACGTGCTGTTCTGGGTCGGCGATGGCGCCTTCGACATGCGCAACCAGCGCACCCTGCGCGCCTTCGTGAAGATCCTCAAGGCAGCCGCGGTGGACTTCGCCGTGCTCGGCCTGGAGGAGCGCGACAGCGGCGACGTGGCGCGCCGGCTGGGCGACGAGGCGACCTTCCAGAACCTGGCCAGGCGCAATATCGCGACCCTGGCGAAATACCGCTTCACCCGCATCGTCAGCTGCGACCCGCACAGCTTCCATGTGCTGAAGAACGAATACGGCGCCCTCGGCGGCGACTACCAGGTACTGCACCACAGCACCTTCATCGACGAACTGCTGCGCGCCGGCACGCTGCAACCGGGCCGCAGCAAGGCCGGCAGCGTCACCTACCACGACCCCTGCTACCTGGGCCGCTACAACGGCGAGTACGAGGCGCCGCGCAACGTGCTGCGCGCACTCGGCATCGAGGTCAAGGAAATGCAACGCTCCGGCTTCCGCTCGCGCTGTTGCGGCGGCGGTGGCGGCGCGCCGATCACCGACATCCCCGGCAAGCAACGGATTCCCGACATGCGCATGGCCGACATCCGCGAGACCGGCGCCGAGCTGGTGGCCGTCGGCTGCCCGCAGTGCACCGCGATGCTCGAAGGCGTAGTGGCGCCGCGGCCGGAGATCAAGGACATCGCCGAGCTGGTAGCGGAAGCGCTGATAGAACAGGCGGAAGCGCCGGCAAAAAAGCCGTTGCGGCGTGAAGCCGTGGCGGAGGTGCATTGATGAGAGTGTCGAGCTTCACATCGAACCCGCTGCTGACCGGGGCAGCACGGATAGCGGCCTCTCCCTCCAGGGAGGGGGCCGCAGGATCGGGTAGCCGCAGCCACAGGAAGCATTCCGCATGAACGATATCGTCCGTCGCGATCCACGCGCCGAATGGATCGCCCGCAACCGCCTGCATCCGCTGCATGCGGCCATGCAGTCCGCCCAAGGCGGCGAGGTGCGCTGGATGGGCCCCCACGGCGTGATCCGCAAGAACCCGCACGCCGTCGGCTTCGTCGGCCCCAACGGCATCCGCCGCATCGATCGCTCCGGCGGCCAGCAGGGCAGCGGCGTGCGCCGCGCCAGCGTAGCGCAGGAAGCGCAGTTGCCGCTGCATGTGGTCGAGCAACCGGCATTCCTCGTCGCGGTGGTCCCGGACATGGTCGGCGGCCGTCTCTCCAGCCACGACAAGGACCTCCTCGGACTGGCCCGCAAGCTCGCCGGCAACGACGGCGCGGTGCTCGCCGTGGTGTTCGGCGAACACAAGGAAAGCGCCTTCGACAGCGCCGGCGTCGACCGCCTGCTGCACCTCTCCGGCGGCGAGTACGACGGCTACACGCCCGAGCAGCGAATACTCGCCCTGCGCAACCTGGAGAACCAGCTCGCCCCGCGCCACTGGCTGTTCCCGGACAGTCGCAACGGCGGCGGCGAACTGGGCCGGCGCCTGGCCGCCGCGCTCGGCGAGCGGCCGGCCGGTCGCGTCTGGCAGGTCGAGGACGGCCGCTGCATCGGCCGCGCCGGCGCCGGCCGCGAGGACATCCAGCGCGCCCTGCCGCGCCTGCTGCTGGCCGCGGCGGAATGCGCCGAGCCGGTCAGCGAGACCCGCCATGAGGTTCGCGAACTGCACATGGCCGAGCAGGTGGCGCGCAACCTGCCACGCATCGAGGACCTCGGCCCGGTGGCCGTGGACCCGGCGCGGATTCCCATGGCCGAGGCCGAATTCATTCTCTCCGGCGGCAACGGCGTGCAGGACTGGACGCTGTTCCACCAGGCCGCCGCCGTCCTCGGCGCCACCGAGGGCGCCTCGCGGGTGGCGGTGGACGACGGGCACATGCCGCGCAACCGCCAGGTCGGCGCCACCGGTACCTGGGTCACCGCGCGGGTCTACCTGGCGGTGGGCATCTCCGGGGCGATCCAGCACCTGCAGGGCATAGGCGCCTGCGACAAGGTGGTGGCGGTGAACCGCGACGCCGGCTGCGACATGATCAAGCGCGCCGATCTCTCGGTGATCGGCGACTCGACGGAAATCCTCCGCGCGCTGATCCGCCTGGCCGAGGCACACCGCAACGGCGCCGCCCGCGATGCGGCCTGAACCCGCTTCCACGTACCTTTCATCGGTATCGAACCATGACTGAGCTGAACATCGTCGCGCTGGTCTCCATCGGCGCCCATCCCGCCTCCGGACGCCCGCGCCGTGCCGAACAGGACGCCCGCGCGGTGGAACTCGGCCTGCGCCTGAGCGGCCCACGCCTACAGGTGCTGCACGCCGGCGACCCGCACGCCGAGGCGCTGCGCGGCTATCTCGGCATGGGCCTGGAACGCTTGTCCGTGCTGGAACAGCCGGCCGGCGCCGACGCCCTGCCCGCACTGGCCGAGCACCTGCGCGACTCCCGCGCGCAACTGGTGCTCACCGGCAGCCAGGCGGAAACCGGGGAAGGCTCCGGGATGCTGCCCTTCCTCCTCGCCGAGCGCCTGGGCTGGCCACTGGTGGTCGGCCTGGCCGAGGTCGAGAAGGTCGAAGACGGCAGCGCTCAGGTCCTCCAGGCTCTGCCTCGCGGCCAGCGACGCCGACTGCGGGTACGCCTGCCGTTCGTCGCCAGCGTCGACAACGCCGCACCGGCGGCCCGGCAGAGCGCCTTCGGCCCGGCGCGGCGTGGCGAGGTCGAGGCCCATGAGGTGGAGGTGGTCGACGACCCGCTGCTCGCCGAAGACAGCCTGCAACCGGCCCGGCCGCGACCGAAGCGGCTCAAGGTAATCAAGGCGAAGACCGGCGCCGAGCGAATGAAAGCCGCCACCGCCAAGGCCTCCGGCGGTACCGGGCAGGTACTCAAGGATCTTTCGGCGGAAGCCGGCGCCGAAGCCATCTTCAAGCTCCTGCGCGAGGAAGGCGTGATCCGCTGAAGCGGGTCAGAACGCACTGTGCGCCAGATCACAAGTTATGGCGTGGTGACGATAAATTATTGTATTACGATAATTTATTCCCTAGTTTCGCCATCCAGACGCGAAACACACAGGGGAACCCGGCATGGCGCTGTCCACGCATCTCAGCAACCACAAGCTCTATCTGCTCGGCATGCTCTGCGCCATCCTGGCCTGGGGCATGGCCTGCATCGAACTCGGAGCGAACACCCACCTCTGGTTCTCCGGCCTCAGCGAGCAGGGCTACCTGCAGGCCTGGAGCGATGAAATGCCGCGCCTGGCCAGCGACGGCTTCGTCCTGTCCTGGAGCAGCCGGGCGCTGCTGATGCTGCTGGACTACCTGCCGACCCTGCTTTCCGCGTTCGGCCTGGCGCTCACCGGCCTGTTCTTCCGCCGCCTGGCCAAGGGCGAACGCTGGTCGCAGCGCAACGCCAGGACCCTGGTGCACATCGGCCTGCTGTCCTTCCTGGCACTCTTGCTCCAGCCATTTATCAATACGCTGCAAGGTCTTGTACTATCTCTCGACCTGCCCGACGGCGAGCGTGTCCTGAGCGTTTCGATAGGACTCACTTCCGAAGCGGCCTACGAGTTTCTCAAGGCGATCTTTCTCTGCTCGTTCGGCCTGATGATGAGCGAAGCCAGGAAACTGGACGAAGAAGTAAGAGCCTTCATATGACGACCTCATGATCATCATCCGACTAGACGTCATCCTGGCGAAGAACAAGGTCCGCTCCAAGGAGCTGGCGGAAGCCATCGGTATCACCGAACAGAACCTGTCCCTGCTGAAGAACGGCAAGGTCAAGGGCATCCGCCTCGACACCCTGGAGAAGATCTGCGCCTTCCTGGACTGCCAGCCGGGCGACATCCTGGAATACGTCGCGGACGACTGATCCCCGCTCCACCCTTTCCCAACCAGAAACCATGAACAGACACCTGAACCTCTCGGGCGTTGCGCTCGCGCTCGCCCTGATCTCGGGCTGCGGCCCCTCCGTCCGCTACCAGTACGTGATGCCGCCGAGCGAAGCGGGACGCACCTGCGTCGCCCAGTGCCGCACGCAACAGAGCCAGTGCGAAAGCCTCGCGCGCCTGGAATGGCAGAACGAAAACCGCCTGCGCGAAGCGGAACGGCGCAGCTACCACTATTGCAGCCAGGGCAAGAGCAAGAAGCAGGCGCGCAAGGAATGCCTGGCGCCAGGCTATTCCTCCTCGTTCGGCTACAACGGCTTCGGCGGCTCCGGCAACTTCAACTGCAGTTCCGACTACGACCGCTGCTTCACCGACATCTGCGGCGGCACCATCCGCCGCATCGTCGAGCAACCTCAATGATCGGAGTATCCCCATGAGCCGACGCCTCTTCCCTCTCCTGCCGTTCCTGTTCCTGGTCGGCTGCGCCCAGGGCTATCCCTCCTTCTCCGGCATCCTTCCGGACGTCCGCGTCAGCGGCGACGAACGCAGCTACGCCGAGCGCGCCGAAGACTGCCTGAAACGGCGCAACTGCCCGCCGGCCACCGATCGCGATCCCTTCGTCGCCGACCCCGGGCACTACTCGCTGGGCGGCAGCTTTCACTGGTGAAGCCGGGTGCCGAAGCCTGGCAACCGACCACGGACCTGGCTTCGGCAGGCGCTTTTCTTTATCCTGCGCGCCCTTTGAACGACTGGGACGAGATCATGCTGGAGAACACCCTGGAACGCCTGGAAACCCTGGTAGCCGAGCTGCTGCAACAGAACCAGGCCCTGCGCGACAGCCACGACCAGCTTCAGCAGCAGCTGCGCCAGGCCACCGAGGAAAACGAAACCCTGCAACTCTCCATGCTCGAGCAGGAAGAAAAGCAGAGCGGCACCCAGGCCCGCCTGGAAGCCCTGGTCGAGCGCCTCAGCGCGCAGCAACCGGTTAGCGCATGAGCCGCGACGGCGTCCAGGTCCTGTCGATCCTCGGCCGGGACTATTCGATCCGCGTGCCGGCCGGCGAGGAGAGGGCCCTCGCGGACGCCGCCGCGTTGCTGCAAGCGGAAGTGGACGCCAACAAGCGCAAGTTTCCCTACGTCACCAGCAACGAGCTGGTGGTGCTCTCCGCGCTCAATCTCTGCGCCCGCCAGCTCGGCGCGAACGACGGCGAGTCGCCGCGCCTGCGGGCGGTGGAGCAGCGCCTGGAAGCGCTGGTCGAGCGGATCGCCGGGGCATCCGGCTAGTCGCGCGCCTGCGGACTCGCCCAATACAGCTGCCGATGCCCGCGCGCCTGGTAGTCCTTGACCAGCGCGCAGGCCTCGTCGCGCGTCAGGTCGCGGCGCATGACGAAGGCATTGCCGTTGTCGTCCTGGCGCCACAGGCACCAGCGCGTTTCCTCCGCCGGCTTCGCCGCCACCGCGTCAGGCCTTCAGGGTCGAAGTCTTGCGCAAGCGCAGCGCGAGCATGACCAGCAACACGCCGAAGAACACCGCGTAGGCGCCGATCACCCAGACCACCGCCAGCGCCCCGGCGCCGGGGTTGGCGATCATCAGCACGCCGAACAGCACCGAGATGGCACCAGAGAGGATCATCCACCATTCGTTCTGGATCGACTTGCGCAGGCGGATCGCCGCGACGATCTGGAAGATGCCCATCGCCAGTGCCCAGCCGGCGATGATCAGGAGCAGGCCGATGGCGGTCAGTTGCGGCCAGAAGAACGCAACCAGGCCGGCCGCCACGCCGATCACCCCGACCAGCGCCAGCGGCCAGTTGAACTGCCCATCGCTGCGCATGTTGAACGCGGCGATCAGGGCGAACGCTCCGTCCACCAGCGCGTAGGCGCCCCAGAACAGCACCAGCACGGTCAGCGCCAGGGCCGGCGAGAGCAGGGTCAGGACGCCGAACACCAGCGCCGCCACGCCGCGCAGGGCCACCAGTTTCCAGTGCTTGCCCAGTTCGGCCCACAGGGGATTGTTTTCCACGCTTGCCTCCAGAGGCCGCCCTTGAGCGGCCCGTTCAGGTTGAGTCCTCCCACCTTAGTCCTTTTGCCGGGAGGCTGTCAGGGGGCGGAGGCGGGAGGCAAGGCGTGCGCGCGGGCTCAGGGCCGGGACTTCTCCGGCGGCCGCTGGCGGCGCCAGCAGGCGAACAGGTTCCAGGCCAGCAGCAGGCTGACGAAAGCGGAACTGACGTAGAACAGCAGGTTGTCCATGACCTTTCCTCCGCAGCGGCGCCCCGCCAGGGGGCGCCTCGTCCGGCTCAGCTGCCGGCCACCTTGCGCACGTGGGCGGACTCCTCGCCGAGGTTGTTCAGCATGCGCTCGCTGTACCAGTCGAGGAAATTGATCACACCGAACTCGTAGGTCTTCGAGTATGGACCAGGCTGGTAGGCGTCGGAGTTGATCCCGCGCTGGTTCTCCTCGGCCAGCCGACGATCCTGGTCGTTGGTCGCGTCCCATACCTCGCGCAGGCGCGCCACGTCGTAGTCGACGCCTTCCACCGCGTCCTTGTGCACCAGCCATTTGGTGGTGACCAGGGTTTCCTGGGCGCTGATCGGCCACACGGTGAAGACGATCAGGTGGTCGCCCATGCAGTGGTTCCAGGAGTGCGGCAGGTGCAGGATGCGCATCGAGCCGAGGTCGGGATTCTTGATCCGGCCCATGAGCTTCTTGCTGCCCTGCTTGCCGTCCATGGTCATCGACACCGTGCCGTCCAGCAGCGGCATGCGCACGATGCGATTGCGCAGGCCGAAGCTGGCATGGGCGTACGGGATCTTCTCGGCGTCCCAGGCGCTGGTGCAGGCCGCCACCTGGTCCTTGAACGCCTGGCTGGCGCGCGGGTCGGTGACGTCGTCCCACTCCAGCAGGGTCTTCAGCAGTTCCGGGTGGGAGCCGTTGCAGTGGTAGCACTCGCGGTTGTTCTCGATCACCAGCTTCCAGTTGGCGGCTTCGCGGATGGTGGTCTGCACCGCCACCTTGGCGTTCTCCATGTCGTACGGCTCCATGTAGTGCTCGAGCGTCGCCAGGAAGTCGTCGATGGCCGGCGGGTTCTCCGCCAGGCTGATGAAGATGTAGCCGCCGGCGGTCTTCACCTGGATCGGCTTCAGGCCGTACTCCTTCATGTCGAAGTCGGCGCCCATCTCGGTGCCGGCGAACAGCAGGCGGCCATCCAGTTCGTAGGTCCACTGGTGGTAGGGGCAGACCAGCTTGGCCACCTTGCCCTTCTCGCTCACGCACAGGCGCGAGCCGCGGTGCCGGCAGACATTGTGGAAGGCATGCACCTGGCCTTCGGCGCCACGGATCACCAGGACCGGGTTCTTGCCGATCTGCAGGGTGAGGAAATTGCCCTTGGCGGGAATCTCGCAGGTCATGCCGGCGATCAGCCATTCCTTGTGGAAGATCTCCTGCATGTCGATCTCGAACAGGCGCTGGTCGCAGTAGAAGGGCTGCGGCAGCGAGAAGCTGTGGTCGCGGCTGCGCAGCATGTCGGCGGTGGCCTTGCGGGCCGGTTCCAGGGGATCGCCGAGACTCAGGGTGGAAGTGACGTCCATCGGTAACTCCTCATGCCGCCCCCGCGCGGGTGGCGGCGGAAAAAGTGGCTGATACGGTTGCTACGCAAGGTGGCGTTCACAGCCTTCCTCATCCCGGCGCGGCGTCCGGAATCCCGCCCTGCCGATGGACGGGCCCCGCCGTGGCGGGAATGAAGGTCAGTCGCTCTACACGTCCGGGCTCTACCCTCCCGGGGTTCATGCAAACCCTCGTCTCGGCTGGTCTGGAGTGTGGGCCCGCGCCCGCCGCCGACCTTATCCATGGGCGACATGACCGCATCCGTTTCCGACGCTCCGGGCCGCGCCCCAGCAGGCAGGTCGCGATAAGCATGTAAATGTCGCTGGCAGGTAAATGAGCGGCCACGGCGATGCGCACAATCCGCCCCATCAGGCCATCGTTCGGCCCCGTGCGCACGGAGAGATCATCATGTCGAGCAACTTCCTCAATCCGGTCACCACCCAGACCTGGGCCAACGGCCGGCACCTCGTGCGCTGCGTCAAGGTCATCCAGGAAACCTGGGACGTGCGCACCTTCTGCTTCATGGCCGACCAGCCGATCCTGTTCTTCTTCAAGCCGGGCCAGTTCGTCACCCTGGAGCTGGAGATCGACGGCGAGCCGGTGATGCGCTCCTACACCATCTCCAGCTCGCCCTCGGTGCCCTACAGCTTCTCCATCACCATCAAGCGGGTGCCGGGCGGGCGGGTTTCCAACTGGCTGCACGACAACCTCAAGGAAGGCCAGGAGCTACCGGTGCACGGTCCGGTCGGCCTGTTCAACGCCATCGACTTCCCGGCCGACAAGGTGCTGTTCCTCTCCGGCGGGGTCGGCATCACCCCGGTAATGTCCATGGCGCGCTGGTTCTTCGACACCAACGCCAACGTCGACATGGTCTTCGTCCACAGCGCCCGTTCGCCGAAGGACATCATCTACCACCGCGAGCTGGAGCACATGGCCTCGCGGATCGACAACTTCAGCCTGCACATCATCTGCGAGCGCCACGGCCTCGGCGAAGCCTGGGCCGGCTACCGTGGCTACCTGAACCTGCGCATGCTGGAACTGATCGCCCCGGACTTCCTCGAGCGGGAAATCTTCTGCTGCGGCCCGACGCCCTATATGAGCGCGGTGAAGCACCTGCTGCAGGGCCACGGCTACGACATGAGCCGCTACCACGAGGAAGCCTTCGGGCCGACTCCGCCGGAGGTCCGCGCCGACGTCAGGGAACTGGCCGCGGAAGCCGCCGAGGCGCCGGAGGTACCGGTCGCCGACCAGCACCAGGTGGAATTCACCGCCACCGGCAAGAGCATCCGCGTCAGCCCCGGGGAAACCGTGCACGCCGCCGCCGCCAAGCTCGGCCTGCACATTCCGAAGGCCTGCGGGATGGGCATCTGCGGCACCTGCAAGGTAATGAAGACCGCCGGCGAGGTGGAGATGGAGCACAACGGCGGGATCACCGACGAGGATGTCGCCGAAGGCTACATCCTCTCCTGCTGCAGCGTGCCCAAGGGCGACGTGGTCATCGACTACTGAGGGCGCGAGGGAAACGCCAGGCGCTCCCAGTAGCGCCGCCGCGGCAGTTCCTCGGCCGGCAGCCAGCGTCCGGCGCAGGCCTGCAGCGGCTCGGCGGGAGCCTTCAGCAGCGAGTCCAGGGCCAGCACGTAGCGCCCCGTCCCCGCGCAGCGGAAACACAGGTCGTCGTCGAAGCTGTCGAAGCACGGGTACTCGCCGAGGTCGTCGCGGTAGCGACGCAACGTCCGCTCTTGCACGTCGAGCAGCAGCAGGCGCCACTGGTCCCGTTCCAGGTCGCTTTCCTCGTAGCGCTGGACGTGCCGGGTCAGCGCCAGGTAGCGACCGTCCGCCGACCAGATCATTGGCGCCGCCAGGTTGCCCAAGCCGATGCCCGACGCGGTCAGCAGGTAGCCGTCGCGGCTGAACCCGGCGCGCACGTCCTCGTCGCGGTGCATGCCCTCGTAGTGGAAACCGAAGCCCCAGGCGGCGTCTTCCGCGCCCACCGACGGCAAGACGAAGTCGCCGTCGCTCCAGGGCCGCGGCGCTGCGTCCAGCCAGCGCGACGTGGGGCACAGCCGCCAGGCCGTGCCATCGAACGCCACCCGCGCCTGCTCGTAGTAATGCCGCCAGTCGTCGTGGAAGCGGCCGAATGCGTGCCAGGCGCCGGGCTCGGGCAAGCCTTCGTCGAAGCGGCGCAACAGGCCGGGGTCGCCTTCGCCCGGCCCGCCCGGCGGCTGGTAGGCGTTGCGGCCGAGCAGGTGGAGCAAATGCACCTGGCCATCGATGAAACCTTGCAGGTGTAGATCGGCCAGCGGCTCGGCGAGCCACTCCAGGCGCCGCTCCCGGCTATCGAGTATGGCCAGGCGCTGCGGCAGGGTCGGCGCCTCGGCGAAGGCCACCACGGCCAGGTAGCGACCGCAATCGGACACGCGGTGGTCGAGCGTCCACTCGCCATCCAGGCGCCAGTCGCCCAGGCGCAAGGCATAGGCGCCGCGCTCCGCCTCCTGATCGTCGCGCAACCACTCCCAGACGGCCCGGCTGCCATCGGCCAGCGGTGCGCTCTGCAACAGGCATCCCGGCCTGCCGGCCGCGCCATCCAGGGGCAGCAACAGGTCCAGGCGCGGCATGTCGGCCTCGCGCCAGCGCGGCCGGTCGTCCGCATCGCGAGCGTGCAGAAGGTAGAGGCTGGAATGGCTGTACGAACCCAGCGTGCCGTAGCGTTCGTAGGTCAGGCAGGGTTGCGCCAGGTCCAGGCCGAAACGCAGCCAGCCATCCTCCAGCCCGAGCAGTTCGGGCCCGCCGGCATGGGGCTCGGCGGGCAACGCCGACCACGGCGCGCCCAGCGCACGCAGGCCGCCGTCCTCTCGCCAAAGCCAGTAGGCATCCTGCCCCAGCGGCTCGCCTGCTGCCTGCAGCGCCAGCGCCCGGCCGTCATCGTTCCAAGCCAATGGCGGCGCTTCCCGCGACAGGTAGAGGCCGCTGGCCTCGCCGTTTATCCACAGCTCGCCGCGGTTGGCGCGCAGCGGCGCGAAAGGATCGTCCAGGGCCAGCAGGCTGGCCGGCAGCCAGGGGCGGATTTCCAGCGCGGGCCCGCCAAGCGGGGACGGTAGCGGTTGCGCGCGCAGATCCCCGCTCCAGCGCTGCCATTCGCTTTCGGGCAGCCAGAGGTCGCCGATGGCAACGAAGGCCTCGGCCTCGCTGCCGGCCTTGAGCGCCTGCAGCTCGAGGCGCTGCGGTGCGTTGGACGTCAGCGGACTGTGCCGCCCGATCACCTCGCGCTCGGTGACGCTGTCCAGCTCCCAGAAGTTGTCCACGGCACAGCGGTAGAGCAACCGCTCCTGCCGGTCGAAGATCGCCAGGCCCCACGCGCCTCGGCTCGGTATCGGCGAAACGAAGTGGCGGCCATCGCTGGAAAAGCGTGCCGAAGGATTGCAGTCGGGGATGAAACAGCCGTCGGGCATCAGGTAGTGGCATACCAGCGGGCCGCCCATGGCGATCTCGCCGCCGTCGAACAGGCGGATCGCCTCGCCCTCGGGGGTCCGCTCGGGCGCTTCGCCGCCCCATGCGCTACCTCCGGCCGGCAGGGGTACGTCCAGCGCTTGCGGAGCCTGGCGCTCCAGGCGCAGGCCGCGCTCGAAGCGAATCTGCAACAGCACGCCGCCGATCACCGCCAGCAAGCCACCGCCCAGTCCCAGCCAGAAGCCCGGCAGTGCCTGGCCCAGGGCGATGCCGCCACCCAGAACCCAGAAGAACAGCGCCTGTTGCAGGCGATACGGCACCTTGCCGCGCCAACGATCCGTGGCCCACTCGGCGCCCAGCAGCAGCACCCAACCCAGCGCTACCAGCGGCGACGGAAGGAGGACGCCAAGGGCCACCAGCACGGCGATCCAGGCGATCTCGCCGAGGCCTTCGAGCAACAAGCGGCCGAGCGGCTTGTCTGACATCCGATCATCCATGATCCATCCCACTTTCCTGGCAAAAGCCAAGGGTAATCAAGGCTCCGACCAACCACCAGAGCCAAGGCGAAGCTGACCTTCTCATACTGGAAAACACCAGGGCGCCAAGGTTGTCCACATTCGGACTGGAATTCCATACAGGTGTTTCTTCGCCGCCTGGATGTCTGCCATGTGTTCACTCAAGCATTTGAAATAAAAGATAAATTCTACAAATTCAAGTGCATTTCAGGGCCGGCTACTCAGCCCGTCCCTGCCTCCGGGAAGCCCTTTCCAGGCTAGGTTGATCACAGACTTATCCACAAGTTGTGCAATCCATCGCCTCCTCTATGTCCTGCGGGTCCAGAAACAACATACCGACAATACCTCCTCCGTGGCGCGAGAGCTCCGCAAGCCCATCCGGCTTTCCTTCCGGGTAAATCGCACTTCGCCGCACGCTCGGCCTGGCCGCACTCTCCTGCTCATTTAACGATCAATACGCCAGAGACCCCGCCGTACGGCCCCCCCAAGCGTGAGCGAACAACTTTTCCACAGGGCTTTACACTTCCCGTGGGGAAAAACAAAAAAATATTCACAGCATGAAGAAAAATCTCTGCTTTCTCAGGCAGTCCGGCTCTTCCCATGCGCACCGATCGTTTATTGATCAATCCACCGCAGGCTTAGCCCTATGCGGCTTCTGGCGCTATCCATACAGGTTGTCCACAAGACTTTCCAGGCCTTTTGTGGGCAACCCTGCATTTATACACAAGCTCCCTAAAGCAAGCCCGCCACCTGTTGACAGAACATCCGGTCAATTCTTGATCAATTCCCTGAAAGGCTCGCCCCACCGGGCTCTCCGCACTCTATAAACAGGCTCTTCACATCGACCTCAACAGGAATTGGGGGAAATTCCCCTCGGCGATTGCTTCCATTGTCCCAGCGACTTCGGAACGGAAGAATTTTGTCTTTTTCCTCAAGCCGTTACGTCCACGCAGGGTGTTTTCGACTTTTGCGCCCACTTCGCTCCCCGTCTTTTCTATCCACAGGCTTGCATGGGCCCGGAGGGGACAATACCCGTCACCGTTTCGTCAGCGCGTTTCACCCGAACCGTCATCCTCTGTTCACAAACGGCTGTTTTCGCTCAAAAACCGACCAACCTCCGAAGAGCCCGGCAGGGCGCCGCGCGGAAGCGACTGCGAACACGTTATTCACATTCGACTCCACAGTGTTTGTGGATTGGCCAGGTTCTCCTGGCATGGGAGTGGAACCGCGTGGATAAAGGCTTTCAACACCCCCGGCGGAGATAGGGAGGGTGTTGCCGGGGGCACTTTTGCATAGCTCCCGAACAGTTAGCCCACAGAGTTATCCACAGGAGATGAGGAAAGAGCGGCCGCCCCGGTTCATAGAGGCGGCCGAGAGCGGACTCAGGCGCCCATCACCAGGCGGATGTCCCGCGCCAGTTCGCGGACCCGCTCGATATCGGTATCCCAGGAACACATGAAACGCGCGCCACCTTCACCGATGAAGGTGTAGAAGCGCCAGCCGCGCGCGCGCAAGGCTTCGATCGCCGGCTCGGAAAGCTGCAGGAACACGCCGTTGGCTTCTACCGGGAACATCAGGCTGACGCCGGGAACGTCGGCCACCAGTTCGGCCAACAGCCGCGCGCAGCGGTTGGCGTGATCGGCGTAGCGCAGCCAGGCATCGTCCTGCAGTACGCCGACCCAGGGCGCGGCGAGGAAGCGCATCTTCGAGGCCAGTTGGCCGGCCTGCTTGCAGCGGTAGTCGAAGTCCTCGGCCAGGTCGCGGTTGAAGAACAGGATCGCCTCGCCCACCGCCATGCCGTTCTTGGTGCCGCCGAAGCAGAGCACGTCGACCCCGGCCTTCCAGCTCAGCTCCGCCGGCGAGCAGCCGAGGAAGGCGCAGGCGTTGGAGAAGCGCGCGCCGTCCATGTGCAGGTGCAGGCCGAGTTCCTTGCAGGTGGCGCTGATCGCCTTCAACTCGTCCGGGCGGTACACCGTACCGACCTCGGTGGCCTGGGTGAGAGTCACCACGCGCGGCTTCGGATAGTGGATATCCTGGCGCTTGAGAGCGATGTCGCGGATCGACGCCGGGGTCAGCTTGCCGACCTCGGTCTGCGCCAGCAGCAGCTTGGAGCCGTTGGAGAAGAACTCCGGCGCGCCGCACTCGTCGGTCTCGACGTGGGCGGTCTCCGAGCAGATCACGCTGTGGTAGCTCTGGCACAGCGCGGCCAGGGCCAGGGAGTTGGCGGCGGTGCCGTTGAAGGCGAAGAACACTTCGCAATCGGTCTCGAACAACTGGCGGAAGTAGTCCGAAGCGCGCGCGGTCCACTGGTCGTCGCCATAGGCGCGCTCGTGGCCGCGGTTGGCTTCGGCCATCGCCGCCCAGGCTTCGGGGCAGATACCGGAATAGTTGTCGCTGGCGAACTGTTGGGTGTGATCGGTCATGTGGGCCTCTGGAACGGTTGCCGAGCCCTTGTGGGGCTCCATGCGGTCGTGCCGGCACGGATACGTGCCGGCACAGTCTGTCAGGGTAGCTTGGTCAGCTTCATCTGCTCGACGAACGGCACCAGCACCTGGCGCATCGCCGTGGCGCTGCCGCCATTGGGCGTGTCGCGGGTGCTGAGGGTCAGTACGTAGCGGTTCTTGATCACTCCGCTGAGGGTCGAGACGCCCTCCTCGCCCTTGGCCGGGACCATCACTCCCAGCGGGTCGCCCATCCGCGTGGTATCGATCAGCGGCAGGTAGTCCTCGCCGCCGAAGCGCTCGGCGGTGCCGTTCTTCAGGGCGGTCTCGCGGGTCTTGTGGAGCAGGGTCAGGTTGCTCTGGGTCATCTCGCGCAGCTTGTCCTGCGCCGCCCGATAGGCCACCGCGTCGCCCTCGGTCGGCGGCGCCGGCAGGCCGGTGTCGGTGAGGACGATCTCCAGGCGCTTGCTGCCGTCGGCGGCGCCGAAGACCACGGTGGCATCGTTGTAGCCGCACTGGCGGGAGAGGAAGTCGTAGCCGAACAGTGGCTTGCCGGCCGGCGGCAAGGCCACTTCGAGTTCATGGCCGGTGCAGGAATCGGCCGGCAGCGCAGGCGCGGCGGCCTGCTTTTCATCGCCGCCCCCGCACCCTTGCAGGGATGCGCCGAGCAGCACGGCGGAAAGGAAGATCAGCGGGCGTTTCATGGTGTTCTCGCAAGACGAAGAGCACGCAGTTTAGCGCCAGCCCGGGGCGTTCCGCATCGGTTGCCGAATCCCACCGCCATGTCGCAAACGCACCTCCCCGTGGCGTGCATAGGCATCTGGGCCGGCAGGGCCGGTCATACCATCGCTGGCAAAGGGACCGCGTGTCCCGTTGCAGCCATTCCGGCGCGGTTCCGGCGCCGCAGGGAGACCCAGCGATGTTCAGCAAGCATGACCAGATCCGCGGCTACGACGACGAACTGCTCGCCGCGATGGACGCCGAAGAGGCCCGCCAGGAAGACCATCTCGAACTGATCGCCTCGGAGAACTACACCAGCAAGCGGGTCATGCAGGCGCAGGGCAGCGGCCTGACCAACAAGTATGCCGAGGGCTATCCGGGCAAGCGCTACTACGGCGGCTGCGAACACGTCGACAAGGTCGAGCAGTTGGCCATCGACCGCGCCAGGCAGCTGTTCGGCGCCGACTACGCCAACGTCCAGCCGCACTCCGGTTCCTCGGCCAACGCCGCGGTGTACCTGGCGCTGCTCAACGCCGGCGACACCATCCTCGGCATGAGCCTGGCCCACGGCGGCCATCTCACCCACGGCGCCAAGGTGTCCTCCTCCGGCAAGCTGTACAACGCCGTGCAGTACGGCCTGGACACCGCTACCGGGCTGATCGACTACGACGAAGTCGAGCGCCTGGCCGTGGAGCATAAGCCGAAGATGATCGTCGCCGGCTTCTCCGCCTACTCCAAGACCCTCGACTTCCCGCGCTTCCGCGCCATCGCCGACAAGGTCGGCGCGCTGCTGTTCGTCGACATGGCCCACGTCGCCGGGCTGGTCGCCGCCGGCCTCTACCCGAACCCGATCCCCTTCGCCGACGTGGTCACCACCACCACCCACAAGACCCTGCGCGGCCCGCGCGGCGGCCTGATCCTGGCGCGCGCCAACGAGGAGATCGAGAAGAAGCTCAA
>NZ_JBQENS010000041.1:40581-56581 GCF_052044465.1 Pseudomonas sp. 22490 | reverse complement strand
CGCTACGGCAACTACATCGGCGGCGAGTTCGTGCCTCCGGTCAAGGGCCAGTACTTCACCAACACCTCGCCGGTGAACGGCCAGCCGATCGCCGAGTTCCCCCGTTCCACCGCCGAGGACATCGACAAGGCCCTCGACGCCGCCCACGCCGCCGCCGACGCCTGGGGCCGCACCTCGGTGCAGGAGCGCTCGAACATCCTGCTGAAGATCGCCGACCGCATCGAGCAGAACCTGGAACTGCTCGCCGTCACCGAGACCTGGGACAACGGCAAGGCCGTGCGCGAGACCCTCAACGCCGACATCCCCCTGGCCGCCGACCACTTCCGCTACTTCGCCGGCTGCATCCGCGCCCAGGAAGGCTCCGCCGCCGAGATCAACGACAGGACCGTGGCCTACCACATCCATGAGCCGCTGGGCGTGGTCGGGCAGATCATCCCGTGGAACTTCCCGCTGCTGATGGCCGCCTGGAAGCTGGCCCCGGCGCTGGCCGCCGGCAACTGCGTGGTGCTCAAGCCGGCCGAGCAGACCCCGCTGGGTATCTGCGTGCTGCTGGAACTCATCGGCGACCTGCTGCCGCCGGGCGTGCTCAACGTCGTCCAGGGCTTCGGCAGGGAGGCCGGCGAGGCCCTGGCCACCAGCAAGCGCATCGCCAAGATCGCCTTCACCGGTTCCACCCCGGTCGGCTCGCACATCCTCAAGTGCGCGGCGGAGAACATCATTCCCTCCACCGTCGAGCTGGGCGGCAAGAGCCCGAACATCTATTTCGAAGACATCATGCAGGCCGAGCCGGCGTTCATCGAGAAGGCCGCCGAGGGCCTGGTGCTGGCCTTCTTCAACCAGGGCGAGGTGTGCACCTGCCCGTCCCGCGCGCTGGTCCAGGAGTCGATCTACCCGGCATTCATGGAAGAGGTGCTGAAAAAGGTCAGGGCGATCAAGCGCGGCGACCCGCTGGACACCGAGACCATGGTCGGCGCCCAGGCTTCCCAGCAGCAGTACGAGAAGATCCTCTCCTACCTCGACATCGCCCAGCAGGAAGGCGCCGAGCTGCTCGCCGGCGGCAGCGTCGAGAAGCTCGAAGGCAACCTGGCCAGCGGCTACTACATCCAGCCGACCCTGCTCAAGGGGCACAACGGCATGCGCGTGTTCCAGGAGGAAATCTTCGGCCCGGTGGTCGGCGTCACCACCTTCAAGGACGAAGCCGAGGCCCTGGCCATCGCCAACGACACCGAGTACGGCCTCGGCGCCGGCCTCTGGACCCGCGACATCAACCGCGCCTACCGCATGGGCCGCGGGATCAAGGCCGGTCGCGTGTGGACCAACTGCTACCACCTGTACCCGGCCCACGCCGCGTTCGGCGGCTACAAGAAGTCCGGCGTCGGTCGCGAGACGCACAAGATGATGCTCGACCACTACCAGCAGACCAAGAACCTGCTGGTGAGCTACGACATCAACCCGCTGGGCTTCTTCTGAGCGGTCCTCAGCCGCCGCGGATCGCTCCGACCCGCGGCCTTTCCGCCAAGGCACCTGGGGGTGCGCTCGTCCCGCGTCCCGACGCGGCTTTCCCCATGGCGGGTTCTGGCGCGACGCGGCCCTGGCCGCGTCTTTTTTTTCGCCTCGCCGCCGCCCCTGCATGGACTAGGCTTCTGCCCTGCACCAGGGCGAACCAGGGGGGCGCAACGGCGTTCTCCCGGCGAACCTTGGGCGGGACAGGCAGTCCCTACCAAATCAGGGGGAAAACTCCTTCGAAAGTCTCATTCGGAGCGAGCCCCGCTGATGTTTAACTCGACCTGCCGGAATCGCCCGGCCCCACCAGAGAGGATCGACCCCATGTGGACCAAGCCCAGCTTCACCGACCTGCGTCTCGGTTTCGAAGTGACCCTCTACTTCGCCAACCGCTGATCCGTTCGGCCCCGGTCTTCCGGGGCCTCCCTCCAGCCCGCGGGGCAGACCCATGCACATCCGTATTCTCGGTTCGGCCGCCGGCGGCGGCTTCCCCCAGTGGAACTGCAACTGCCGCAACTGTCGCGGGGTCCGCGACGGTAGCGTAGCGGCCCAGCCACGCACGCAATCCTCCATCGCCCTGTCCGACGACGGCGAGCGCTGGATCCTCTGCAACGCCTCGCCCGACATCCGTGCCCAGATCGCCGCCTTCCCGGCCCTCCAGCCGGCGCGTCGGCCGCGCGATACGGCGATCGGCGCGATCGTCCTGCTCGACAGCCAGATCGACCACACCACCGGCCTGCTCAGCCTGCGCGAAGGCTGCCCGCACGAAGTCTGGTGCACGCAGATGGTCCACCAGGACCTCAGCGAAGGCTTCCCGCTGTTCCCTATGCTTTCCCACTGGAACGGCGGCCTGCGCCATCGGCCGATCGCCCTCGATGGCGAGCCTTTCGCCATTCCGGCCTGTCCGCGCCTGCGCTTCACCGCGATCCCCCTGCGCAGCAGCGCGCCGCCGTATTCCCCGCATCGCGGCGACCCCCATCCGGGCGACAACATCGGCCTGTTCGTCGAGGACCTCGATAGCGCCGGTACCCTGTTCTATGCGCCGGGCCTCGGCGAGGTGGACGAGGCGCTGCTCGAATGGATGCGCCGCGCCGACTGCCTGCTGGTGGACGGTACGCTCTGGCGCGATGACGAGATGCTGGTCTGCGAGGTCGGCGACAAGCTCGGCCGGCAGATGGGGCACCTGGCGCAGAGCGGGCCGGGCGGCATGCTCGAGGTGCTGGCGAAGGTGCCGGCCGCGCGCAAGGTGCTCATCCACATCAACAACACCAATCCCATCCTCGACACCGCTTCGGCAGAACGCGCCGAACTGGATGCCAGTGGCATCGAAGTGGCCTGGGATGGCATGCACATCCAGCTGTAGGGGGCCAACATGAGCCGTGCCGCCATGGATCGCGCCGAATTCGAACGGGCGCTGCGCGACAAGGGACGCTACTACCATATCCACCATCCGTTCCATGTCGCGATGTACGAGGGCCGTGCCAGTCGCGAACAGATCCAGGGCTGGGTGGCGAACCGTTTCTACTACCAGGTCAACATCCCGCTGAAGGACGCGGCGATCCTGGCCAACTGTCCCGACCGCGAGGTCCGCCGCGAGTGGATCCAGCGCATCCTCGACCACGACGGCGCCCCCGGCGAGGCGGGCGGCATCGAGGCCTGGCTGCGCCTGGCGGAAGCGGTGGGCCTGGAGCGCGAGCAGGTGCTCTCCGAAGAGCGGGTGCTGCCCGGCGTGCGCTTCGCCGTCGACGCCTACGTCAACTTCGCCCGTCGCGCCAGTTGGCAGGAGGCGGCGAGCAGTTCGCTGACCGAACTCTTCGCCCCGCAGATCCACCAGTCGCGGCTGGACAGCTGGCCGCGCCACTATCCGTGGATCGAGGCGGCCGGCTACGAGTATTTCCGCAGTCGCCTGGCCCAGGCCCGGCGCGACGTCGAGCACGGCCTGCGGATCACCCTGGAGCACTATCGGACCCGCGAGGCACAGGAACGCATGCTGGATATCCTGCAATTCAAGCTGGACGTGTTGTGGAGCATGCTCGACGCGATGAGCATGGCCTACGAACTCGAACGCCCGCCGTACCACACGGTGACCCGCGAGCGGGTCTGGCATCGGGGGCTGGCATCATGAGCCTGCCGTCGCTCGACAGCGTGCCGATGCTGCGCCGGGGCTTCCGCTTCCAGTTCGAACCGGCCCAGGACTGCCATGTGCTGCTCTACCCCGAAGGCATGGTCAAGCTCAACGACAGCGCCGGGGAAATCCTCAAGCTGGTCGATGGCCGCCGCGACGTGGCGGCCATCGTCGCGGCGCTGCGCGAGCGTTTCCCCGAAGTCCCCGGCATAGACGAAGACATCCTGGCGTTCCTCGAGGTGGCCCATGCGCAATTCTGGATCGAGCTGCAGTGAAAGCGTGGGGCCGCCGCTCTGGCTGCTGGCCGAGCTGACCTATCGCTGTCCGTTGCAGTGCCCGTACTGCTCGAACCCGCTGGAATTCGCCCGCGAGGGCGCCGAGCTGAGTACCGCGGAATGGATCGAGGTGTTCCGCCAGGCTCGCGAGCTGGGCGCCGCACAGCTCGGTTTCTCCGGCGGCGAGCCGCTGCTGCGCCAGGACCTCGCCGAACTGATCGAGGCAGGGCGCGGCCTGGGCTTCTACACCAACCTGATCACCTCCGGCATCGGCCTCGACGAGGCACGCCTGGCGCGCTTCGCCGAGGCCGGGCTGGACCACGTGCAGATCAGCTTCCAGGCCGCCGACGAAGAAGTGAACAACCTGCTCGCCGGCTCACGCAAGGCCTTCGCCCAGAAACTGGCGATGGCCCGCGCGGTGAAGGCGCACGGCTATCCGATGGTGCTCAACTTCGTCACCCACCGGCACAACATCGACAACATCGAGCGGATCATCCAGCTGTGCATCGAGCTGGAAGCCGATTACGTCGAACTCGCCACTTGCCAGTTCTACGGCTGGGCCGCGCTGAATCGTGCCGGGCTGCTGCCGACCCGCGCCCAACTGGAGCGCGCCGAGCGGATCACCGCCGAATACCGCCAACGGCTGGCCGCCGAAGGCAATCCGTGCAAGCTGATCTTCGTCACCCCCGACTACTACGAGGAACGGCCGAAGGCCTGCATGGGCGGCTGGGCCAGCGTATTCCTCGACATCACCCCCGACGGCACCGCGCTGCCGTGTCACAGCGCGCGGCAATTGCCGGTGCAGTTTCCCAACGTGCGCGAGCACAGCCTGCGCCACATCTGGTACGAATCGTTCGGCTTCAACCGCTACCGCGGCGACGCCTGGATGCCCGAGCCGTGCCGTTCCTGCGAGGAGAAGGAGAGGGACCACGGCGGCTGCCGCTGCCAGGCGTTCCTCCTCACCGGCGATGCCGACGCCACCGACCCGGTCTGCGCCAAGTCGGCACGGCACGACCTGATCCTCGCGGCCCGTCGCCAGGCCGAGGAGGCGCCGCTTGGCCTGGACGCGCTGACCTGGCGCAACCAGCGCGCGTCACGCCTGATCTGCAAGGCCTGAGGCAATGGTCGACTACGGCGACTGGCCGAGCGACTGGAGCGCCGAGCGCGCGGTAGCCGCCGGGCGCGATTTCAGCGAGCTGAAGGCGGCCCATGGCGGGCTGGCCTGGGTGGAATTCGATCCGGCCAGCGCGCGCTCGCGCCTGTACCTGTGGCGCGACGGCGTGCTGGAGGAGCCCACCGCGCCGGACGGCTCGGTGCGCAGCCGGGTCTACGAGTACGGCGGCGGCGCCTGCTGCGTGACGCTCGACGGGCTGGCCTGGGTCGACGAAACCGACCAGCAGGTACGCCGCTGGCGAGCGGGCCGCGCAGCCCAAGTGCTGGGCGGCGGGGCGCAGTGTCGCTACGGCGACCTGGCCTACGTCGATGCCTGGGATGCCCTGCTGGCGGTGGAAGAGAGCCATGGGCCGACCGGGGTCGTGCATCGCATCGTGCGCCTGGACGCCGATGGCGCGCGCCGGGTGCTGGTCGAGGGCGCCGATTTCTACGCCGCGCCGCGTGCCGCCGGCCAGGGGCGGCGGCTGGCCTGGATCGAATGGGACCGTCCGCACCAGCCCTGGACCGAGACCCGCCTGGGCCTGGCGGAGAATGGGCGTACGCGCTGCCTGGCCGGAGCCGGAGGCGGCGAGTCGATCCAGCAACCACGCTTCGATCCCGCCGGCCGCCTTCACTGGCTGAGCGACCGCGACGGCTGGTGGCGTCCCTGCGCCGAGGTCGCGTTGGCCGGCCGCTTCGCCGATGCCGACCACGCTGGCGCGCCCTGGCAATTGGGCGCTTGCAGCTACCTGCCGCTGGGAGAGGGAAGGCTGCTGCTCAGTCGCGTCGAGGCCGGCGGCGGGCAACTGTTCCTGCGCGAAGTGGACGGCAGCGAGCGGCGCCTGGCCGCGGACTGGAACCGGTTCGCCGGACTGGCCGCGGATGCCCGGGCGTTCTACTGCATCGCGGCGGCGGCCGGACGCCTGCCGGCGCTGCTGGCGATCCATCGCGACGAGCTGCGTGTCGAGGTGCTGCGTGGCGGCGAGCGACCGCTGGCGGAGGACGACCTGTCGCATCCGCAGGCCTTCGTCTATGGGCTGGGCAACGGCGAAAACGGCCACGGTTTCTTCTATCCGCCGCGCAATGCCCGCCGCCGCGTCGATCCCCGACGACCACCGCCGCTGCTGGTGTGGCTGCATGGCGGACCGACCTCGATGCATTCGCCGGCGTTCGATGCCGGCCTGCAGTTCTGGACCCAGCGCGGTTTCGCCGTGGCGGCGCTGAACTACCGGGGCAGCAGCGGCTACGGCCGCGCCTATCGGCAGCGCTTGCGCGGCCAGTGGGGGCGCCTGGAGTTGCGCGATATCGAGGCCGCGCTGGCGCAGCTGGACGCGGAGGGACGGATCGACCGCGCCCGGGTCTTCGTCCGTGGCGCCAGCGCCGGAGGCTACAGCGCGTTGCGCGCCCTGGCTTGCCTCGATGGCCTGCGCGGCGGCGCCAGTCTCTATGGGGTCAGCGATCCGTTGGCACTGGCGCGTTGCACCCACAAGTTCGAGGGTGACTACCTCGACTGGCTGATTGGCGACCCGCTGCGCCAGCGCCGTCGCTACCTGGTGCGCAGCCCGGTGCTTCAGGTCGGGCGTATCCGCGCGCCGGTAGTGTTCTTCCAGGGCGGGCTCGACGCGGTGGTGGTGCCGGAGCAGACCGAGGCGATGGTCGCCGGCCTGCGGCGCAGCGGCGTGCGCGTGGAGTGCCACCGCTATCCGCAGGAGCGCCACGGTTTCCGCCAGCCGGCCAATCGTGCCCATGCGCTGCTGGCGGAATGGCGCTTCTACCTGGTCCTGCTGGAGGATTGAAAGGGCCGCCAAGGTCGCATTGCAATAACCGACGAATGCAGTAGGCTGCCGGCAATGTCCGATAACAATAAGAATGGTCTGTCAGATGAGCCACGACCTCAGCCAACTGCGTAAATTCGTCTCGCCCGAGATCATCTTCGGCGCCGGCTGCCGGCACAGCGTCGCCAACTACGTGAAGACCTTCGGTGCGCGCAAGGTCCTGCTGGTCTCCGACCCCGGCGTGCTCGCCGCCGGCTGGGTCGCCGACATCCAGGCAAGCCTGGAGGGACAGGGCATCGACTACTGCCTGTATACCGACGTTTCGCCCAACCCCCGGGTCGACGAGGTGATGCTCGGCGCCGAGTTCTATCGCAGCGAGGGCTGCAACGTGATCGTCGCGGTGGGCGGCGGCAGCCCGATGGATTGCGCCAAGGGCATCGGCATCGTCGCCGCCCATGGCCGCAGCATCCTCGAGTTCGAAGGCGTCGACCGGCTGCGGGTGCCGAGTCCGCCGCTGATCCTGATCCCGACCACCGCCGGGACTTCGGCGGACGTCTCGCAGTTCGTGATCATTTCCAACCAGGACGAGCGCATGAAGTTCTCCGTGGTGAGCAAGGCGGTTGTGCCTGACGTCTCGCTGATCGACCCGGAAACCACGTTGACCATGGATCCCTTCCTTTCCGCCTGTACCGGCATCGATGCACTGGTACACGCCATCGAGGCGTTCGTCTCCACCGGCCACGGGCCGCTGACCGATCCCCACGCGCTGGAAGCGATGCGCCTGATCGATGGCAATCTGGTACAGATGATCGCCAACCCCGGCGACATCGCCCTGCGCGAGAAGATCATGCTCGGGAGCATGCAGGCCGGGCTGGCCTTCTCCAACGCCATCCTCGGCGCGGTGCATGCCATGTCGCACAGCCTCGGCGGCTATCTCGACCTGCCCCACGGCCTGTGCAACGCGGCGCTGGTCGAACACGTGGTGGCGTTCAACTACAGCGCCGCGCCGGAACGCTTCAAGGTGATCGCCGAGACCTTCGGCATCGATTGCCGCGGTCTGACCCAGGGGCAGGTCCGCCAGCGCCTGGTGGACCACCTGATCGCCTTCAAGCACGCCGTGGGTTTCCACGAGAGCCTCGCCCTGCACGGGGTCGGCAGCTCCGACATTCCTTTCCTCTCGCGCCACGCGATGCAGGACCCGTGCATCCTTACCAACCCGCGCGAGTCGAGCCAGCGCGATGTCGAGGTGGTCTATGGCGAGGCCCTCTGAGCAGCAGCAGGAGGCCCTGGCCGGGTTACTCGGCCTGGGCAGCCACTCCGCGCGCAAGAGCCACTACCCGGAGCTGCTGGCGCGCCTGGAGGAGCTGGAGGCCGAGCGCAACCGCTACAAATGGCTGTTCGAGCACGCGGTGCACGGCATCTTCCAGGCCAGCCTCGGCCAGGGGCTGCGCGCCGCCAATCCGGCGCTGGCGCAGATGCTCGGCTACGACGATCCGCAACAGGTGCTCTGGTCGCTGGAGGACATGGCCGGGCAACTGTTCGTCGGCGGCGAGGCCGAGATGCGACGGATCCGCGCGCTGCTGCGCGAGCGCGGCGGCCTGTTCGGCTACGAGACGCGCCTCTGGCGCAGGGACGGCAGTCACATCGAGGTATTGATGAACCTGCTGCTCAGGCACGACGAGGAAGAATTGGTCGAAGGTTTCGTCGCCGACATCACCGAGCGGGTCCAGGCCCAGCAGCGCCTGCAGACCATGAACGAGGAGCTGGAGCGGCGGGTAGCCGAGCGCACCCACGAGCTGGAAGAGCTCAACCGCCAGTTGCGCCAGGCGCGCGACGCCGCCGAAGCCGCCAACCACAGCAAGGACAAGTACCTCGCCGCCGCCAGCCACGACCTGCTGCAACCGCTCAACGCGGCGCGGCTGCTGGTCGACACCCTGCGCGAACGGGGCCTGCCGGCCGCCGAACTGCAACTGGTGGAGCGCACCCACCTGGCCCTGGAAGGTGCCGAGACCTTGCTCACCGACCTGCTGGAAATCGCCCGGCTCGACCAGAGCGCGATCCGTCCGGACCTGGACGACTATTCCCTCGACGAACTGCTCGCTCCGCTGGCCTCGGAGTTCGAGGAAGTCGCGCGTGCCGCCGGCCTGGCCCTGCGTGCGCGGATCCCGCGACTAGCAGTGCGCACCGACGCGCGCCTGCTGTCGCGGATCCTGCGCAACTTGCTCAGCAACGCCTGCCGCTACACCGAGCGCGGCAGCGTGCTGCTGGGGGCGCGCCGGCGTGGCGGCAAGGTACGCCTGGAGGTGTGGGCACTGGCCGGGGCATCCCCGCCGACCAGTTGCAGGCGATCTTCCTCGAGTTCAACCAACTGGACGCCGGGCGCGCTTCCGAGCGCCGTGGCGTCGGACTCGGGCTGGCCATCGTCGACCGTATCGCCGGCATCCTCGGCTACCGCATCGAGGTGCATTCGACTCCAGGCCGAGGCTCGCTGTTCGCCATCGAGGTGCCGCTGGTCCGCAAGCCGGCGCGGCCAGCACCCGGCGAGGCGATTGCGCGGGTTTCGGCTGGTGATCCGCTGCCGGGACGGCGGCTGCTGGTGGTGGACAACGAGACCGAGATTCTCTTCAGCATGTCCGCGCTGCTCGGCCAGTGGGGCTGCGAGGTGCTTACCGCCACCGACCTGGAAGGCGCGCGCAAGGCGCTCGATGGCCGCGCGCCGGATGCGATCCTGGTCGACTACCACCTGGACCACGGCGCTACCGGTTGCCAGTTGCTGGGCGCCTTGCGCGAGGACTACGGCGCGGAGATCGCCGCGGTGATGATCACCGCCGACCGCAGCGACGATTGCCGCCGCGCGCTGGCCCGCCTGGGCGTGCCGCTGCTCAACAAGCCGCTGAAGCCCGGCAAGCTGCGCGCGGCCCTGAGCGCCTTGCTCGGCGAGCTCTAGAACGCGTACCGCCGCCTGGGACGGTGCACGCCCTAGCCGGGCCGGCGGCTGCGCCGGTGCAGTGCGACGGCCAGGGCCAGCCCGCCGAGCGAGGCCAGGCAGGCGAAGAGGAACATCGAGCGGAAGCCGAACAGGTTGGCTACGAAGCCCACCAGGGGCCCGGTGATGCCCAGCGACAGGTCGACGAACAGCGAGTAGGCGCCCAGCGCCGCGCCACGGTTGGAAGCCGGTACCAGGTTCACCGCTTCCACGCCGAACGCCGGGAACACCAGGGAGAAGCCGAAGCCGGTGAGGGCCGCGCCGGCCAGGCCGACCCAGGGATTCGGCGCGCTCCACAGCAACAGCAGGCCGAGGCTTTCGACGCCGAGGCAGATGATCGCCACGCGGAAGCCGCCGAGCCGGTTGATGCTATTGGCGAACAACAGCCGGGCGCCGATGAAGCAACCGCCGAAGGCACTCAGGCAGAGCACTGCGTTGGCCCAGCCACGGCTGGCGTAGTAAAGGGTGATGAAGGTGGCGATGGTGCCGAAGCCGATCGCCCCCAGCGCCAGGCCCATACCGTGCGGGGTGACCCGGCCGAGCACATGGTGGAACGGCAGCCGCTCGCCGTGCACCAGCGGCGCCGGCAACTTCGGCCAGGCCAGGGCGAAGCCGAGCGCCCCGAGCAGGACGATGGACGCGCCCATGCTCCACAGCCCCAGCCACTGCACCAGCAGCACCCCTAGCGGCGCCCCGAGGGCGATGGCGCCGTAGCTGGCGGGTAGCGCTTCGCCGTCGCCGTCCTGCCAGTGGCCGCGGCCATCGGCGAGCAGGTGCAGCTTGCGCACCCCGGTTTCGCTTTCGACGTGGAACACCGCCTCACGCAGATGCCAGTCGGCGTCCCAGCGCAGCCGGTAGTCCAATTGGTAGGGCAGGCCGCTGCGTTCGTCCGGCGCGCGCAACTGGCTTTCCGCCTGGTCGTCCTCCAGGCGCAGGGCCTCCCAGCTGGACGACGGCGAGCGCCACAGGCCGGCCCAGGTGTACAGACGGTCGCGACTCATGCGTCGAGTACCAGGCCGAGGCGCTGGCGCCTGGGCAGGCGCGCCACCACCAGTTGATGGGAACGGACCAGGGCCTCGCGCAACTCCGCCGCCTTCATCGGGTAGGGGCGGGCCATGACGATCCAGTGCGCGCGCGCCAGGTAGGGCGCCGGACGGATGCCGGGGCGGTCGACATAGCCGAGGAACAGCTCGCTGCCGACCTTGAAGGCCAGGCCGCCGTCCTTGTCGACGAAGTCGAGGATGGCGAACATCTTGTTGCCGGCCACCGAGAACACCCGGTTCGAACCCCACTTGAGGTCTTCCCGGGCGCCGGGTAGTTGCAGGCAGAAGGCGGCGATCTGGTCGGCGGTCATGGACGCTCCGGTGGCGGTTCAGTCGCGGAAATACACTTCCAGGAGATGGTAGCCGAACTGGCTCTTCAGCGGACCCTGGAGCACGCCAACGGGTTTCCTGAAGATGGCATTGTCGATGGACCTGACCATCTGCCCCGGGCGCACCTCGCCGAGGTCGCCGCCGCGCTTGCCGGACGGGCAGGTCGAATGCTTCTTCGCCAGCGTGGCGAAGTCCTCGCCCTTGGCCAGGCGCTGCTTCAGTTGCGCGGCCTCGGCTTCGGTCTTGACCAGGATGTGGCGGGCCATGGCGACGGGCATGGAATTACCTTTTGCGGTAGGACGGCACGCGCATTCTAGCCCAGGCTCGCCGCGGCTTCAGTCGCGCAGTTCGGCGAGGTCGCGATAAAGCTCCAGCGCCTGCGGGTTGGCCAGGGCGTCGGTGTTCTTCACCGGGCGGCCGTGGATCACGTTGCGCACCGCAAGCTCGACGATCTTGCCGCTCAGGGTGCGCGGGATATCGGCGACCTGGATGATCTTCGCCGGTACGTGGCGCGGCGTGGCGTTGGCGCGGATGGTCTGGCGGATGCGTTCGCGCAGCGGCTCGTCGAGTCGCACGCCGTCGCGCAGGCGGACGAACAGCAGCACACGCACATCGCCCTGCCAGTCCTGGCCGATGGCGATGGACTCGAGGACTTCCTCGACCTTTTCCACCTGGCGGTAGATTTCCGCGGTGCCGATGCGCACGCCGCCGGGATTGAGCACCGCGTCGGAGCGGCCGTGGATGACCAGCCCGCCGTGGGCGGTTTCCTCGGCGTAGTCGCCATGGGCCCAGACGCCGGGAAAGCTGGCGAAGTAGGCGTCGTGGAACCTGGTGCCATCCGGGTCGTTCCAGAAGCCCAGCGGGATCGACGGGAAATGCCGGGTGCAGACCAGCTCGCCCTTGCCGCTGGCGAGGCGGCGGCCGTCGTCGTCCCAGATTTCCACGGCCATGCCCAGCGCCTTGCATTGCAGTTCGCCGCGCCACACCGGCAGCACCGGGTTGCCGATGGCGAAGCAGGAAACGATGTCGGTGCCGCCGGAGATCGACGACAGGCAGAGGTCGCTCTTCAGCTCGCGGTAGACGTAGTCGAAGCTTTCGTGGGCCAGCGGCGAACCGGTGGAGAGCAGTGTCCTCAGGCTGTCCAGGCGGTGGCTGTGGCGCGGGCGCACGCCGGCCTTCTCGAGCGCCGCCAGGTACTTGGCGCTGGCGCCGAACACGGCGATGTCCTCGGCGTCGATGAGGTCCAGCAGGCGCTCGGGGCCGGGGTGGAACGGCGAGCCGTCGTAGAGCACCAGGCTGGCGCCCACCGCCAGACCGGAGGCCAGCCAGTTCCACATCATCC
The DNA here is from genome assembly GCF_052044465.1 of Pseudomonas sp. 22490. Classification (NCBI taxonomy): domain Bacteria; kingdom Pseudomonadati; phylum Pseudomonadota; class Gammaproteobacteria; order Pseudomonadales; family Pseudomonadaceae; genus Pseudomonas; species Pseudomonas sp. 22490. The sequence continues at coordinate 44,050 of NZ_JBQENS010000041.1, read as the reverse complement.
AGCCGCAGGTGGTGTAGTAGAACAGCCGGTCGCCGTCGCCCAGGTCGGTGTGCAGGCCGTGCTCCTTGAGATGTTGCAGGAGCACGCCGCCGGTGGCATGGACGATGCATTTGGGGACTCCGGTGGTGCCCGACGAATAGAGGATGTACAGCGGCTGCTCGAAAGGCACCGGGGTGAAGACCGGCTCGCCCTCGGCCTGGTAGAACCCGTCCCACAGCGCGACCTGCGCCTGGCAGCGGTAGTCCTGCGGCTGCGCCTGCGGACGGTCGTAGGGCACCACCAGCAGTTGCTCCAGGCCGGGCAGGCCGGCGAGCACCTCGTTGAGCTTGGCGGTCAGGTCCAGCGACTTGCCGGCGTAGCGGTAGCCGGCACAGGCGATCAGCACGCGCGGTTCGATCTGGCCGAAGCGGTCGATCACGCCCTGGGTTCCGAAGTCCGGCGAGCAGCTCGACCAGGTCGCGCCGAGGCTGGCGGTGGCGAGCATGCCGACCACGGTCTGCCAGGTGTTCGGCATCAGCGCGGCGACCCGGTCGCCGGGGCCTATGCCCAGGGCGGCGAGGCGCTTCTGCAGGCCCGCCACGTGACGGGCCAGTTCGGCGTGGCTGAGCACCTCGCGGCGACCGTCTTCGCTCACCGCGATCAGCGCCGGGGCATCATCGCGGCGGCGCAGCAGGTGTTCGGCGAAATTCAGCGTGGCGCCGGGGAACCAGCGCGCCGAGGGCATCTGCGCGCCTTCCTCGAGGACCGCACGCGGCGGTTGCTGGAAGCGCACCTCGAAGAAGTCGACGACGGCCTGCCAGAACGCCTCGCGCCGCTGCACGCTCCAGGCATGCAGCGCCGGGTAGTCGACCAGGCCGAGGGCGTGCCGCTGGTTGACGAAGCGTCGGAAGGCCTCCATGCGACTGGCGGCGATGCGTTCGGCGGAAGGGCTCCAGAGCGGTGCGGGCATGGCGTGTCCGTCCTTGTTGTTGTTCCGGGACATGCAGGAAGCATAACCGGACCCGCCGCTGCCTGCCTCACCCCGTGGACTGGTCCTGCGGCAGCGCCAGCGAGCGCCAGTCGGTGCCATGCAGCAGCACGTCGCTGAGGGCCTGGGCGGCGGTGGACAGCTTGTGCTCGCTCAGCCGCAGCAGGCCGACCCGTCGCTGCACCTGCGGCGCGTAGAGCGGCAGGCAGCGCGCGCCGAGTTCCTGCATCTGCTGGATGCACAGGGTCGGCACGGCGCTGACACCGAGTCCCTGGGCGACCATCCGCCCGACCGTGACCAGTTGGTGGCTCTCGAACGCCACCGGCAAGCGGCCGTGCTCGGCGGCCACGCTTTCTTCCAGGAGCAGGCGCACCGCCGAGGGGCGTTGCAGGGTAATGAAGGGCTCGCCGAGCAGTTCGCGCCAACTGACCCGCTCCTGCCCGGACAGCGGCGAGCCGGCCGGCACCACGGCGACGAAGCGGTCGCTGTAGAACGGGGTGAACTCGAGGTTTTCCAGGGACTCCGGCTCGAAGGCGATGCCCAGCTCGACGCGTCGGTTGCGGACCATCTCCAGCACCTGCTCGTTGATCACGTCGTGCACCGCCACGTTGACCCGCGGGTGGCGTTCGCGAAAGGTCTTCAAGACCAGCGGCAGCAGGTTGCCGGCGAAGGAGGGCATGGCGGCGATGGAGACCTTGCCCAGTTGCAGGGTGAAGTGCTGGCGCAGCAATTCCTCGGTATTGTCCCAGTCGGCCAGCAGGCGCAGCGCCAGCGGCAGCAGGGTCTCGCCCTCGGGGGTGAGGCTGACGCTGCGGGTGGTACGTTCCAGCAGCGGACCGCCGAGGCTTTCCTCCAGGCTCTTGATCGCCAGGCTCAGGGCCGGCTGGGAGAGGTGCAGGCGTTCGCCGGCCTGGGCGAAGCTGAGGCTCTGCGCCACGGCGAGGAAGGCGCGCAACTGCTTGACGGTCATTTATTTGTTTTTCTCATCAATGGATTGGAAAAACAAACTTAACAAATCAGTCCGCAGCGGAGAAGCTCTGTGCGACCCGGCAGTCAGACTGCCGCACGCACAATCACAAGAGCCGGAAGAGGCACAGCAGCATGAGCGGACTCGACAAGCGAGTAGGCAGTTACGAAGAGGCCCTCGAAGGCCTGACCGACGGCATGACCGTCCTCGCCGGGGGCTTCGGCCTCTGCGGGATTCCCGAGAACCTGATCGCGGAAATCCGCCGGCGCGGGGTCAGGGACCTCACGGTGGTCTCGAACAACTGCGGCGTCGACGGTTTCGGCCTCGGCGTGCTGCTGGAAGACCGGCAGATCCGCAAGATGATCGCCTCCTATGTCGGCGAGAACGCCCTGTTCGAGCAACAACTGCTCAGTGGCGAGCTGGAAGTCGAACTGACCCCGCAAGGCTCGCTGGCCGAGAAGATCCGCGCCGGCGGCGCCGGCATCCCGGCCTTCTTCACCGCCACCGGCTACGGCACCCCGGTCGCCGAGGGCAAGGAGGCGCGCGAGTTCAATGGCCGCCACTACATCCTCGAACCGGCCATCACCGGCGACTTCGCCATCGTCAAGGGCTGGAAGGCCGACCATTTCGGCAACGTCGTCTATCGCCACACCGCGCAGAACTTCAACCCGCTGGTCGCCACCGCCGGGCGCATCACGGTGGTCGAGGTGGAGGAGATCGTCGAGCCCGGCGAACTGGACCCGACGCAGATCCACACCCCCGGCATCTACGTCGACCGGATCATCCAGGGTCGCTTCGAGAAACGCATCGAGAAACGCACGCTGCGCGCCTGACGGCGGCCGCTACAACGACAAGAGGTTTCCCCAGATGGCACTTACCCGCGAACAGATGGCGCAGCGCGTGGCGCGCGAATTGAAGGACGGCTACTACGTCAACCTCGGCATCGGCATCCCGACCCTGGTGGCCAACTACGTGCCGGAAGGCATCGACGTCATGCTCCAGTCGGAGAACGGCCTGCTCGGCATGGGCGCGTTCCCCAGCGAGGCGGAAGTCGACGCCGACATGATCAACGCCGGCAAGCAGACCGTGACCGCCCGCGTCGGCGCGTCGATCTTCGACTCGGCGCAGTCCTTCGCCATGATCCGTGGCGGCCACGTCGACCTCACCGTGCTCGGTGCCTTCGAGGTGGACGTGCGCGGCAACATCGCCTCCTGGATGATCCCCGGCAAGCTGGTCAAGGGCATGGGCGGCGCCATGGACCTGGTGGCCGGCGCCGAGAACATCATCGTCACCATGACCCACGCCTCCAAGGACGGCGAGTCCAAGCTGCTGCCGTACTGCACCCTGCCGCTGACCGGTTGCGGCTGCATTCGCAAGGTGCTCACCGACCTGGCCTACCTGGAGATCGAGGACGGCGCCTTCATCCTCCGCGAGCGCGCCCCCGGGGTCAGCGTCGAGGAGATCGTGGCGAAGACCGCCGGCAAGCTGATCGTCCCCGAGCACGTGCCGGAAATGAGTTTCTGAATCGCGGCCCG
>NZ_JBQENS010000041.1:0-40561 GCF_052044465.1 Pseudomonas sp. 22490 | reverse complement strand
CGCGGACCGTCCTTTCCAGAGGGCGTAGGATAGGAGCCTGTCGCACCGCCTACGTCCACCCGCAGCGATTCGGCCCGGCCACGGGCGAATCCAGGAGAACCATCCATGCAAGACGTCGTCATCGTCGCCGCTACCCGTACCGCCGTCGGCAGCTTCCAGGGCTCGCTGGCCGGCATTCCCGCCCCCGAGCTGGGCGCCGCGGTGATCCGCCGCCTGCTCGAACAGACCGGTCTCGATGCCGGCCAGGTCGACGAAGTGATCCTCGGCCAGGTGCTCACCGCCGGGTCCGGGCAGAACCCGGCGCGCCAGGCGGCGATCAAGGCCGGCCTGCCGGTCGGCGTGCCGGCCATGACCCTGAACAAGGTCTGCGGCTCCGGCCTCAAGGCCCTGCACCTGGGCGCCCAGGCGATCCGCTGCGGCGACGCCGAGGTGATCGTCGCCGGCGGCCAGGAGAACATGAGCCTGGCGCCCTACGTCATGCCCGGCGCCCGCACCGGCCTGCGCATGGGCCATGCGAAGCTGGTCGACAGCATGATCGAGGACGGCCTGTGGGACGCCTTCAACGACTACCACATGGGCATCACCGCCGAGAACCTGGCGGAGAAGTACGGCCTGACCCGCGAGGAGCAGGACGCCTTCGCCGCCGCTTCGCAGCAGAAGGCCATCGCCGCCATCGAGGGCGGGCGCTTCCGCGACGAGATCACGCCGATCCAGGTCCCGCAGCGCAAGGGCGAGCCGCTGAGCTTCGATACCGACGAGCAGCCGCGCGCCGGCACCACCGTCGAGGCCCTGGCCAAGCTCAAGCCGGCCTTCAGGAAGGACGGCAGCGTCACCGCCGGCAACGCCTCCAGCCTCAACGACGGCGCCGCCGCGGTATTGCTGATGAGCGCAGCCAAGGCCAAGGCCCTGGGCCTGCCGGTGCTGGCGCGGATCGCCAGCTACGCCAGCGCCGGGGTCGACCCGGCGATCATGGGCATCGGCCCGGTCTCCGCCACCCGTCGCGCGCTCGACAAGGCCGGCTGGAGCCTGGAGCAACTGGACCTGATCGAGGCCAACGAGGCCTTCGCCGCGCAGTCCCTGGCGGTGGGTCGGGAACTGGGCTGGGATGCCGCCAGGGTCAACGTCAACGGCGGCGCCATCGCCCTTGGCCACCCGATCGGCGCGTCCGGCTGCCGGGTGCTGGTGACCCTGCTGCACGAGATGATCCGTCGCGACGCGAAGAAGGGCCTCGCCACCCTGTGCATCGGCGGCGGGCAGGGCGTCGCCCTGACCCTGGCCCGCGACTGATCCATCGACCTGCCGCTCGCGGCGTGATCGCGCCATGTCCTTTCGCGGGGGCATGGCGCGCTCGTGTCCAGGGAACGAGCGGCGGACGGCCTTGACCGTCCGACCGGCCCCGTACCGTTCCGCCCCTCGGGACGGCCGGGTGCCCAGGGAGCCGTAGCACACACAGGCGGCCCCGTAGTCGCCGAATAACAATAAAACCGAGAGAATCCGCGATGACCGCTATCCTTCCCATCCAAGAAAGCCGCTCCGCGCGCTTCGCCATGCGTTGCTCGAACTGGGCCGAGCGCTGGTTTCCCGACTCCTGGGTGTTCGCCGCCCTGGCCATCCTCATCGTCAGCCTGGCCGCGCTGGCCATGGGCGCCGGACCGACCGCCACGGCGAAAGCCTTCGGCGACGGTTTCTGGAGCCTGATCCCGTTCACCATGCAGATGGCCTTCGTGGTCATCGGCGGCTATGTGGTGGCCAGTTCAGGCCCCGCCTCGCGTCTCATCGACCTGCTCGCGCGGGTGCCGAAGAATGGCCGCTCGGCGGTCTGCTGGGTGGCGCTGGTGTCGATGCTCGCCTCGCTGCTCAACTGGGGCCTCAGCCTGGTCTTCGGCGGCCTGCTGGTACGCGCCCTGGCGCGCCGCAGCGACCTGCGCATGGACTACCGCGCCGCCGGCGCCGCGGCCTACCTCGGGCTGGGCGCGGTGTGGGCGCTGGGCCTGTCGTCGTCGGCCGCGCAGTTGCAGGCCAACCCGGCCAGCCTGCCACCGTCGATCCTGGCGATCACCGGGGTGATCCCGTTCACCGAGACCATCTTCCTCTGGCAGTCCGGGGTCATGCTGCTGGCGCTGATCCTGGTCTCGCTGGTGATCGCCTACATGACCGCGCCGAGCGCCGCCAGCGCCCGCGACGCCAAGGATTGCGGGGTCGACGTGAGCTTCACCGCTCCGGCCAGGCTGGCGCCGACCCGGCCCGGCGAGTGGCTGGAGCACAGCCCGTTGCTGATCATCCTGCTGGTACTGCTGGCCGGCGGCTGGCTGGTCCACGAGTTCTCGACCAAGCCGGCGATCCTGGCGATCTCCGGGTTGAACACCTATAACCTGCTGTTCCTGATGCTCGGCGCGTTGCTGCACTGGCGCCCGCGCAGCTTCCTCGACGCGGTGGCGCGCGCGGTGCCGACCACCACCGGGGTGCTGATCCAGTTCCCGCTGTACGGCTCGATCGCGGCGATCATGACCACGGTCAACGGCAGCGACGGCGAGACCCTGGCCCACCATATCTCGACCTTCTTCGTACAGATCGCCTCCCACGACACCTACGCGCTGCTGATGGGCGTGTACTCGGCGGTGCTGGGCTTCTTCATTCCCTCCGGCGGCGGCAAGTGGATCATCGAGGCGCCGTACGTGATGCAGGTGGCCAACGAGCTGCAATACCACCTCGGCTGGGCGGTGCAGATCTACAACGCCGCCGAGGCGCTGCCGAACCTGATCAACCCGTTCTACATGCTGCCGTTGCTCGGCGTGCTGGGGCTGAAGGCGCGCGACCTGATCGGCTTCTCGTTCGTCCAGTTGCTGGTGCACATCCCGCTGGTGCTGGGTCTGCTCTGGGCCCTGGGCAGCACCCTGGCGTACATCCCGCCGGTGATGCCGTAGCGCATCGCCCCCCCGATAACTTCCTCTCCCTTCAGGGAGAAGGTTGGGGCGAGGGTAGCCGCGCCGGGAAACGAGGTATCGGCGGANGCCTGTGGCGTTATCCGCCCTACGCAATGGGGCGGGCGAACTCCGGATGGTTCCCTCTCCCTTCAGGGATAGGGTCTGGGGAGAGGCAGGCCGCCCCGGCTACTGCGCCACCCAGCCGCCATCCATGTTCCAGGCCGCGCCGCGCACCTGGTCGGCGGCTTCGCTGCAGAGGAACAGCGTCAGCCCGCCGAGTTGCTCGGGGGTGACGAAGGCCAGCGAGGGTTGCTTTTCCGCCAGCAGGTCGTGTTCCGCCTGTTCGGGCGAGACGCCCTCGGCGATGCGCGCGTCGATCTGCTTCTGCACCAGCGGGGTCAGCACCCAGCCGGGGCAGATGGCGTTGCAGGTCACCGGCGTGCGCGCCGTTTCCAGCGCCACACTCTTGGTCAGGCCGAGCACGCCATGCTTGGCGGCGACGTAGGCGCTCTTCCCGGCCGAGGCGACCAGGCCGTGGGTCGAGGCGATGTTGACGATCCGCCCCCAGCCGCGCGCGAGCATGCCCGGCAGGGCCAGGCGGGTGGTATGGAACACTGAGGACAGGTTGATCGCGATGATCGCGTCCCAGCGTTCCGTGGGGAATTCCTGCACCGGCGCCACGTACTGGATGCCGGCGTTGTTGACGAGGATGTCGACGCCGCCGAAGGTCCGCTCGGCGAAGGCCATCAGTTCGCCGATCTGCTCCGGGCTGGAGAGGTCGGCCGGGTGGTGCTCTGCGCGCACGCCGCGGGCGCGGACCTGCGCCAGTGCCGCGTCGACCTCGCCGAAGCCGTTGAGGAGCAGGTCGGCGCCGGCCTCGGCCAGGCTCAGGGCGATGCCCAGGCCGATGCCGCTGGTGGAACCGGTGACCAGGGCGGTCTTGCCTTTCAGGGTCATGCTGTTTCTCCCGCTGGATGAAAAAAGGGCGGATCAGACCAGGCCGGTGGCGTAGAACAGCCCGATGACGAAGAACACCGCCAGGGTCTTGATCAGGGTAATACCGAAAATGTCCTTGTACGCCTCCCGATGGGTCAGGCCGGTGACCGCCAGGAGGGTGATCACCGCGCCGTTGTGCGGCAGGGTATCCATCCCGCCGCTGGCCATGGCGGCGACCCGGTGGAGGACTTCCAGGGGGATCTGCGCGGCGTTGGCGGCGGCGATGAAGGTATCGGACATCGCCGCCAGGGCGATGCTCATGCCGCCCGACGCGGAACCGGTGATGCCGGCCAGCAGGGTGACGGTGATCGCTTCGTTGACCAGCGGATTGGGAATGCTCTTGAGCGCGTCGGCCAGCACCAGGAAGCCCGGCAGCGAGGCGATCACCGCACCGAAGCCGTATTCCGAGGCGGTGTTCATCGCCGCCAGCAGCGAGCCGGCCACCGCGCTGCGGGTGCCTTCGGCGAGGCGGCTGCGGATCGCCGCGAAGCCGCTCGCCAGCACCAGCAGGATGCCCAGCAGCAGGGCCGCCTGCACTGCCCAGATCGCGGTGAGCTTGCCGACCTCGGTCTGCAACGGCGTGGCCATGCCGGCCAGTTGCAGGGTATGGACCTGGCCGTACCATTGCGGGATCCAGTGGGTGAACAGCAGGTTGGCGACCCCGACCAGCACCAGCGGCGAGAGCGCCAGCCAGGGATTCGGCAGGCGCAGGTCATCGGCGGTCTCCGGCTCGTTGCGCAGGTCGCTGCCGTAGCCTTCGCCGTTGCGCCGCGCCTTGTTCGCCTGGCGTCGCAGGTAGAGCATGCCCACGGCGAAGACGAACAGCGCGCCGAGGGTGCCGAGCCAGGGCGCGGCCCAGGCGTGGGTGCCGAAGAAGGTCGAGGGGATGATGTTCTGGATCTGCGGGGTGCCGGGCAGCGCGTCCATGGTGAAGGAAAACGCGCCGAGGGCGATGGTCGCCGGAATCAACCGCTTGGGGATGTCGCTCTGGCGGAACATCTCCGCGGCGAACGGGTAGACCGCGAACACCACCACGAACAGCGAGACGCCGCCGTAGGTGAGCAGCGCGCAGACCAGTACGATCACCAGCATCGCCTGGCGGGTGCCGAGCAGGCGGATCGCCGCCGCGACGATGGAACGGGAGAAGCCGGCCAGCTCGATCAGCTTGCCGAACACCGCGCCAAGCAGGAATACCGGGAAGTAAAGCTTGATGAAACCGACCATCTTCTCCATGAACACCCCGGTGAAGGTCGGCGCGACCGCGCTGGGATCGGTGAGCAGGACGGCGCCGAGGGCGGCGAGGGGGGCGAACAGGATGACGCTGTAGCCCCGGTAGGCGGCCAGCATCAGCAGGCCCAGGGCGGCAAGGGCGATGATCACGCTCATCGGGCATATCTCCACGGCGCTGCGGGGCGCGCTTCGCATGGGGAAGGCGCTCCGGGCCTGTTTCTTGTTGTCGAACGGTGCGGGCAACGGCGTGACGGCCTGGAACGGGGCAGGGCCGTCGGAAAGGCACGTTGCGATAACCGTGCCAGGCCCCAGAATCGCGGTTTTCGTGGGCTGCGGCGAGACGAAGGGGAGCGTGGGGAATAGCGTTGTCTCAAAATGGAGACGTAATCGAGCGAAAGTTCCGTGGCTATGCAGGTCTCAGTTCGTCTCTATTTCGAGATGAGTCCCGCTATCGAGACGCATGCCCAGCGCCACGATCTTCTTGTACAGGGTCGAGCGACCCAGGCCCAGGCGTTTCGCCGCTTCCACCACATTGCCGGCACTCTGCGCCAGGGCCCGTCCGATCAGGTCGCGCTCGAAGGCTTCGCGGGCCTGTTGGAAATCCCCGACCGGCCTGTCGTCCGCCGCTCGAGGCAGCTCCGGCAGCGGTTGCAGGGGCCCCAGCGCCGCGCCGAGGGCGGCGGCGTCCAGCAACCGTTGGTCGGCCAGCAGCAGCGCGCGTTCCAGCACGTTGCGCAGTTCGCGGACGTTGCCCGGCCAGGCATGCCGGGCGAGCAGCGCCAGGGCGTCGCCGCCGAGTTCGTGGAGACGGCCGTGGTCGAGGCTGTCGAGGATCGACTCGCAGAGCGCCGGGAGGTCGTCCAGGCGCTGGCGCAACGGCGGGATCTCGATCGGCAGGACGTTCAGCCGGTAGTAGAGGTCAGCGCGGAAACGGCCTTCGCGCATCGCCTGCTGCAGGTCGATGGAAGTGGCGGCGACCAGGCGGATGTCGCTGCGGATCACTTCGTTGGAACCCACCGCTTCGAACTCTTTCTCCTGTAGCACGCGCAACAGCTTACCTTGCAAGGCCAGCGGCATGTCGCCGATCTCGTCGAGGAACAACGTGCCGCCCTGGGCCACCTGCAACTTGCCTGGCCGGCCCTTGCGCTCGGCACCGGTGAAGGCCCCCGGGGCGGTACCGAAGAATTCGGCCTCCAGCAGGCTTTCCGGGATCGCCGCGGCGTTCACGCTGACGAAGGCCTTGTGCGCCCGCGGCGAAGCGCTGTGGATGGCGTGGGCGAGCAGTTCCTTGCCGGTGCCGGTCTCGCCGAGCAACAGCACCGGCGCTTCGCTGGCCGCGCCACGACGGGCGCGACGCTTGACTTCCAGGCTGACCGGACTGGTGCCGACGAAGTGGCTGAAGCTGTACTTGGCCTGGCGCGCCTGCAATTGCGAGCGGGTCGAGGCCAGTTCGCGCTGCATGCTCAGGTAGCGGGTCACCAGCGGCGACAGCGAACGCAGTTCGTCGAGCAGGGCGAAGCCGATGGCGCCGATCACTTCGCCGGCGTCGTCGTGGATCGGCAGGCGCATCACCACCAGCGGGTCCTTCGCGCTGTCCATCATGTCCAGCAGGATCGGCTTGCCGCTGCCTACCACTTCGCGCAGCAGGCTACCGGGGATCACGCTTTCGCAGGGCCGGCCGATGGCCTGCGCCGGGTCGGCGAGGCCGAAACGCTGGGCGTAGCGCTGGTTGATCCAGACGATGCGGGCCTCGCGGTCGACGATCACCGTGCCTTCGCTGGAGCCTTCGACGATCTCGAACAGCGAACGGATCGCCTGCTGGCGCACGCGTTGGTAATCCTGGAGGCTGTCGGCGTCGTTCATCGGCGGCTCCTGCGGCGGACGGCGAAACGGCCCGCCACTGTAGCCGGGAAGCCGCTCGCGGTGAAGGCTCAGGATTCCTCGACGGCCAGCGCGGCGGCGCTTTCCCGCTGCGCCTGGGCGGCGGGCGAGCGGACCTGGAGGATCAGTAGCGCGGCGAGCCCGGCGGGAAACGCCGCAAGCATGAAGATGTTCTCCACGGATATGTGCATGCCCAGCAGCAGGCTGCCGAACAGTGGGCCGAGGATCGAACCGAAGCGGCCCACGCCCAGCGCCCAGCCGGTGCCGGTGGCGCGTACCTGGGCCGGGTAGAAGTTGCTGGCGAAGGCGTTCAGGGTCAACTGCCCGCCGATGATGCAGAAGCCGGCGGCGAAGACGAACGCCAGCAGCCAGCGCGGCTGGTCGTGGTTGAGGCCGAGGAGCAGGGTGAATAGCGCGGCGCCGGCGAGAATCGCCGCCAGCAGGCGGACCTTGCTGCGCAGGCGGTCGGCGAGCCAGGCCAGGAGCATCGCGCCGAGGGTGCCGGCGAAGAGGAACATCGAGGTCGCCAGGTTCGCCGCATTGCGTGTCAGGCCGCTTTCCTGGAGCAGCGAGGGCAGCCAGCTGACCATGAAGTAGAGCAGGATCAGGCTGACGAAGAAGGTCGCCCAGAGCAGCAGGGTCGGCCGCGCGTAACCGTGGCGGAACAGCTCCAGCACGGTCAGGCTTGCCGCCGGCTCGGCGTCGGCCTCTGCCGGCGGCGGCTGCCAGCCCGGCGCCATACGCTCGCTGAGCTGGCGCAGGCGGGCATAGGGCGGTGCGTCGCGGAGCAGGCGCGGCAGCGACTCCGGGAGGAACAGGAGGAGGAAGGGGAACAGCAGCAACGGGGTGACGCCGCCGGCGAGGAACACCGCCTGCCAGCCGAAGCCGTCCATGAAGGCGGCGGCGACGAAACCGCCGGCGGCGCCGCCGAAGGAGAAACCGCAGGCCGCCAGGGTGACCATCAGGGTACGCAGGCGCGGTGGCGAATACTCGGCCATCAGCGCCATGGCGCTGGGCATCGCCCCGCCCATTCCGATGCCGCAGACGAAGCGCGCCAGCATCAGGCTTTCCAGGGAACCGGCGAAGACCATCAGGACGGTCAGGCTGGCGTAGATCAGCACGCAGCAGAGCAGCACCCGGCGGATGCCGAAGCGGTCAGCCAGCGGCGTCACCAGCAGCGAACCGACGGTCAGGCCGAACAGGTTGGCGCTGAACACCGGGCCGAATGCGGCCTTGTCCAGGCCCCATTCCTGGGCCAGGGTCGGCACCACGTAGCCGAGCACCTGGGCATCGTAGCCATCGGTGACCAGCAACAGGGCGAGGAGCAGCAGCAACAGCCACTGGTAGCGGGACACGGGGCGCGCGTCGAGCGCCGCGCGAAAGCTGGCGATCTGGTTGTGCATCGCAAGGTACCTGAGGTTCTTATTGGTGATGGGGCGTCCGGCGGACGCCCCCCTTTATCTTCAGGAGCGGGACTCTGCGGTCCCTCAGGCGGCCGGGGTGTCCGGCTGGTTGGCCGGATGGGCCTGGCGGAACGCCGGATGGGCGGCGGCCAGGTCGGCGACCCGGCGGATCCGTGGCCAGGCGTCCAGCGCCACGCCGAAGCGCTCGGCGGCGTAGAGCTGCGGGACCAGGTAGACGTCGGCCAGGCCCGGCCGGTCGCCGAAGCACCAGCCCTGGTCGCCGATCAGTTGCTCGACGGCGGCGAGACCCTGGCCGACCCAGTGGCCGATCCACTGCCGGACCTGCTCTTCGTCGTGGCCCCACTGGCGCAGCAGGTTGAGCACGCTGGCGTTGTGCAACGGGTGGATGTCGCAGCCGACCAGCGCCGCGACTCCGCGCTCGCGGGCGCGGCGCAGCGGATCGCTGGAGAGCAGGGCGGGTTGCGGGTAGCGCTCCTCGAGGTACTCGATGATCGCCGGCGACTGGATCAGCAGCTCGCCCTCGTCGACCTGCAGGGCCGGTACGCGGCCCTGCGGGTTGAGCGCCAGGTAGGCGGGTTGGCGGTGTTCGCCGCCGTCGCGGACCAGGTTGACCGGCAGCGACTGGTAGTCCAGCCCCTTCAGCGCCAGGGCGATGCGCACCCGGTAGGAGGAGGTGGAACGGTAGTAGGTATAGAGCTTCATCCGCGCGCCCCCGGAAGGGCCGCGAGCACCTTGCCGCGACATTCGCCGAAACCGATCGAGACATGTCCCTCGCGCTTGCAGCGAGCGCGGAGGATGACCTCGTCGCCGTCCTCGAGGAAGCGCCGGGTCTCGCCGGAGGCTAGTTGCACCGGCTGCTTGCCGCCAGCGGTGATCTCCAGCAGCGAGCCGAACTGGCCGGGCTCGGCGCCGGACAGGGTGCCGGAGCCGAACAGGTCGCCGGGCTGCAACTGGCAGCCATTGACGCTGTGGTGGGCGACCATCTGCGCCACCGTCCAGTACATGCTCAGGCTGTTGCTCAGGGTCAGGCGCTGCGGCGGCAGGCCTTTCTCGCGCAGGCCCTCGGTGAGCAGCAGGACCTCCAGCTCGATGTCGAAGGCGCCGTGGGCCTGGTCGTTGTCGTCGTAGAGATACGGCAGCGGCCGCGGGTCGCCTTCGGGGCGCGCTGGCTGGGCACGGCGGAACGGCTCCAGGGCTTCGGCGGTGACCACCCAGGGCGAGACGCTGGTGATGAAGCTCTTCGACAGGAACGGGCCGAGCGGTTGGTATTCCCAGGCCTGGATGTCGCGCGCCGACCAGTCGTTGAGCAGGCAGAAGCCGGCGATGTGCTCGGCGGCGCGGGAAACCGGGATGGCTTCGCCGAGGGCGTTGCCCTGGCCGATCCAGATGCCCAGCTCCAGTTCGTAGTCCAGGCGCGCGCAGGGGCCGAACACCGGCTCGCTGGCGCCGGCCGGCAGGGTCTGGCCGTTGGGCCGGCGCACTTCGCTGCCGGAGACGCGCACGGTCGAGGCGCGGCCGTGGTAGCCGATGGGCACGTGCTTGTAGTTGGGCAGCAGTGGGTTGTCCGGGCGGAACAGCTTGCCGACGTTCTCGGCATGGCGGATGCCGACGTAGAAGTCGGTGTAGTCGCCGATCCTGGCCGGTAGGTGCATTTGGCACTCGGCGGCCGGATGGAGCAGTTCCGGGCGCTCCGCGGCGCCTTCGCCGAGCAGCTCCAGCAGGCGCTGGCGCAGCGCCACGCGGGCCGGCTTGCCGAGGGCGAAGAAGGCGTTCAGCGCGCCGCCGCGGGTGGCTTCGGCGGCTACGCCGGCGGCACCCTCGAACAGCCCGGCGGCCAGCGCCGCGTCCAGGTCGAGGATCGAGTCGCCGATGGCCACGCCGCAACGCGGGCTCAGGCCGGCACGGCTGAAGATGCCCAGCGGCAGGTTTTGCAGGGGAAAGTCGGCATGCCCATTGGCGGAGGCGACCCAGCTACGAGTGGGGGTTGGCTGGTTCATGGGGTTATCTCCGTTGCGGGTTGAAGGTGGATACGAGCGACGCCCAGCAGGCATCGTAGTCATTCTGCAGGGCCGGCGTCTCGAGGGCGGCACGGCTCGGCCGGAGGACCTGGCTGGTCTCGAACATGAAGGCCATGGTCTGGTCGATCCTGTGCGGCTTGAGGTCGGCGGCGATGGCCTTGTCGCAGCTTTCCGCGTCCGGGCCGTGGGCGCTCATGCAACTGTGCAGCGAGGCGCCGCCGGGCACGAAGCCGCCGGCCTTGGCGTCATAGGCGCCCTGGATCAGGCCCATGAATTCGTTCATCAGGTTGCGGTGGAACCATGGCGGACGGAAGGTGTTCTCGGCCACCATCCAGCGCGGCGGGAAGATCACGAAGTCGATGTTGGCCAGGCCATGGACGCTGGTGGGGGAGGTCAGCACGGTGAAGATCGACGGGTCCGGGTGGTCGAAGCTGACCGTGCCGATGGTGTTGAAGCGGCGCAGGTCGTACTTGTAGGGCACGTTGTTGCCGTGCCAGGCGACCACGTCCAGCGGCGAGTGGTCAAGCTCGCAGGCCCACAGCTCGCCGAGGTATTTCTGCACCAGTTGCAGCGGCTGGCGGCTGTCTTCGTAGCGCGCCACCGGGGCCAGGAAGTCGCGCGGATTGGCCAGGCCATTGCTGCCGATCGGGCCGAGGTCGGGCAGGCGCAGCGGCGCGCCGTGGTTCTCGGCGATATAGCCGCGTGCCTCGCCGTCGAGCAGCTCGACGCGGAACTTCATCCCGCGCGGGATCACCGCGATCTCCAGCGGTTCGACCTGCAGCGCGCCGAGTTCGGTGCACAGGCGCAGGCGGCCCAACTGCGGGACCAGCAGCAGTTCGCCGTCGGCGTCGTAGAAGCAACGCTCCATCGAGCGGTTGGCCAGGTACTGGTAGATGCTCACGCCGGCGGGCTTGTCGCCGGGCGCGTTGGCGGCCATGCGCAGCAGGCCGTCGAGGAAGTCGGTGGGCTGCTCGGGCAGTGCCAGCGGATCCCAGCGCAGGCGGTTGGGGGTCGGCGCATCCAGTTCGGCACCGGCGATCTGTCGTTTCAGGCGGCGGAACGGCGGATGCTTGGCCGACGGCGTGATGCGGTATAGCCAGGTGCGCCGGGCCTCGCTGCGAGCCATGGTGAAGGCGGTGCCGGAGAGCAGTTCGGCGTACAGGCCGTAGGGCGCTTTCTGCGGGGAGTTCTGGCCGACCGGCAGGGCGCCGGGGAGCGCTTCGCTGCTGAATTCGTTGCCGAAGCCCGATTGATAGGCGAGGGCAGTGGAGTCGAGGTTCATCTGAGGCCTCCGGGGAGTGGGGGCAGCTTGCCGCCGATCCGCCGGGGACCTGGCACGCTGGCTGCGTTATTTTTATCGTAATTCAATTACGCATAACGTAATTTGAGTGGAAAGCAGCGTCAAGCTATAACGTCGGCCCCGCCCGCAGGAACCCGCGTCCATGGAAAAGAACAGCAGTCCCGCCGAAACCTCCGGCAAGCAGAAGGTCCGCTCCGCCGAAGTCGGTACCGATATCCTCAAGGCCCTCGCCGAACTCTCCCCGGCGACCTCGCTGTCGCGCCTGGCGGAGCATGTGGGGATGCCGGCGAGCAAGGTCCATCGCTATCTGCAGGCATTGATCGCCAGCGGCTTCGCGGTCCAGGACGCCTCCACCAATCATTACTCGCTGGGGCGCGAGGCCCTGCGCGTGGGCCTGGCGGCGCTGGACAGCATGGACGTGCTGAAGAGCGCCGCCGCGCCGCTGGCCGAGCTGCGCGACGTGCTCAACGAGACCTGCTTCCTCGCCGTCTGGGGCAACCGTGGCGCCACCGTGGTACAGGTGGAACAGGCGGTGCGCGCGGTGACGGTGGTCACCCAGGTCGGCTCGGTGCTGCCGCTGCTCGGTTCGTCCACCGGCCTGGTGTTCGCCGCGTTCCTGCCGGAACGCGAGGTGGCCGAGCTGCGCGAGGAAGAGTTGGCTGGGCGCGCCGACCATCCGCTGGCCGACCCGGCGGCCTACGCGGTGCTGCTGGAGGGCATCCGCGCGCGCGGCCTGCATGCGATCCATGGGCTGCTGATGCCTGGGGTGGAGGCGCTCTCGGCACCGGTGTTCGACGCCCGCGGGCGGGTGGCGGCGGTGCTCACGGTGGTCGGCCCGGCGAGCATCTTCCAGGCCGAGGAGCAGGGGCCGGCGGCGGAACGGCTGCTTGCGACGACTCGGGCTATCAGTTGGCGGATGGGGTATGACGGCACCCAGGGTGGATGATGCAGTCTCCGAGCCTGAGGGTGATGTCAGGTAGGGCGGATAACCGCCCGCGGTTATCCGCCGCTTCTCAGGCCTTGGCCAGCAACGCCTTCGCCGCTCGCGATCCGTTGCTCTTGCCGAGCACCGCGCAGATGCGCTGGCCGGCGTCGACCAGGGCGTGCATGTCGACCCCGGTATGGATCTCCAGGCCGTTCAGCAGGTAGAGGACGTCTTCGCTGGCGACGTTGCCGGTGGCGCCCTTGGCGTAGGGACAACCGCCGAGGCCGGCCACCGAGCTGTCGAATACCGCGACGCCTTCCAGCAGGCTGGCGTAGATGTTCGCCAGGGCCTGCCCGTAGGTGTCGTGGAAGTGCCCGGCGAGGCGCTCGCGGGGAACCTCGCTGGCCACCGCCTCGATCAGCCGGCGGGTGGCACCGGCGGTGCCGACGCCGATGGTGTCGCCCAGGGACACTTCGTAGCAGCCCATCTGCTGGAGTTCGCGGGCGACCCAGGCGACCTGGCGCGGATCGACATCGCCGTCGTAGGGACAGCCGAGCACGCAGGAAATGTAGCCGCGCACCCGCACCTGGTGCTGGCGCGCCGCCTCCAGCACCGGTACGAAGCGCTCCAGGCTGTCCTTGATCGAGCAGTTGATGTTGCGCTGGGAGAAGGCTTCCGACGCGGCGGCGAACACCGCCACTTCCTTCACCCCCGACTCCAGCGCCGCCTCGAAGCCTTTCAGGTTCGGCGCCAGCGCCGCGTAGGTCACGCCGGGACGCTGGCGGATGCCGGCGAACACCTCGGCCGAGCCGGCCATCTGCGGCACCCACTTGGGCGAGACGAAGCTGCCCACTTCGATGTAGTCCAGGCCGGCGGCGCTCAGGTCATCGACCAGGCGGATCTTGTCGGCCACCTCGATCGGCTGTTTCTCGTTCTGCAGTCCGTCGCGCGGACCGACTTCCACCAGGCGGACCTTCTTCGGCAGGTTCATGCTGTTCCTCGTCTTGGCTGTCAGGCCTGGTTCTCGTCCAGCTCCACCAGCGGCGTGCCTTCCTCTACCAGTTCGCCCTCGCTGCAATACAGCGCCTTCACTACCCCGGCGTGGGGCGCGCGGATGCTGTGTTCCATCTTCATCGCCTCCAGCACCACCAGGGCGGTGCCGGCTTCGACCGTCTGGCCGGGCTCGACCAGGACCCGCACGATACTGCCGTTCATCGGCGCGCTCAAACCACCCTGGTGGGCATGGGCGGCCTCGGCTTCGGCGATCGGGTCGACGGCTTCGATGGCCAGCAGTTCGCCCTCCCATTCGAGGAACAACTGGCGTCCGCGGCGCAACGCCGCCGAGCGACGGGTGACACCGTCCACCCGGCTGACCAGGTCGTCGCCGTCCAGGCGATACTGGCTGGGGCTGGCGTGGCGCAGGCGGACGCAGCGGCGTTCGTCGCGGCAGCGCAGCATCAGGTCGGCCTCCCGCGCCAGGGCGCTGCGCCAGCCGTCGTTGCGGCTCCACGGCGAATGCGGGTCGTCGTCGCGACGGTGGCCCGGTTCGCTCTGCAGCCAGGCTTCGGCGGCGGCTTGCCAGAAATGCTCCGGCAGCGCTTGCGGCGCCGGCAGCAGGTCGTCTTGGTGGCGCGCGATGAACCCGGTGTCCAGTTCGGCGGCGGCGAACGCCGAATGGCCGAGGATGCGGCGGAGGAACGCCAGGTTGGTGCGCAGGCCGCCGACCGAGGTTTCCGCCAGCATCGCCAGCAGGCGCTGGCGGGCTTCCTCGCGGGTTTCGCCCCAGGCGATCAGCTTGGCCAGCATCGGGTCGTAGAACGGCGAGACCTCGTCGCCTTCGCGTACCCCGCTGTCGACCCGCCGGCCGGGGCCGGCGGGCGCTTCGCGGTACAGCGCCAGGCGGCCGCTGGCGGGGAGGAAGCCGCCCTCGGGGTCTTCCGCGTAGAGCCGCACTTCGATGGCGTGGCCGTTCAGCGGCACCTGTTCCTGTGTCAGCGGCAGCGCCTCGCCGCGAGCGACGCGGATCTGCCAGGCGACCAGGTCGAGGCCGGTGATGGCCTCGGTGACCGGGTGTTCCACCTGCAGGCGGGTGTTCATTTCCATGAAGAAGAACTGGCCGCGTTCGTCGAGGAGGAATTCGACGGTACCGGCGCCGACGTAGCCGATCGCCTGCGCCGCGCGTACCGCGGCCTCGCCCATGGCCCGGCGCAGTTCCACACCGAGACCGGGGGCGGGGGCTTCCTCGACGACCTTCTGGTGGCGGCGCTGGATCGAACAGTCGCGTTCGTTGAGGTACAGGCAGTGGCCATGGCGGTCGGCGAATACCTGGATCTCCACGTGGCGCGGCTTCAGCAGGTATTTCTCCACCAGCATCCGCGCGTCGCCGAAGGCGGCCTTGGCCTCGCGCTGGGCGGAGGAAAGGGCCTCGGCCAGCTCGGCCTCGCGCTCCACCACCTTCATGCCCTTGCCGCCGCCGCCAGCGGCGGCCTTGAGCAGCACCGGGTAGCCGATGCGCCCGGCTTCCCGGCGGAAAGTCTCGAGGTCCTGGGCTTCGCCGTGATAGCCGGGCACCAGCGGCACGCCGGCTTCTTCCATCAGCGCCTTGGCCGCCGACTTGCTGCCCATGGCGTCGATGGCCGCCGCCGGCGGTCCGAGGAAGAGCAGGCCGGCTTCCTCGCAGGCGCGGGCGAAGTCGGCGTTCTCCGAGAGGAAGCCGTAGCCGGGGTGGATCGCCTGGGCGCCGCTGGCGAGGGCGGCGGCGATGATCCTGTCGCCGCGCAGGTAGCTGTCGACGGGCTTGGCGCCGCCCAGGTCGACGGCGATGTCGGCTTCGGCGACGTGGCGGGCGTGGCGGTCGATGTCGCTGTGCACGGCGACGCTGCCGATGCCGAGGGCGCGCGCGCTGCGCATCACCCGGCAGGCGATCTCGCCGCGGTTGGCGACCAGGAGGCGCTGGATGCTGCGGTAGTCCGGGTTCATGCGTCGTTTCTCCAGGCGGGCGTGCGTTTCTCCAGGAAGGCGCGCAGGCCTTCCTGGCCTTCCGGGCTGATGCGGATGCGGGCGATGGCCGCCTCGGTGTAGCGGCGCAGCGCCGGGCTCAGCTCGGCGGCCTCGACCTCATGGTAGAGCGCCTTGCAGGCGACCAGGGCGCGCGGGCTGTTTTGCAGCAGGTTGGCGATCCAGGCCTCGGCCTGGCTTTCCAGTTCGGCGGCGGGACAGCTTTCGCTGAGCAGGCCCAGTTCGCTGGCGCGGCGTCCGTCGAAGCGCTCGGCGGTCAGCGAATAGCGCCGCGCGGCGCGCTGGCCGATGGCCTTGACCACGAACGGGGCGATGGTCGCCGGGATCAGGCCGATGCGTACCTCGGACAGGCAGAAGGTCGCGTCGTCGCTGCCGATGGCCATATCGCAGCAACTGACCAGGCCGACCCCGCCGCCGAACACCGCGCCCTGGACCACCGCCAGGGTCGGCTTGGGCAGGTTGTAGAGATGGGTCATGAGTTCGGCGATGCGCTGGGCGTCGGCCAGGTTGCCCTGGTAGTCGAGGTCCACCGACTGCTGCATCCAGGCCAGGTCGGCACCGCCGCAGAAGTGCCGGCCACGGCCGCGCAGCACCAGCAGGCGGACCTGCGGGTCGCTGCCGACGCGATCGATGGCCTGCAACAGTTCGTCGATCACGACGGCATTGAAGGCGTTGTTCTTTTCCGCCCGGTCCAGCCACAGGGTGGCTACGCCGCGCGGGTCGATCTCAAGCTGGATGGTCTGGAATTCGCTCATGCTGGTCTGCTCGTCACATGCGGAACACGCCGAAGGCGGTCGGCTCGATGGGGGCGTTGAGGGCGGCGGAAAGCGCCAGGGCGAGCACCTCGCGGGTCTGCGCCGGATCGATCACGCCGTCGTCCCACAGTCGCGCGCTGGAGTAGTAGGGATGGCCCTGGTGCTCGTACTGCTCGAGGATCGGCGCCTTGATCTTCGCCTCCTCTTCGACGCCGAGCTGCTGGCCGGCGCGCTCGGCCTGCTCGCGCTTGACCTGGGCGAGCACCCCGGCGGCCTGTTCGCCGCCCATCACGCCGATCCTCGCGTTCGGCCACATCCACAGGAAGCGCGGGTCGTAGGCGCGTCCGCACATGCCGTAGTTGCCGGCGCCGAAGCTGCCGCCGATCAGCACGGTGAACTTCGGCACCCGCGCGCAGGCCACCGCGGTCACCAGCTTGGCGCCGTGCTTGGCGATGCCGCCAGCCTCGTACTTCTGGCCGACCATGAAACCGGTGATGTTCTGCAGGAACAGCAGCGGGATGCCACGCTGGCAGGCCAGTTCGATGAAGTGCGCGCCTTTCTGCGCAGCCTCGGCGAAGAGGATCCCGTTGTTGGCCAGGATGGCGATCGGATAGCCGTGCAGGTGGGCGAAGCCGCAGACCAGGGTGGTGCCGAACAGCGCCTTGAACTCGTCGAACTCGGAGCCGTCCACCAGTCGTGCGATCACTTCGCGCACGTCGTAGGGCTGCTTGCTGTCGGCGGGAATCACCCCGTACAGCTCCTCGGCGGGGTACAGCGGCGCGCGCGGTGCACGGCATTGCAGCTGGCCCTGCTTGCGCCAGTTGAGGTTGGCGACGCAGCGGCGGGCGATGGCCAGGGCATGGTCATCGTCCTCGGCATAGTGGTCGGCGACCCCTGAGACCTTGCAGTGCACGTCGGCGCCGCCAAGTTCCTCGGCGCTGACCACCTCGCCGGTAGCGGCCTTCACCAGCGGCGGCCCGGCGAGGAAGATGGTGGCCTGTTCGCGCACCATCACGGTTTCGTCGGACATCGCCGGCACGTAGGCCCCGCCGGCGGTGCAGGAGCCCATGACCACGGCGATCTGCGGGATGCCGCGGGCACTCATGTTGGCCTGGTTGAAGAAGATCCGGCCGAAGTGCTCGCGGTCGGGGAACACCTCGTCCTGGCGCGGCAGGTTGGCGCCGCCAGAGTCCACCAGGTAGATGCATGGCAGGCGGTTCTCCAGGGCGATGGCCTGGGCCCGCAGGTGCTTCTTCACGGTCAGCGGATAGTAGGTGCCGCCCTTCACCGTGGCATCGTTGCCGACGATCATGCATTCCACCCCTTCGACCCGGCCGATCCCGGCGACGATGCCGGCGGCGGCGACCTCTTCGCCGTAGACTTCGTGGGCGGCGAGGGCGGAAAGCTCGAGGAACGGCGAGCCGGGGTCGAGCAGGCGGTTGATGCGTTCGCGCACCAGCAGCTTGCCGCGCGCGCTGTGCCGGGCCTGGGCGGCGCTACCGCCGCCTTCGTGGATGCGGCCGAGGAGGGTGCGCAGGGCGTTGACCTGTTCCAGCATGGTCGCGGCGTTGGCCGCGAACTCGGCGGAGCGTGGATTGATCTGGGTGTGCAGGATGGCCATGGCGGTGGCTCCGTGTCGAGGTGGGCGGAAGCGGTTGGCGCCCGCTCCCGACCTGGCGATGCGCCTGTCGATGCAATGGAATGCCCTCTCCCTGGCGGAAAAGGGCCGGGAAGAGCGAGGCTTCAGCGGGTTTCGTTGAACAGCTCGCGGCCGATCAGCATGCGGCGGATCTCGCTGGTGCCGGCGCCGATCTCGTAGAGCTTGGCGTCGCGCAACAGGCGGCCGGTGGGAAACTCGTTGATGTAGCCGTTGCCGCCGAGGATCTGGATCGCGTCCAGGGCCATCTGGGTGGCGCGCTCGGCGCTGTAGAGGATCACCCCGGCGGCGTCCTTGCGGGTCGTCTCGCCGCGGTCGCAGGCGGCGGCCACGGCGTACAGGTAGGCGCGGCTGGCGTTGAGGGCGGTGTACATGTCGGCCACCTTGCCCTGGACCAGCTGGAATTCGCCGATGCTCTGGCCGAACTGGCGGCGGTCATGGATGTACGGCACCACCACGTCCATGCACGCCTGCATGATTCCCACCGGGCCGCCGGAAAGCACCACGCGCTCGTAGTCGAGGCCGCTCATCAGTACCTTGACCCCGCCGTTGACCGCGCCGAGGACGTTCTCCTCGGGTACCTCGACGTCCTGGAAGATCAGTTCGCAGGTGTTCGAGCCGCGCATGCCCAGCTTGTCCAGCTTCGGCCCGCGACTGAAGCCTTTCCAGTCGCGCTCGACGATGAACGCGGTGATCCCGTGCGCGCCCTTGTCCGCGTCGGTCTTGGCGTAGATCACATAGGTATGGGCGTCGGGACCGTTGGTGATCCACATCTTGCTGCCGTTGAGAACGAAGCGGTCGCCGACCCGGTCCGCGCGCAGCTTCATCGAGACCACGTCGGAGCCGGCGTTGGGTTCGCTCATCGCCAGCGCACCGATGTGTTCGCCGGATACCAGGGCCGGCAGGTAGCGGGCCTTCTGTTCGGCGTTGCCGTTGCGCTTGATCTGGTTGACGCAGAGGTTGGAATGCGCGCCATAGGAGAGCGCCACCGAGGCCGAGGCCCGGCTGATCTCTTCCATGACCACGGCGTGGGCCAGGTAGCCCAGCGCCGAACCGCCGTACTCCTCGTCGACGGTGATGCCGAGCAGGCCCATCTCGCCGAACTTGCGCCACATGTCCATGGGGAACTGGTTGTCCTGGTCGATCTGCGCGGCGCGCGGCTGTAGTTCGGCGTTGACGAAGCCGCGGACCTGGTCGCGGAGCATGTCGATGGTTTCGCCGAGGGCGAAGTTGAGGCTGGGATAGGTCATGCTTTCACCTGTAATTGTGCTTGTCCGGTTTAAAGCTTCGAATTAGGTTTATGTTGCAACTGTTTGTTTGTTATAGCTTTTGATCAGCGCCGCTCGACAGCGCTCCTCGGCAGTATCCAGTTCCAGCTGCATCTGTTCGATGTCCAGCAACTGTTGTTCCAGCTGGGCGCGGCGCTCGGCGATCTTCTCCAGCATGGTGTTCAACTGCTTCTGGTTGCCGCTGCTCGGGTCCGGGTCGTAGAGCTCGATCAGTTCGCGGCATTCGGCGAGGGAAAAACCGATGCGCTTGCCGCGCAGGATCAGCTTCAGGCTGACCTTGTCGCGCGGCGAATAGATGCGTTCCTGGCCGCGTCGCTCGGGGGAGAGCAGGCCTTGCTCCTCGTAGAAGCGGATGGCGCGGGTGGTGATGTCCAGTTCGCGGGCGAGATCGGAGATGGTGTAGGTGATGGACATGCGCTGGCACCTGCTTGTTTACCTTTACGTTAACGTAAAGCTGCGCCGAAATCCTGTCAACGCCTGGAACGGGGGAAAAATGACAGCCGTGAAAGATGCTTGTCAGAAAGATTTAATCGGCGCCTCATGAAAGGGCGCGGATGGCTCTGTTCTGCTTCGCCGAACACTGTGTTTCTCGGAGGAGTCGTAACGATGAGTCGGCTGATGACCTACAGGACGCTGCTGGCTTGCCTGCTCGCCGCGTTGCTTGCGCTGCTGGTGGCGGGCCAGCAGCAGCGCGCGTTCGAGCGAATCTGGTTCAAGCTGGAGCAGCGCTACGGCGGCGATGTTGCGCGCGAGAACGCCCTGCGCCTGGCCGACTATCGAGTCGATATCGAAGCCCGCGTGCTGGGCGCGGAGTCCAACGTGTCGGCGCTGTCCTTCGACCCCAGCCGGCGCAGCCTGGTCAGCGTGACCAACCAGGACCCGCATTTCCTCGAGCTGTCGCTGGACGGCGAATTGCTGCGACGCATCCCCCTGCGCGGTTTCCAGGATCCGGAGGCTATCGAGTACATCCGGCCCGGCGTCTACGTGGTCGCCGAGGAGCGTCGCCAACGCCTGGTGGAGATCCATGTTGACGCCGACACCCGGGTGATCGACATCGACGATCCGCGCAACGCCCGGAAGTTCTCCCTGGGCAGTGCAAACAAGCGCAACAAGGGCTTCGAGGGGTTGGCCTACGACCCGCTGCGCGAGCGCCTGTTCGTGGCCCGGGAAAAGGCGCCGGTGGGCATCATCGAGGTAAACGGCTTCTTCAACGACCGCGGCGAGGCGCTCGACCTGAGCGTCGGCGGCGACCCGCAGCGCGATCGCGGGTTGTTCCTCACCGATCTGTCGAGCCTCTACTACGACAAGGCCAGCGATCACCTGCTGGTGCTTTCCGACGAGTCGCGGGTGGTCATCGAACTGGATCGCGCCGGGGATCCGCTCGGCAGCCTGACCCTGCGTGGCGGCAACCATGGCCTGACGGACGACGTGCCGCAGGCCGAAGGGTTGGCGATGGACGACCGGGGCAGCCTGTACGTGGTCAGCGAGCCGAACCTGTTCTACCGCTTCAGCCGAGCGCTGCCAGCGGCCGACTAGGGTGGGAAAAGGACGGCGGAATTCAGGCTTGCGCGCCGGATAGCGCCGGCGCGTAGCCGATCATCTGTCGCAGCAGCGGGTCGGTGAACTGCTGTTGCCAGTCGTCCAGCTTGCCCCGAAGGTCGGGGCCGCTGGCCGGAACGATGGGGGCCGCGCGCGGCTGGCGAGGCGTCGGCGGGCAGGCGCCGAGCAGCCCGACGCACAGTGCCAGGGTGGGGAGCGAGAGTTTCGCTAGGGGCATCAGGCTTGCTCCGTGGGGATCTGGGGCGAGTTGCCGGTGCGCGGCGCCTTGCGCAACCGGAACAGGCGCCCGACCACCAGGAAGAACAGCGGTACCAGGAACACCGCGAGTACCGTGGCGGTGACGATCCCGCCGAGCACCCCGGTGCCGATGGCGACCTGGGCGCCGGAACCGGCGCCGCTGGAGAGCGCCAGCGGGACCACGCCGAAACCGAACGCCAGCGAGGTCATGACGATCGGTCGCAGGCGCAGGCGCGCGGCCTCCAGGGTCGCCTGCAGCAGGCTCATGCCTTCCTGGTAATGGTCCTTGGCCACCTCGATGATGAGGATGGCGTTCTTCGCCGAGAGGCCGATGATGGTGATCAGGCCGACCTTGAAGTAGATGTCGTTGGGCAGACCGCGCAGGCTCACCCCGAGCAGTGCGCCGAGTACGCCCAGCGGCACCACCAGGATCACCGCCAGCGGGATCGACCAGCTTTCGTAGAGGGCGGCCAGGGCGAGGAACACGATCAACACCGAGAGGGCGAACAGCGCCGGCGCCTGGGCGCCGGACAGGCGTTCTTCGAAGGACTGGCCGGACCACTCGTGGGCGATGCCCTCGGGCAGGCCCTGCATCAATTCCTCCATCGCCTGCATGGCTTCGCCGCTGCTGTAGCCCGGCGCGGCCTGGCCCTCGAGGTTGAACGAGGGATAGCCGTTGTAGCGGGTCAGTTGCGGCGGGCCGAGGGTCCAGGCGGCCTTGGCGAACGTCGCCAGCGGCACCATCTCGCCCTGCTCGTTGCGCACGTGAAGCCGGCCGATGTCGTCGATGCCCAGGCGCTTGGCGCCGTCGGCCTGGACCACCACCTTGCGCACCTGGCTGCCGTGCATGAAGTCGCCGATGTAGTCCGAGCCGAACATCACCGCCAGGGTGGTGTTGATCTCGTCCATGCTCACGCCAAGGGTCTCCGCCTTGCGCCGGTCGATGTCCAGGCGGATCTGCGGCGCCTCGCCCTGGCCGGCGAACATCACGTTGGCCAGACGCGGGTCCTCGGCGGCGCGCGCCAGCAACTGGTCGCGGGCCTTGACCAGGGCCTCGTAGCCAACCCCGCCACGGTCCTGCAGGCGGAAGTCGAAGCCGCTGGTGGAACCCAGGTCCGGCAGCGGCGGCGA
Organism: Pseudomonas sp. 22490; assembly: GCF_052044465.1. NCBI lineage: Bacteria > Pseudomonadati > Pseudomonadota > Gammaproteobacteria > Pseudomonadales > Pseudomonadaceae > Pseudomonas > Pseudomonas sp. 22490. Next base: position 18,216 of record NZ_JBQENS010000041.1, on the reverse strand, counting down.
GTTCATCGCATACACCGTACGGTTGGGCAGGCCGGCGAAGCGCTGGTTGATGCGCTCGACGATGGCGCCGACGTGCTGGCTGGCCTCCCGGCGTTCCGACCAGTCCTTCAGGGTGGCGAAGATCATCGCCGAGCTGGTGCCGTCGCCGTACAGGCTGAAGCCGCCGACCGCATAGGCGTAGGCCACCGGTTCGTGCTCCGCCAGGTAGCGCTCGACGTCGCCGACGTTGGCCATGGTCTCCGCCATCGGCGTGCCTTCGGGCTGCATCACCATGATCATGAAGTCGCCCTGGTCCTCTTCCGGCAGGAACGCCTGCGGCAGGCGCACGAAGAGCAGGGCGACCACGCCGATGACCAGGGCGTAGACCAGCATCCAGCGGATCGGCCGGGCGAGGATGCCGGCCACCGCGTTGCGGTAGCGTCCGGTCAGGCGCAGGAAGGCGCGGTTGAACCAGCCGAAGAAGCCGCGCTTCTCATGGTGGTCGGCGTCGATCGGGCGCAGCAGGGTGGCGCACAGGGCCGGGGTCAGCGACAGCGCGAGGAACGCCGAGAAGCCGATGGAGACCGCCAGGGTCACCGCGAACTGGCGGTAGATGTTGCCCACCGCGCCGCTGAAGAACGCCATCGGCACGAACACCGAGACCAGCACCACGGTGATGCCGACGATGGCCCCGCTGATCTGGCGCATCGCCTTGACCGTGGCGTTGTGCGGCGACAGGCCTTCCTCGGCCATCAGCCGCTCGACGTTCTCCACCACGATGATCGCGTCGTCCACCAGGATGCCGATCGCCAGGACCATGCCGAACATGGTCAGCACGTTGATCGAGAAGCCCAGGCCGAGCATCACCGTGAAGGTGCCCAGCAGGGCCACCGGCACCACCAGTGTCGGGATCAGGGTGGCGCGGAAGTTCTGCATGAACAGGTACATCACGGCGAACACCAGCAGCATCGCCTCGAGCAGGGTGCTGACCACCTTCCTGATCGAGATCTCGACGAACGCCGAGGTGTCATAGGGGATGTTGTAGCTCACGCCCTCCGGGAAGTAGCGCGACAGCTCGTCGAGGGTGGCGCGGATGCGCTTGGCGGTGGCCACCGCGTTGGAGCCGGGCGCCATCTTCACCGCCAGGCCGGTGGCGGTCATCTGGTTGACCCGCGAGACGAAGCCGTACTCGCTCTGGCCGAACTCGACGCGGGCCACGTCGCGCAGGCGGATCGCGCCGCCGTCGGCGCGGATGCGCAGCGGAATCTCGCCGAACTGCTCGGGCGTCACCAGGGTGTCGTCGACCTTCACCGTGGCGCTGATCGGCGCCGAGTCGGGGACCCCGAGGTTGCCGATGTCGCCCACGGTGAGGCGGGCGTTGTGCCGGCGCACGGCGTTGACCAGGTCGCTGGCGCTGAGGTTCATCGAGGTCAGCTTGGCCGGGTCGGGCCAGATGCGCATGGCGTACTCGGCGCCCCAGGTCTCGACCTTGCCCACGCCCTCCACCCGGCGCAGCGCCTGCAACACGTTGGACGAGGCGATCTCGCCCAGTTCCATGGCGTCGTAGCGGCCGCTGGAGGAGGTAAGGGTAACGATCAGCTGGATGCTGTCCGCCGCCTTCTCCACATAGATGCCGTCGCGCCGCACCGACTCGGGCAGGCGCGACTCGACGATCTTCAGGCGGTTCTGCACTTCCACCGCGGCGAGGTCGGCGTTCACGCCCTGGCGGAAGGTCAGGGTCAGCGAAGCCTGGCCGGTGCTGCTGGTGGCCTTGGTGTAGAGCAGGCCGGGCGCGCCGTTCATCTCGCGCTCGATGATCGCGGTCACCGCTTCCTCGACCACCTTGGCCGAGGCGCCGGGATAGCTGGCGCTGACGTTGACCACCGGCGGCGCGATGTCCGGGTACTGGGCGACCGGCAGGAAGCGGATCGCCAGGACCCCGGCGAGCACGATCAGCAGGGAGATCACCCAGGCGAAGACCGGCCGGTCAATGAAGAAACGAGCCATTCGTAGCGTTCTCCGTCACTGGCCCGCCGGCGACGCGGCCAGCGGTGAGGGGGCGTCGGCGCTGGCCGGCTGGCGGACCACCGCCTGGACGCTGGAGCCGGCGGCATGCTGGGCGGCGTTCTCGACGATCACCCGCTCGCCGCCCTTGAGCCCGCGGCTGATGATCCAGTCACGGCCCTGCAGGGTGTCGGCGCGGACCTCCACGTCTTCCACCACGCCCTGTGGGTTGACCACCTTGACCACGGCGGACTGGGCGGTACGGATCAGCGCGTCGCGCGGGACGGTGATCGCCTGCGGGTTCACCGCGCGCTGCAGGCGCACCTGCACGTAGCCGCCGGGCAGCAATTCGCGATGCGGATTGCGGAACAGGGCACGCATGGCGATGGTGTCGGTGCCGGGGTCGACCGCCAGGTCGGAGAACAGCAGCTCGCCGGCCAGCGGGTACTCGCTGCCGTCGGCCAGGACCAGGCGCACGGCGATGTCCTTGTCGGCGACACCCTTCACCTGGCCTTCGCGGATCGCCCGCTGCATGGCGGCGACTTCGCCGGCCGGCTGGGAGAAGTTCACGTAGATCGGATCGATCTGCTCGACGCGGGTCAGAGGTGTCGGCGAGTCCTCGCCGACCAGCGCGCCTTCGGTGACCAGCGCACGCCGCGCGCGGCCGTCGATCGGCGCGGTGACCGTGGCGTAGCCCAGGCGCAGGCGGGCCTGCTCCAGTTCGGCCTTGGCCGAGGCGATCTGCGCCAGGGCCTGGCGCGCGTCGGTCTGCGCTTCGGTGTACTCGCGTTCGCTGATGGCGCGGTCCTTGATCAGGTCGGCGTAGCGCTTGAGCTTGTCGGCCGCCGCCGCGTGGCTGGCCTCGGCCCGGGCCAGGGCGCCGCGGCTGATGTCCAGGGCCGCCTTCAAGGGCGCAGGGTCGATCTGGAACAGCACGGTGCCGGCGCGGACGTCCTGGCCTTCCTCGTACAGGCGACGGGTGACGATGCCGGCGACGCGCGCCCGCACTTCAGCCTGGCGGTACGCTTCCAGGCGTCCGGGCAGCTCGCTGGTGATGCCGATAGGCGCCGGCCTGGCGACGATCACGCCGACCTCGGCGGGGGCCTCCGCAGTCTTCCCGGCGTCCGCTGCTTCTTCGCAGCCCAGCAGGAATAGGGCGACCAGGGCCGCCAGCAGCCCGCGCAGCGAGCCGGTCCATTGGATGTGCATGGGTGTCCCTCGATTCGTGAACTCGCGAGCTTGCCCGGGAAAGGGCACCGCAACTCACGAGCGGCGCGACAGTAGCATATAATCAATCATGAGTGATTAATTAATTGGCGTTTCTGTAACATATCCTTATGATCTGCGGCGCCTTTCCCTTGTGAGGACGTTCAGTGGCCAGGAAAACCAAAGAGGAATCCCAGAAAACCCGCGACGGCATACTCGATGCCGCCGAGCGGGTTTTCCTGGAAAAGGGCGTGGGCACCACTGCCATGGCCGACCTGGCGGACGCCGCCGGGGTTTCTCGCGGTGCGGTCTACGGCCACTACAAGAACAAGATCGAGGTCTGCCTGGCGATGTGCGACCGCGCCTTCGGCCAGATCGAGGTACCCGACGAAAACGCCAGGGTGCCGGCGCTGGATATCCTCCTGCGCGCCGGCATGGGCTTTCTCCGCCAGTGCTGCGAGCCCGGTTCGGTGCAGCGGGTGCTGGAGATCCTCTACCTCAAGTGCGAACGCAGCGACGAGAACGAGCCGCTGTTGCGCCGCCGCGAGCTGCTCGAGAAGCAGGGGCAACGCTTCGGCCTCCGGCAGATCCGCCGGGCGGTGGAGCGCGGCGAACTGCCGGCGCGGCTGGACGTCGAGCTGGCCAGCATCTATCTGCAATCGCTCTGGGACGGCATCTGCGGCACCCTGGCCTGGACCGAGCGCCTGCGCGACGATCCCTGGAACCGCGCCGAACGCATGTTTCGCGCCGGACTCGACAGCCTGCGCAGTTCTCCCTACCTGTTGCTGGCGGACGCCTGAGGGCGTCAATCGTCCGCCATCAGGTGCCTGCGCTGGTCCTCGGCGCCGGCGACCACCAGCCGCTGGGCGTCTTCCTCGCTGATGTGCAGGCGCTTGCCGTCGATGTAGAGCACCGACAGGCGCGCCTCGGCGTCGGTACCGATGCGCAGGCTGTCGACCGGCGCGCGATGCCGGCTGCCTTCGATCTCCACGCTGCAGACGCCTTGTTCCGAATCGATTTCGATGGACATGGGAGCCTCCTGTTTTTTCCGCCTACCTTGGGTGGACCCCAGGCATCCGCGCGGGTTCTGTCACGGTAGCTTCACGCCAGCGTCACGCGCCTGCCACCGCGCTTGGCTGCAATCGTCCGCAGAGAGAGGGCGAGGCCAGCGGAGGACGACGCCATGCGGCTATGCGTGATTGGTGCGGGCTATGTGGGACTGGTGACGGCGGCCTGTTTCGCCGAGATGGGCAACCAGGTGCGTTGCGTGGAGCGTGACCGCGAGCGGGTCGCGCGGCTGAGACGCGGCGAGATGCCGATCTACGAACCGGGCCTGGAAAGCATCCTGCGCGATCAGCTGGACGCCGCCCGCCTGACCTTCACCGCCAGCCTGGCGGAAGGCCTGGCCGACGCCGAAGTGGTGTTCATCGCCGTCGGCACGCCGTGCGGCGAGGACGGCTCGGCCGACCTCAGCCACGTGCTGGCGGTCGCCGAGCAACTTGGCGCGCAACTGCGCCAGGCCTGCATCGTGGTCAACAAGTCGACCGTGCCGGTGGGCACCGCCGAACGGGTCGAAGAGATCATCCGCCTGGGCCTGGCGCGCCGGCGCAAGCGCTTCCGGGTGGCGGTGGCGAGCAATCCGGAGTTCCTCAAGGAAGGCTCGGCGGTGGACGACTTCAGGCGCCCGGACCGGGTCATCATCGGCAGCGCCGAGACGCAGGCCGGGGAAACCCTGCGCCAGCTCTACGCGCCGTTCCTGCGCAATCACGAACGGGTCCTGCTGATGGGGCGCCGCGAGGCCGAGTTCAGCAAGTACGCGGCCAATGCCTTCCTCGCCACCAAGATTTCCTTCATGAACGAGATGGCCGGGCTGTGCGCCCTCACCGGCGTCGACATCGAGGACGTGCGCCGCGGCATGGGTAGCGACAAGCGCATCGGTACCCATTTCATCTACGCCGGCTGCGGCTACGGCGGCTCGTGCTTTCCCAAGGACGTCCGCGCGCTGATCCGCAGCGCCGAGCAACAGGGCTTCGACAGCCAGATACTGCGTGCGGTGGAAGCGCGCAACGCGCGGCAGAAGGAACTGCTCTTCGAGACCCTCGGCGAACTGTTCCAGGGACGCTGGCAAGGGCGCACGGTGGCGCTCTGGGGGCTGGCCTTCAAGCCGGGTACCGACGACCTGCGCGAGGCGCCGAGCCTGGTCCTGCTGGAGGCGCTGCTGCGCCACGGGGTGCGGGTCAGGGCCCATGACCCGGTGGCCAACGCCGGGGTCGCGGCACGCTATCCGGACGCGCTGGCGTGCGCCCAGTTGACGCTCCACGACTCGCCCTACGCGGCCGTCGAGGGCGCCGATGCCCTGGTGCTGGTGACCGAGTGGAAACAGTTCCGCCAGCCGGACTTCCAGAAAATCCGTGGATCCATGCGAACTCCCCTGTTGGTCGACGGTCGGAATCTCTACGCACCGGCGCGGATGGCGGAACTGGGCTTCATCTACCAGGGCATAGGACGTCCAAGGGCCGGGCATTGTAAGGCGAGCGCAGCCTGATTAGACTGCGCGCCATCCGCATACTTCGTCCATGTCGAAGGATTCTCATGATCAAGAAATGTCTTTTCCCGGCCGCCGGTTACGGCACTCGTTTCCTCCCGGCCACCAAGGCCATGCCCAAGGAAATGCTGCCGGTGGTGAACAAGCCGCTGATCCAGTACGCGGTGGAGGAGGCGCTGGAAGCCGGCCTTTCCGAGATCGGCATCGTCACCGGCCGCGGCAAGCGTTCGCTGGAAGACCACTTCGACATCAGCTACGAGCTGGAACACCAGATCCGCAACACCGACAAGGAAAAGTACCTGGTCGGCATCCGTCGGCTGATCGACGAGTGCACCTTCGCCTACACCCGCCAGGTGGAGATGAAGGGCCTCGGCCACGCCATCCTCACCGGTCGTCCGCTGATCGGCGATGAGCCGTTCGCCGTGGTCCTGGCCGACGACCTGTGCCTGAACCTCGAAGGCGACAGCGTGCTGAAGCAGATGGTCAAGCTGTACAACCAGTTCCGCTGCTCCATCGTGGCGATCCAGGAAGTGCCGCCGGAAGAGACCAACAAGTACGGCGTGATCGCCGGCGAGATGATCCGCGACGATATCTTCCGGGTGAACACCATGGTCGAGAAGCCGAAGCCGGAAGAGGCGCCGTCGAACCTGGCGATCATCGGCCGCTACATCCTGACCCCGGACATCTTCGACCTGATCGAGCAGACTGAACCGGGCAAGGGCGGCGAGATCCAGATCACCGATGCCCTGATGAAGCAGGCCCAGGACGGCTGCGTGCTGGCCTACAAGTTCAAGGGCAAGCGTTTCGACTGCGGCAGCGCCGAGGGTTACATCGAGGCGACCAACTTCTGCTACGAAAACCTCTACAAGACCGGCAAGGCTCACTGAGCCTCGCCGTTCCCGATGAAGAACGCCGCGTCCCCGATGGGGGCGCGGCGTTTTTCGTATGGGGCGAACGGCCATGGGGGGTATCCGCCCTACCTGAGCTGTCGGCGGGCGTGGCGTTGTTGGCGTCGGGCGAATAACCCCGCCAGCCTGGCCTGGGCCACGCGGCGCCTCCGTGCCCGGTCAGGGAATCGGCAGCGCCTCGGAACCCGGCCCCAGCGGCTGGCCGTAACTGAACTCCACATAGTTGCCCGCGGGATCGCGCAGGCCGCAGTAGTAGCCGACCGGATAGGGCTCGTCGCGCGGCGCCCAGACCAGGCAGCCGGCGGCCTCGGCGCGGCGCGCCAGATCGTCTACCGCGGCGCGGCTGGAGAGGGCGAAGCCGAAATGACTGTAATCGTCGCTGGCCAGGTTGCGCGGCTGGCCGCCGGGCATGATGACGAAGATGAAGCGTTGTTCCTGGCCGGGTTCGGCCATCCAGACGATCTGCGAGCCTTTGCCGGGGCGCCGGTGGATCACCCGCATGCCGCAGAAGGTTTCGTAGAAGGCGATGCAGGCGTCGAGGTCGGGGACGTGCAGCGCCAGGTGGGTGAGGGTGGGGGACATCGCGCTTACCTCCACGGACAAGCATAGCCCATCGCCTGCCAGGCCCTGCGCTGAGCCGTTTCGACAGGTTTCTGCGTCGATCCGGCGGGAGCCGACGCTGGTGAATGGGTTATGCTGGAACGCATCTGATCCAGGAGTAGGAACATGTCTTTCGATTTCGATCTGTTCGTCATCGGCGCCGGCTCCGGGGGCGTACGCGCCGCCCGCTTCGCCGCCGGCTTCGGTGCCCGTGTCGCGGTGGCGGAGAGTCGCTACCTGGGTGGCACCTGCGTCAACGTCGGCTGCGTGCCGAAGAAGCTGCTGGTCTATGGCGCGCATTTCAGCGAGGACTTCGAGCAGGCCCGGGCCTATGGCTGGAGCGCCGGCGAGGCGCAGTTCGACTGGGCGACCCTGATCGGCAACAAGAACCGCGAGATCCAGCGGCTCAACGGGATCTACCGCAACCTGCTGGTGAACAGCGGGGTGACCTTGCTCGAAGGTCACGCCCGTCTGCTCGATGCGCACAGCGTCGAGGTGGACGGCCAGCGCTTCAGCGCCAAGCACATTCTCGTCGCCACCGGTGGCTGGCCGCAGGTGCCGGACATTCCCGGCAAGGAACACGCGATCACCTCCAACGAAGCGTTCTTCCTCGAGCGCCTGCCGCGCCGCGTGCTGGTGGTCGGCGGCGGCTACATCGCCGTCGAGTTCGCCTCGATCTTCAACGGGCTCGGCGCCGAGACCACCTTGCTCTACCGTCGCGACCTGTTCCTGCGCGGCTTCGACCGCAGCGTCCGCGAGCATCTGCGCGACGAATTGGGCAAGAAGGGCCTGGACCTGCAGTTCAACAGCGAGATCGCCCGTATCGACAAGCAGGCCGATGGCAGCCTGGCCGCGACCCTCAAGGACGGCCGGGTGCTGGAGGCGGACTGCGTGTTCTACGCCACCGGGCGACGGCCGATGCTGGACGACCTGGGCCTGGAAAACACAGCTGTGAAGCTGACCGACAAGGGCTTCATCGCGGTCGACGAGCACTACCAGACCAGCGAGCCGTCGATCCTCGCCCTCGGCGACGTGATCGGTCGCGTCCAGTTGACCCCCGTGGCGCTGGCCGAGGGCATGGCCGTGGCGCGGCGATTGTTCAAGCCGGAGGAGTATCGCCCGGTGGACTACAAGTTGATTCCCACCGCGGTGTTCAGCCTGCCCAACATCGGCACCGTCGGCCTGACCGAGGAGGAGGCGCTGAGCGCCGGGCACAAGGTGAAGATCTTCGAGAGCCGCTTCCGGCCGATGAAGCTGACCCTTACCGACGACCAGGAAAAGACCCTGATGAAGCTGGTCGTGGATGCCCACGACGACAGGGTGCTGGGTTGCCACATGGTCGGCGCCGAGGCCGGCGAGATCCTCCAGGGTATTGCGGTGGCGATGAAGGCCGGGGCGACCAAGCAGGCGTTCGACGAGACCATCGGCATCCACCCGACCGCGGCGGAAGAGTTCGTCACCCTGCGCACGCCGACGCGCTGAGCCGCGTCTGAACGAAGAAGCCGGCCCCTGGGCCGGCTTCTTTCATTTTCGCGCTCAGCGCGAGGGGGCCTCGGCCAGCGCCGCCGCTGCGTCGTCGCGGCGCCTGGCGTAGCGTTGCGCGAGTACCGCGCAGACCATCAGCTGGATCTGGTGGAACAGCATCAGCGGCAACACCATCGGTCCCACCGCACTGGTGGCGAACAGCACCTTGGCCATGGGCACGCCGGTGGCCAGGCTCTTCTTCGAACCGCAGAAGACGATGGTGATCTCGTCTTCCTTGCTGAAGCCCAGGCGTCGCGCCAGCACCGTGGTCAGCACCAGGGCCAGGGCGAGGATCACGCAGCAGGCGACGGTCAGGCCGAGCAGCGCCAGCCAGGGTACTTCGTGCCACAGGCCCTGGATCACCGCGGCGCTGAAGGCGGTGTAGACCACCAGCAGGATCGAGCCCTGGTCGACATAGCGCAGCACCGGCTTGTTGCGCTCCACCCAGGCGCCGATCCAGCGCCGCAGGACCTGGCCGGCGATGAAGGGTACCAGCAGTTGCAGGGTGATCTTGCCGATGGCGTCCAGCGCGTTGCCGGTCTCGCCTTCGGCGCCGAGCAGCAGCTTGACCAGCAGCGGGGTAAGGAATACGCCGAGCAGGCTCGACACGGAAGCGCTGCATACCGCTGCCGGCACGTTGCCGCGCGCCAGCGAGGTGAAGGCGATGGAGGATTGCACCGTGGCCGGCAGGGCGCAGAGGAACAGGATGCCGAGGTACAGCTCCGGGGTGACCATCGGCGACAGTGCCGGTTTCAGCGCCAGGCCGAGCAGCGGGAACATCACGAAGGTGCAGGCGAACACCAGCAGGTGCAGGCGCCAGTGGGTCATGCCGGCGATGATCGCCTGGCGCGACAGCTTGGCGCCGTGGAGGAAGAACAGCAGGCCGATGCCGATGTTGGTCACCCATTCGAAGACCACGGCGGTCTGGCCGCTGCAGGGCAGGAAAGTGGCGAGAAGGACGGTGGCGATCAGCGCCAGGGTGAAGTTATCCGGAAGGAAACGCGGTCGGGACATGGGCACGCTCTGCAGGATCGGGGGAACACATGGCAGTCTTCTGGCTGCCCGGCGAACCTGCACTGTAGCCATGGGCTGGGCGACCGGCTAACGCCAGAAGGCCAGCCGATGACGCCGAATGGACAGGGCGGCCGCCGCGCCGCCCCGAGGGGCTCAGACGACGCTGGCCAGCAGCGGCTCGCTGACGCTGGGACGGACCTTGCCGGCATGGGGAGAGAACTCCAGGCGGACGGCGAGCACGGTGACCAGCGAGCGCAGCTTCTCCGCGATCACGCTGGCGCGGTGCTGGCTGAGGCCGGGGAAGGTCAGCAGCAGGCGGATCTTGTGGTCCTCGCGGTCGGCGCGAACCCGCTCCGGGGTGAAGGATTGCACGGCGAATAGGTTGAGCACCCGGCACAGCAGGTCCGGATCGGCCATGCCCTCGATATGGAAGATCGACAGGGTCTCGGTATCTGCGCAGGAGGTTTCCCAGACGTTCGGGCGGATCACCTGGCGTTCTTCGCCGTCAGGGTGTTTGGCCAGGAAAAGGGGGGCGAGGGTTGACATGTGACGCTCCAGGCAGTGTTTCGACGAGAGAAATTCTCCCAGAGGCGTGCCGGATTTTTTCTCCTGTTTTTGCGTGATTTTGCGCTATATGTGCATACTTGATTCCTATATTTTTCTTTGTAGGGAATATTTATGTCCATTCCATTGGATATCTACGATCAGCGTATTCTTGCGTTGCTGCAGGAGGAATCCTCGCTTTCCACCGCGGAGATCGCCGAGCGCATCGGACTTTCCCAGTCGCCCTGCTGGCGGCGCATCCAGCGCCTGAAGGAGGAGGGGGTGATCCGCAAGCAGGTGACCCTGCTCGACCGCAAGAAGATCGGCCTGAATACCCAGGTATTCGCCCAGATCAAGCTCAACGCCCATGGGCGCAAGAACCTCACCGATTTCGCCGAGGCGATGCACCAGTTTCCCGAGGTGCTGGAGTGCCACGTACTGATGGGCGCGGTGGACTTCATGCTGCGTATCGTCACCCGCGATATCGAATCCTACGAACGCTTTTTCTTCGAGAAACTGTCGGCGGTGCCGGGCATCCAGGAAGTGAACTCCATCGTCGCCTTGTCGGAAATCAAATCCACCACTACCTTGCCCCTGCTCGCTCCCTGAGCCTTCCCGGAGAACGCCTGCCCATGACCATCAGCAAGACCAAGTCCAGCTTCTACCGCCGCCTCTACGTCGCCTACCTGATCGACAGCGGCACCGCCAGCGTGCCGGAGATCATGGCCGCCACCGGCATGCCCCGGCGTACCGCACAGGACACCATCGCCGCGCTGGAGGAACTGGACATCGTCTGCGAGTTCGAGCAGCGGGAGGGTGCGCGCAACCACCAGGGCGGCTATGTCATCCGCGACTGGGGGGCGGTACGGCGGGAGTGGGTGGTCGAGCAGCATCGGCGAATCGCGGCGGCGCTGGAGTATCCGGCGGAATGAGCCACGCGCTGGCGGCCACAGGCATATAAAAGAAGGAGGGGCTCAAACTGCCTCCCCTCCCGAGCATGCGTTCTTCAGATGCCGCTCTGTTCCAGGGTGGCCTGGCGGGCGCGCTGGGCCAGCTCCTCGGCGGGCTGGACGCTGCTGCCGGCGGTAGGCGGCGGTGCCGGCATATGCGGCTTGAGGTAGGCCGCCAGGCTGACGCCGCAGTAGACCAGCAGGGCCATGGCGATCAGCGCCTTGTATGGGTCGATGTCGGATCGGCGCTTGCAGACCATACAGATATGCCCTTCGCTGGCTGGGCGTTCGCCACAGTTGCGACAGCGGATCATGCCTTCCTCCCGCCGGATTTTCCCGCCTGCCAGAACGCCAGCGAGGCTTCCTCGCGGGCCTGCTCGGCGCTCAGGCCGATATCCTTCAGTTCCGCCGCTTCCAGGTCCAGCAGCGCGCGCCGGGTCAGCTGGCGTTGCCGGGCCAGGCGATAGCCGCGACGCAGGGCCTGCGCCAGGTTGTCCATCGCGGCGAGTGGGAAGGGGCCATCGAGGCGTTGGCGGCGCTCGGATTTCGCACTGAGTCGCGTCATGCTGCGTACTCCATATTGATCGGCTGGACGACGGAGATAGAATGGCCATCGCGCGCTGTTCCGTACAGGTCCAGAAAAGGTGGGTTGACTGCATACAGATCAAGCGCTCCCCGGCCTGAATGGTGGATTTCGCCACCATCTGTACCGGTCCCGCTTTCGCTCACCCTGGAGTCCCGCTCATGACCCTTTATCTGCAACTCGCCGAGACCCTCGGTTCGCGCATCGAACAGGGCCTCTACCGTCCGGGCGACCGGCTGCCCTCGGTGCGGGCCATGAGCATCGAGCACGGCGTCAGCCTGAGCACCGTGCAACAGGCATACAGGCTGCTGGAAGATCGCGGGCTGGCCGAGCCGCGGCCGAAGTCCGGCTATTTCGTACCGGTCGCGCGACAGATGCCGCCGCTGCCGGCGATCGCCCGCCTGGCCCAGCGGCCGGTGGAAATCTCGCAATGGGAGCAGGTGCTGGCCCTGGTCAGCACGGTACCGCGGCCGGACGTGGTCCAGCTCGGCCGCGGCATGCCGGACATCTCCAGCCCTTCGCTGAAACCGCTGACCCGCAGCCTGGCCCGGCTCAACCGCCACGCCGACGCCCGTGCGCTGGCCTACGACGGGATCCACGGCTCGCCGTTGCTGCGCGAGGAAGTCGCCCGCCTGTTGGTGGACTCCGGCTGTCGGGCCACCGCCAGCGACGTGGTGATCACCACCGGCTGCCACGAGGCCCTGTCGGTGAGCATCCGCGCGGTGTGCGAACCGGGCGACATCGTCGCGGTGGAGTCGCCGAGCTTCCATGGCGCCATGCAATCGCTGAAAGGCCTCGGCATGAAGGCCCTGGAGATCCCCACCGATCCGGTCAACGGCATCAGCCTGGAAGCCCTCGAACTGGCGCTGGAACAGTGGCCGATCAAGGCCATCCAGGTGACCCCGAACTGCAACAACCCGCTCGGCTACATCATGCCCGAGTCGCGCAAGCGGGCGCTGCTGGCCCTGGCCCAGCGCTACGACGTGGCGATCATCGAGGACGATGTCTATGGCGACCTGGCCTACACCTATCCGCGCCCGCGCACCATCAAGTCGTACGACGACGATGGCCGGGTGCTGCTCTGCGGGTCGTTCTCCAAGGTCCTGGCGCCGGGCCTGCGGATCGGCTGGATGGTACCCGGGCGCTACGCCGACCGCGTGCTGCACATGAAGTACATCAGTACCGGCGCCAGCGCCCTGCAACCGCAACTGGCGATCGCCGAATTCATCGGCAACGGCCACTACGAGCCGCACTTGCGGCGCATGCGCGCCCAGTACCAGCGCGGACGCGACCTGATGATCGACTGGGTGGCGCGCTATTTCCCGGAGGGCACCCGCGCCAGCCGGCCCCAGGGCGGTTTCCTGCTCTGGGTCGAACTGGACGAGGCGTTCGACACCCTGCGCCTGGACAAGGCCTTGCGCAACCGTGGCGTACAAGTCGCGGTGGGCTGCATCTTTTCCGCTTCCGGCAAGTATCGGAACTGCCTGCGGATGAACTACGCGGCGTTGCCGACCCCGGCCATCGAGCAGGCGGTCAGGCGAGTAGGGGAGAGCGCTTGCGAGCTGCTGGAGCCTTGCGAGGCCTGAGCGACAGTCGTGCTTTCGACGCAGTCGACGATTGCGAAAATAGCAAATGCTAATCATTCGCATTGTTTGCTAGAGTTGCCTGACGCATGCATCCGCCGGCTCCACTGGGCGCCGGTCACCAGGAGACCATCGTCATGTCGCAACCCGCCTATCGTCTGTTCAATGTCGAACTCAAGCGCCGTGAGCAACTCAGCCCGGCGCTGACCCGCTTCGTCTTCGGCGGTCCGGAGGTCGCCGAGATGAAGACCCTTGCCGCCGACCAGCGGATCAAGATCTTCTTCCCCGATGCCAGCGGCCAGCCGCCCAGCCTGCCCGGCGGCAGCGAGTGGTACCAGGCCTATCGCAGCGTCGAGCCGGCCCGCCGGCCGCCGATGCGTACCTACACCATCCGTGCGCTGCGCGCCGAGCAGGAAGAGGTCGACGTGGAGTTCGTCCTCCACGGCGAAAACGGCCCGGCCTCGGCCTGGGCGACCCACGCGCGGATCGGCGACCGCCTGCAACTGGCCGCGCCCAACCGGCAATACGGCGATGACCCCGGCGGCTACGAATGGAAACCGCCGGCTGGCGTCCGCCATATCCTGCTGATCGCCGACGAAACCGCCTTGCCCGCGGTGGCGGGAATTCTCGAGGAGCTGGCCGGCGAAACCGAGCCGCCGGTGGTCGAGGCCTTTCTCGAAGTGCCGGGAGAAGCCGACATCCTCGACCTGCCGGCGATTCCCGCTGCGCGCCTGCACTGGCTGCCGCGCCACCAGGCCGGTATCCATTCGCGCAACGGCGAGCGGATGATCGAGGCGGCGCGCCAGGCGCGGCTGCCGGAACGCGAGGTGGCGGGTGGTGCGGCCCAGGAACTGGAGGACATCGATATCGACGAGGAGATCCTCTGGGAACTGGCGAGCCCCGAGAGCGGCAGTTTCTACGCCTGGGTCGCCGGCGAGTCGGCGGCGGTGATGGCGATCCGGCGCTACCTGGTGCAGGAGCGCGGTATCGACAAGCGTCATCTGACCCTGATGGGCTATTGGCGCCTGGGCAAGGTGTTCGACTGATGGGCCGCTTCGTCGGGAAACAGGCGGACGGCTACGAGACGCGGATCGGCCGCCTGTTGCCGGGCTACGAGTTGCTGCACCTGCTCAGTCGCGCGCAGTTGCTGGCCCGTCTGCCGGAACGGGCGCGCCTGCTCAGCGTCGGCTGCGGCGCCGGCGGCGAGCTGGCGGAGCTGGCCGGGTTGCGTCCAGGCTGGCGTTTCGTCGCGGCGGACCTGTCGGCCGACATGCTCGCCCTGGCCCGCCAGCGCTGCGCCAGGCTCGGCCTGCTGGAGCGGATCGAGCTGCACTGCGGCGACGTCGCCGGGCTACCGCCTGCGCCGCCTTGCGATGCGGCGCTGGTTCTGCTGGTGCTGCATTTCCTGCGCGGCGACCAGGCCAAGCGGCGCTTTCTCGAGGCGGTCGCCGAGCGTCTGGCGCCAGCGGCGCCGTTGCTGCTGGCCAACCTGATGGAAGCCCGGGACGCCTTCGAACGTCCGGTGCAGGCCGAGGCCTGCCGCTTGGCCGGGCTTTCCCCGGAGGACAGCGACGGCATGCTGCAACGCTTGCGCGAGGATTTCGATCCGTTGTCCGAGCAGCGCCTCGGCGAACTGCTGGAAGACACCGGCTTCGTCCTGCCCAGCCGCTATTTCCAGGCCGTGGGCTACCAGGCCTGGATCGCCTTCCGCGCCGGCTGAGGATGCCTCAGGCGAGGCGCGCCTGCGGCGTGATCTGGCGTGGGTCGGTCAGCAGCTCCAGCAGCGCCGGGCGTCCGCTTTCGCGGGCGCGGCGGAACGCGGCGGGGAAGTCGGCGCTGCATTCCACTCGTTCGGCGTGGGCGCCGAAGGCTCGCGCCAGGGCGACGAAGTCGGGGTTGTCCAGGCGGGTGGCGGATACCCGCCCGGGATATTCGCGCTCCTGATGCATGCGGATGGTGCCGAGCATGCCGTTGTTGACCACGATCACCACCGGCGTCGCGCCGAACTGCGCGGCGGTCGCCAGCTCCTGCGGATACATCATGAAACAGCCGTCGCCGGCGAAGCACACCACGCTGCGCTGCGGATCGCGCAGGCTGGCGGCGATCGCGGCGGGCAGGCCGTAGCCCATGGCGCCGTTGGTCGGCGCCAACTGCGTGCGGGCCTGGCGATAGCGGTAGAAGCGATGCACCCAGACGGCATAGTTGCCGGCACCGTTGGCGATCACCGCGTCGTCCGGCAGGTTTTCGCTGAGGTACGCGACCACGGACGCCAGGTCGACGCCCTGGACGGCGGGGTCGCTCGCGGCCGGGGTCGAGTAGGCCAGGTAATCGGCATGGGCGGCTTCGCGCCAGTCCTGCCAGGTGCTCGAGGGCAACGGCGCGAGGTCGGCCAGGGCCTCGGCGAAGGCACACGGGGTGGCCTGGATCGGCAATCGCGCCAGGTAGACGCGGTTCAGTTCCGCGCTGTCCGGATGCACGTGGATCAGCGTCTGCGCGGGGGCCGGACTACGCACCAGGCTGTAGCCAGCGCTCGGCGTTTCGCCCAGGCGCGCCCCGACCACCAGCAGCAGGTCGGCCTGGCGCAGCCGCTCCAATAGCGCCGGCGCCGCGCCGAAGCCCAGTTGTCCGGCGTAGTGCGGGTCACGGTTGTCGAACAGGTCCTGGCGACGGAACGAGGTGGCCACCGGCAGGCCATTGGCCTCGACGAAGGCGCCTAGCCGTTTCCTGGCGGCACTGTCCCAGCCGCTGCCGCCAAGTACCAGCAGGGGGCGCCTGGCGTTCGCCAGCAGTTCGCGCAGTTCCGCCATCGCCGTGGCGCCCGGCCGCCCCGGAAGCACCCTTGGCTCCGGCGCATCGGCGACCTGCGCGAAACCGAAGAGGATTTCCTCGGGCAGGGCGACCACGACCGGGCCCGGTCGGCCCGAGGTGGCGACGCTGAAGGCGCGGCCGACGATCTCCGGGATGCGTTCGATACGGTCGATTTCCACGGCCCACTTGGCCAGGCCCGAGAACATCTGCACGTAGTCGACTTCCTGGAACGCCTCGCGGCCCTTGAAGGCGCTTTCCACCTGGCCGACGAACAGGATCATCGGCGTCGAGTCCTGCTGCGCCGTGTGCACGCCATTCGCCGCATGGGTGGCACCGGGGCCGCGGGTGACGAAGCAGATGCCTGGTCGGCCGGTCAGCTTGCCGTAGGCATCGGCCATGTTCGAGGCGGCACCCTCGTGGCGGGTGACGATGGTGCGGATGCCGTCGGCGTCGTACAGCGCGTCGAGCACCGGCAGGTAGCTTTCCCCGGGGATGCAGTAGACGGTATCGACGGCATTGCGCCGCAATGCCTCTACCAGGATCTGCCCGCCGTTGCGCTGGGGAAGGGAGTCGGACATGAGGGCCTCGCTGCGCACGTTGTGGTTGCCCCGATATTCGGCCCAAAGCGCGCCAGCGCCAAGCGACCTTTCTTCGCGAGTTCATTCCCGTGGCGCATGAACCCTCGTTCTTCGTTGCGGAGGAGGCCCCTTTCAGCGCTTCATCTGGACGAGAAGGGGCCTGGAGCGTCATCGCAACGGGTCTCCTCTAGGCGGATCGGAGAGCGCGGTTTTCCGTTCGTTTCTCCATCTTCTCCTCAACTATGTCTATGTAACTATTTCCTCTAGCAAAAAGGATTGTTCTTACATTATTTATAAATTTTCTTTGTTAGTTTTTCCTCGCGCCGTGTTGTTTGGCTGCTTCCTGAGGGGAAGATCTTTGCTGGGGCGCTGAGATAGAGGGCGAGTTGTTGTTTGGTTGTCGGCAAGTTTCGGCTTTTTATCTTTTAGTCCGATGGGCAAGGGTATCAATGAGCAGGGAGGTTTTTAGGGTGAAATTTTTATCCGGTTTCTGGGAACGCCGTCGTTCGAGTGGCACTCCTCTAGTGTGTATCGAAGAGCGTGGCAGTGGTGCAGGCGAATTCTCGTCGGTGTCCCGTAGGGTTGAAACTGCTCCTGACGTACGTAGCGTTGCGTCTGCAGATCCGGAGCAGTGGATACATTCCCAGGAGTACGAGCTTTCTTTCTGGAAGGATAAATGGCCCTATCGCCATCTGTCTGTCGAGGAACTACAAGAGGCCCGGCATAAGGATGCAATGTGGTTTCTTGGGAAGATGGGGTTCACGTACGGCTCCTCGCATTATCGCTACGAAGGTTTTGAAGGTAAGGTTTTGGAAGTAGGTAGTGGGCCGATCGGCTTTTTCGAGAAGGTCGAAGGCGTGACAGTTGTAGTGGTCAACCCATCCCGGACAGTGGGTTGAGTTTTTCTTCGGCCACCGCAGGTGGTAACCCGTCGTTGAATTGATGCGGCCTGATCCAGTTGTAGCGGTGCATCAAGTAATGACTGATGTCCCGTTGGGCCTCCTGCGCCGTCAGGTAACCCGTTGACGGGACCCACTCCGACTTCAGACTGCGGAACAGGCGCTCCATCGCCGAGTTATCCCAGCAATTCCCTCGGCGACTCATGCTCTGCTGCATCCGATAGCGCCAGAGCCGTTGCCGAAACAGGCGGCTGGCGTACTGGCTGCCCTGATCTGAATGGAACAGCACCTGCTGTGGCTTGCCGCGCTGTTCGTAGGCCATGTCCAGGGCCTTGATCACCAGTTCGGCATCCGGCTTGGCCGAGAACGCCCAGCCGATCACCCGCCGGGTATGCAGATCCAGCACCGCGGCCAGGTAGTGCCAACGGCCTTGCGCCCAGACGTAGGTGATGTCGCCACACCACACCTGATTGGGATGCTCGGTCGCGAATT
>NZ_JBQENS010000040.1:0-59270 GCF_052044465.1 Pseudomonas sp. 22490 | reverse complement strand
GGCGCCCAGGGCGGCCCGCTGATGCACGTGATCGCGGCCAAGGCGGTGTGCTTCAAGGAAGCGCTGGAGCCGGGCTTCAAGGACTACCAGGCGCAGGTGATCCGCAACGCCAAGGCGATGGCCGAGGTGTTCATCGGGCGCGGCTACGACGTGGTTTCCGGTGGCACCGACAACCACCTGATGCTGATCAGCCTGGTGAAGCAGGGGCTGACTGGCAAGGCCGCCGACGCGGCGCTCGGAGCGGCGCACATCACGGTGAACAAGAACGCTGTGCCGAACGATCCGCAGAGCCCGTTCGTCACCTCCGGCATCCGCATCGGCACCCCAGCGGTGACCACTCGCGGTTTCCGCGAGGGCGAGTGCCGAGAACTGGCTGGCTGGATCTGCGACATCCTCGACGATATCGACAATCCCGAGGTCGGCGAACGGGTCAGGGGCCAGGTCGGCGAATTCTGCCGGCACTTCCCGGTCTACGCTGATTGAACAGGAACGCCGCCGTGGTGGCGGCCAATCCGCAAGCGGAGACGAGCATGTCCCTGAGTGTCTTCGATCTGTTCAAGATCGGCATCGGGCCGTCCAGCTCCCACACCGTGGGGCCGATGCGTGCCGCCGCGCGCTTCGCCGAGGGGCTGAGGCGCGAGGGGTTGCTGGAGGCCACTGCCAGCGTCAAGGTCGAGCTGTACGGCTCGCTTGGCGCCACCGGCAAGGGCCACGGCAGCGACAAGGCGGTACTGCTCGGCCTGGAGGGCGAGCAGCCGGACAAGGTGGATACCGCCGCGATTCCCGCTCGGCTCGATGCCATCCGTTCCAGCGGCGAGCTGCGCCTGCTCGGCGAGCGGCCGATCCGCTTCGTCGAGAAGGAACACCTTGCGCTGATCCGCAAGCCGCTGGCCTACCATCCCAATGGCATGATCTTCCGTGCCTTCGACGCCGCCGGCCTGCAGGTCCGCAGCCGCGAGTACTACTCGGTGGGCGGCGGTTTCGTGGTCGACGACGAGGCCGCCGGCCTCGACCGCATCGTCGAGGACCGCACGCCGCTGGCGTTCCCCTTCAAGACCGCGCGGCAACTGCTCGACCATTGCGTCCGCGAAGGCCTGTCGATCAGCCAGTTGATGGCCGAGAACGAGAAGGCCTGGCGCCCCGCCGAGGAAACCCGTGCCGGCCTGCTGCGTATCTGGCAGGTGATGCAGGATTGCGTCGAGGCCGGCTGCCGCAACGAGGGCATCATGCCCGGCGGACTGAAGGTCAGGCGCCGTGCGGCGGCGCTCCACCGCCAGTTGTGCCAGCGGCCGGAGGCCGGTCTGCGCGACGCCCTCAGTGTGCTCGACTGGGTCAACCTCTACGCCCTGGCGGTGAACGAGGAGAATGCCAGCGGCGGCCGCGTGGTGACCGCGCCGACCAACGGCGCGGCGGGGATCATTCCGGCGGTGCTGCATTACTACGCGCGCTTCATCCCCGGGGCCGACGACGACGGCGTGGTGCGCTTCCTGCTCACCGCGGCGGCGATCGGCATCCTCTACAAGGAAAACGCCTCGATCTCCGGCGCCGAGGTCGGTTGCCAGGGCGAGGTCGGCGTGGCCTGCTCGATGGCTGCCGGAGCGCTCTGCGAAGTGCTCGGCGGTAGCGTGCAGCAGGTCGAGAACGCCGCCGAGATCGGCATGGAGCACAACCTCGGGCTGACCTGCGACCCGGTCGGCGGGCTGGTCCAGGTGCCCTGCATCGAACGCAACGCGATGGCTTCGGTGAAGGCGATCAATGCGGCGCGCATGGCTCTGCGCGGCGACGGCCAGCATTTCATCTCTCTCGACAAGGTCATCCGTACCATGCGCCAGACCGGCGCCGACATGAAAAGCAAATACAAGGAAACCGCGCGCGGCGGCCTCGCCGTGAACATCATCGAATGCTGAACCGCGCCGCTGCGCCGGCGCTTCTTTTTTCTTTCCCGACAATCGATCGCGGCTCTCCGGCAGACAGGAGGCCGGGATGCCATGGAGTGAAACATGACCGCAGAAACCCTCGCCAAGACGCCCCTGCACGCCCTGCACCTGGAACTGGGGGCGAAGATGGTGCCCTTCGCCGGCTATGACATGCCGGTGCAGTACCCGGCCGGGGTGCTCAAGGAGCACCTGCACACCCGCGAGCAGGCCGGTCTGTTCGACGTTTCGCACATGGGCCAGATCCGCCTGGTGGGCGCCGATGCGGCGCTGGCCCTGGAAAGCCTGGTGCCGGTGGACATCCTCGACCTGCCGGTGGGCCAGCAGCGCTACGCGTTGTTCACCGACGAGCAGGGCGGGATCCTCGACGACCTGATGGTGGCCAACCTCGGCGATTGCCTGCTGCTGGTGGTCAACGCCGCCTGCAAGCACCAGGACCTGGCGCACCTGCGTCGTCACCTGGAAGACCGTTGCAGCGTCGAGCCGCTGTTTGAGGAGCGTGCCTTGCTCGCCCTCCAGGGACCGGCGGCGGTGCGGGTGCTGGAGCGCCTGGCGCCGCAGGTGGCGCAGATGACCTTCATGCAGTTCGCCCGCGTCGAGCTGCTCGGCCAGGACTGCTACGTCAGCCGCTCCGGCTATACCGGTGAAGACGGCTACGAGATATCCGTGCCCGCCGCCCATGCCGAGGCCCTGGCGCGGCGCCTGCTGGCCGAGCCGGAAGTGGCGCCGATCGGCCTCGGCGCGCGCGACTCGCTGCGCCTGGAAGCCGGCCTGTGCCTCTACGGCCACGACATGGACAGCGCCACCACGCCGGTCGAAGCCAGCCTCGGCTGGGCCATTTCCAAGGCGCGCCGCGCCGACGGCGTGCGCGCCGGCGGCTTCCCCGGCGCCGAGCGGATCTTTGCCCAGCAGGCGCAGGGCGTTGCCAGCAAGCGCGTCGGTTTCCTGCCGCAGGGGCGGATGCCGGTGCGCGAGGGCGCCGAGATCGTCGATGCCCAGGGGCGGGCGATCGGCAAGGTCAGCAGCGGCGGTTTCGGTCCGAGTCTCAACGCGCCGCTGGCCATGGGCTACGTGCCGAGCGAGCTGGCCGGCCTGGGCAGCGAGGTGACGGCGATGGTGCGCGGCAAGCCGGTGACCCTGGTGGTCAGCAAGATGCCCTTCGTGGCGCAGCGCTACTACCGCGGTTGAGCACTGGCCCTCTCTCGCCTCGGCGGGAGAGGGCGGCGACCGGCCTCACGGGTGTTTCGGCCGCTGCCGTTGCAGGCCCAGCTTCTTGGCCCGGTGGAATACCGCTGCGCGGGTCTTGCCGGTCTGCTGCGCGCACCATAGCGAGCCGCGCTGCTGGTAGTGCTGGCGCAACAGATCTTCCTCGGACTTGCTCCAGATCGCATTGTTGCGGTCGCGCCCGCTGTGCGGGGAAAGCTCCTCGGCCTTGCTGGCGACACTCTGGTAGCTGCGGCCGAGCATGTAGGCGCACCAGGCCAGGCTGCGCTTGCTGCCGTGGCGGCGGATGAACTCGACTTCTTCGCTGGACCAGGCGGCCGGTGCCTTCGGCGGCGCCTTGCGGTCCAGCGAGCGGGCGAGGGCGGCGCGGGCGCGCGCCACCGCCTGGTCGCCGGGATTGTTGCGGCGGGTCACGCCGAGGGCGCGGCGCCAGCGCCCCACCAGGCTCGGACTGAACCCCCACCAGAACTGCACCGACTCGGCGCATTCGGTACGTACCGCGCGCAGCAGGTCGCCGCAGAGAATCGGCGAAGGGCGGCCGCTGCGCTTGCGCGTCGGCCAGCGGAACAGGCCGTCGGTGAAGCCGCCGACCTCCACGGCGCCTTCCAGCTCGTCGACCAGCCAGTCGCCGGGGATCACCAGTGGGCTGGTGTAGGGCGCGCCGAGCAGCAGGTGGTTGATGGTAGCGACAGAGGTAGGGGTGTCTGCAGTCATGGGACGATCCTTGCTGATACCGGGCCAGCTGGGCTGGCCATATCCCTGAGAGCGGCGTCGCTGCGGCGTGGCGGGCGACGGCGCGTTCGCTTCCCGTGGTTCGGGCGGTCTTCCGGCGGAGGGCGACTGCCTGTCGCGCCTCCTTGGGAACGGGCTGGAAGCCATGCTCATGGGCGGGCTCCACGATAGATGCGCCAGGCCAGCCGGCCGGGACGGGCGGCGATCGCCGCATCCACCTCGATGCGCGGCAGGTCCAGCGGGTCGCAACGGGTATCCACCAGGCCATTGCGCGCGCCGAAGGCGAAGCGGTAGCCAAGCCGACCGAGGGCGGCGCGCAGGCCGGGTTGCGCGGCGGGTGTGGTGCGAGCTTGGCAGAACACCGGCAGGGGGGCGGCGCAATGCTGCTGGAGCTGGCGGTGGGCGCGGCCGAGACAGTCCTCGGCGCAAAGGCCTGCCGATGGGTGCGGCTCCTGTCCGCGCAGGCCGAAGCGAAGCAGGCCGCTGTTTTCCAGGCGGCGGACCCGCTCCCAGTCGCCAGCGCTGTACGGTGCGGGAACCGGGCAGGCCGCGTGCAAGGCCTGCTGCGAGGCCGGGTCGAGGCGTTCCAGCTTGCGCAGGAGGAGGTCGAGGTTGCGGCTGCGACGCTGGTCGTCGCCGGTGCGTTCGAACACCGCCATGAGTGCCGCGCCGCTATAACCCTCCAGCAGTTCCAGCAAGGGTCCGGCGGCAGTCGCATCGGCCTGCCAGAGCGTCTCGGCCACCGCTTCGCGCCAACTGCGCGGGTCACCGCCGATGAAGGCGCTCGCCGGCATTTCGTAGCGTTCCAGCAGCGGATAGACCTGCTCGGCCAGTTCCGCAGGGTTGCCGTCGACGCTCAGGGCGATCCGCAGGCAGGCTGGAGCGGGGCCTTCGAGCAGGTGTTCCAGGGGCACGCAGAGGAAGTGCCGCTGTAGCCATAGCAACAGGGTTTCCAGGTCCTGACGATCGAGGCAGTGACCTTGCCGGTGCGGCAGGGTCGCGCGCCGGCGATCCGCGACTACCGGTCCCAGGCGCAGCACGATACCGTTCTGGCGCAGCCGCCGCTGGCCTACGGAGGAGTTCAGGAACGTCATCCCGATCAGGCTTCGCATGGCTTCCCCCGGCTCATCGACGATCCGTCACCGGCGATCGTTCCCTGCGCGCGGCAGGGCTTTCGCCAGCCTGTCCGGAGGCTGTGCCATAGACTCCGGCCCCGGCAGTCGATTCGGTCATGGGCGAGCCTCCTGGGGTAATCCGCACAAACGTTTGCTGCGACCACGCAATGCGTGGCTCGAACCGGGGCTTGGCGAGGCCCCGGCGGTTGTTCGATAAGGACTGCATGGCACCGGATAACGCTACAAAGGATCGATATGATTCTTTTTTGACGCTATCACAGTCGATGGTCGGATTATTGACGCTCTGCCGCTGTTATAAAACCGTCAGGCTATGCGAAAAGGCCTGCCGGCTACGCGTCGAGGCCCGGAATGGCGTGCCTTTGCGGGGGAGATGAGGGCTCCGGTAGGCCTATGCGGATTGGTTATAAGAAATCCGATTTGAATGAGAATTGCCGACGAATGGTCGTTTGCACGGATGTCCGGTGGTTTTTCCCGGCTGCTTAGAACCTTTCGATTGGTTAGGTGTTGCCCAGGGTGCTGCACACAGACTCTCGTCTTCCAGTCAAGAGCCTTGGGATGCAGACTGTTTTTCAAATCATGACAACTTCTTAACGCGCATTGTTATAAAGTTGCGGGCGTTTGCGCCGGCCTGGCCGGTACCTTCGAGTTTTGCCTGGAGTGAAGATGAGAGTCGACCTGGACGCCGAGGGCGTCGCCGCCGAATCGCTGCCGCGTTTCCAGCAGGCGCCCCGGCAGTTGCGCCAGTTGTGGCGATGGGCAGCGGCCAGCGTCGCATTGGCCGCCGCCTGCGCCGTGCTGGGGTTCTTCATCGGCCTGTTCGCCGCCGACTCGCTCTGGCCGCCGCTGCTGTACAACCTCGGCGCGGCCTGGCTGGTCCTGTTCGCCGGTCTGCACGCGGCCTACCGGGTCGCGGCCTGGCGTTGCGTGGTCCTCGGCGCGGAGGCCAGCGCGCGGCCTGCCTGGCTGCGCTGGCAGCGGGGCGAACCCGACGCCGCCGCCGACAGCGCCTATGAACGGCTGCTGGAGCGCCTGGGCCAGGCCATCGCCCACGGCCTGGCCCAGCTCGGGCACGCTGCGCTGTGGCTGGCGGCGAGCGCGGCGCTGGCGTTGTGCCTGGTAGCCGCCGGCTGGCGTCTCGACCTGCCGCCGGCCAGTTCCGGGCAAGCGGCCGACCTCGCCATCGGGATCTGCCTGCTGCTGGCCTTCGCGGTGCTGGTGCTGGAACGTCGCTTCGCCAGCCAAGGGCCGGCGCAGTGGCCGGAAGCCCCGGCCCTCGGGCAACTGGCGCGGGCGCTGATCGGTACCCTGGTGCTGGCCGCCCTCTGTCTGTTCCTGGCTCGCCAGGGACACCCCTGGGCCCCGCGCCTGGCGGTACTGCTCGGCCTGTTGCCGGCGGCGCTGGCGTTGGAGTTGCTGGGCAGGGCGATCCTGGCGATGTTCGCGCCGCAGCGTGCCGGCCTCGAACCGCGCCTGGTCGCCACCAGCCTGCTGGCCGACCTGTTGCGCTGGCCGCCGCGTCCCCTGCAGCGTCTGCAGCATGAGTTGCACCAGCGCTTCGGCATCGACCTGCGCCAGGTCTGGGCCTTCGGTTTCATGCGGCGGGCGTTCCTGCCGGTGCTGGCGGTGGTGTTGCTGAGCGGCTGGCTGCTCAGCGGCGTACGCGAGATCGGCATGGATGCACGGGGTGTCTACGAGCGCTTCGGCAAGCCGGTCGCGGTGCTCGGCCCCGGCCTGCACCTGGGGCTGCCCTGGCCGCTGGGGCGGGTGTTGGCGGTGGAGAACGGGGTGGTCCACGAGTTGGCCACCAGCGTCGCCGCCGGCGACGGCGGAGCCGAGCCGCTCGCGCCCGCCGAAGGTCCCGCCCCGGATAGCGCCAACCGCTTGTGGGACGCCTCCCACGTCAGCGAGAAGTCGCAGGTCATCGCCAGCCTGGCCGACCGTCGGCAGAGCTTCCAGATCGTCAACATGGACGTGCGCATCGTCTACCGCATCGCTCTCGACGACGCGGCAGCGCTGGCGGCGACCTACCGCAGCGCCGACGTGCCGACGCTGGTGCGCAGCACCGCCAGCCGCGTACTGGTGCATGCCTTCGCCTCGCGGACCCTCGATGAGGTCCTCGGCGAGCAGCGCGCGGGCCTGGCCGAGCAGATCGGCCAGGCCGTGCAGGCCGATCTCGACCGCCTCGGCAGCGGCGTCGAGGTACTGGGCGCGGCGGTCGAGGCGATCCATCCGCCGGCCGGTGCGGCGAACGCCTACCACGCGGTGCAGGCCGCGCAGATCACCGCCCAGGCGCTGATCGCCCGCGAGCGCGGGCAGGCCGCCGCGCAGCGCAACGAGGCGCAACTACAGGCCAGCGTGGCGCACGACCGGGCCAGCGCGCAGGCCCGCGAGACCCTGGCCGCCGCGCAGGCCGCCGACCGGCGCTTCGCCGCCGAGCGGGAAGGCTATGCCGACGCCGGCCAGGCTTTCCTGCTGGAGGCCTACTACCGCCAACTCGGACGCGGCCTGGGCAAGGCCAACCTGCTGCTCATCGACCACCGCATCGCCGGCGCCGGCGCGCCGACCATCGACCTGCGCAGCTTCGGCCTCGGCCGCCTGGATTCCCCGTCTTCGTCCCGTCCGTCCGCCGCTCCGGCGTCCGCGGCCGGGCAATCCGCACCATGAGGAGAGCGCTCTTGAGTCTCGGTCACTCCCACTCGCACAGCCACCACGAGCATCATCACGATCACGATCACGATCACGATCACGATCACGATCACGGCCATGGCGCACAGGCCGCGCCGCCCTGGCGCCGGCTGCTGGTCGCCGCGCTGCTGGTGCTGTTCGCCGTCGCCGCCGCTTGCCTGGTGCAGGTGCGTTCCGGCGAGGCGATGGTCATCACCCGTTTCGGCAACCCGGCGCGGGTCCTGCTCGAACCGGGTCTGGCCTGGCGCCTGCCGTTGCCGTTCGAGAGTGCGATCCCGGTCGACCTGCGCCTGCGCACCACCTCCAGCGGCCTGCAGGACGTCGGCACCCGCGATGGCCTGCGGATCATCGTCCAGGCCTACGTGGCCTGGCAGGTACAGGGCGACGCCGACAACGTGCAGCGCTTCATGCGCGCGGTGCGCAACCAGCCGGACGAGGCTGCCCGGCAGTTGCGCACCTTCGTCGGCTCGGCGCTGGAAACCACCGCCAGCGCCTATGACCTGGCCGACCTGGTGAATACCGAGGCGTCGCGGGTGCGTATCGGCGACTTCGAAGCGCGCCTGCGCGAACAGATCGACCATCAGTTGCTGGCGACCTACGGGGTCAAGGTGGTGCAGGTCGGCATCGAGCGCCTGACCCTGCCCAAGGTGACCCTCGGCGCCACCGTCGACCGCATGCGCGCCGAGCGCGAGACCATCGCCACCGAGCGTACCGCCGAGGGCCGTCGCCAGGCCGCGGAGATCCGTTCGGCGGCGGAGCGCGACGCCCGGGTGATCCAGGCCGAGGCTTCGGTGAAAGCCGCGGAGATCGAGGCCCAGGCGCGGGTCGAGGCGGCGCGCATCTACGGCAAGGCCTACGCCGGTTCGCCGCAGCTGTACAACCTGCTGCGCTCGCTGGACACCCTCGGCACCATCGTCAACGGCGATACCCGCCTGGTCTTGCGCACCGATGCCGCACCGTTCCGCGTGCTGGTCGACGGGCCGCCGGCGTTCCCCGCCGAAGCGCCGGCCAACAGGCGCCGGCCATGAGCGGCGAAGCGCGCGAGGGGCTGCACAGCCCCTGGCTGCAGGCCGGACGCCTGGCGTTCCTCGCACTGTTCGGCGTGACCCTCCTGGCGGCGCTGGCCTGGGCGTTTTCCAACGTCCGCCAGATCGGCCCGGAGAACCGCGCCGTAGTGCTGCGCCTGGGCGCGCTGGAGCGCCTGGCCGGTCCCGGCCTGCTGCTGGCCTGGCCGCAGCCGCTGGAGCAGGTGGTGCTGCTGCCGTCCGCCGAACAGGTGATCGAACGCCGCGTCGAGGGCCTGCTGCGTTCCGAGCAGGCGCGTCGCGCCGATCTCGACGTCAGCCTGTCCAGCGACGCGCTGGCCGGCTCCGGCTACCTGCTGACCGGCGACGCCGGGGTGGTGCAACTGGACGTGCGGGTGTTCTACAAGGTCGACGACCCGTACGCCTACGTCCTCCAGGGCGCCCACGTGCTGCCGGCGCTGGACCGGCTGGTGGCGCGCAACGCCGTGCAGGTCTGCGCCGCGCGCGACCTGGACACCATCCTGGTGGCGCGCCCGGAGTTGCTCGGCAACGACAGCGCGGTCGCCGAGCGCCGCGAACGCCTGCGCGGCGACCTGGTGCAGGGCATCAACCACAGCCTGGCGGCGTTGGCCGCGGCCGGCAGCGGGCTGGGCATCCAGGTGGTGCGGGTCGACGTGCAGTCGAGCCTGCCGCGCAATGCGGTAAGCGCCTTCAACGCGGTGCTGACCGCCAGCCAACTGGCCGAGCAGAACGTCGCCAAGGCGCGCACCGAGGCGGAGAAACTCACCCAGGCCGCCACCGAGGGGGCCGACCGCACCCTGCAGCTCGCCCGCGCCGAGGCCGGCGAACGGCTGGCCCAGGCGCGCCGCGACACCGCCAGCATCGTTGGCCTGGCCCCGGCGCTGGGCGCGACCGATGCCGGCCTGCTCTGGCGCCTGTACCGCGAACGGGTGCCGGCGATCCTCGGCAAGGCCGGTTCGGTCGGCAGCGTCGATCCGCGCGACGATGGCCGCCTGATTCTGCAAGGTGGGCAGCAATGAGCCGCTGCCCGACGGTGCCCTTCGCGGGCTGTGAAACAATGGACGGACAAGCGAACGTGAAACGGCTACCCTGCGTCGGCATCAACCTTCGGTACGCGCTTCCGCCAGCGGAACGCGGCGCCGAGTCGAACAACCAGGCGAACGGGACGGGCAATGACGGCAGGCGGTATTCCATTCACGGGCAACGGTGCGCGGCTATCACCCGGCAGGGCCCTGCTGTGCGGGCTGGCGCTGTTGCTGTGCGGCGGCGAGGCGCTGGCGCGGCAGTTGCCGAGCGACATGCTGGTGGGCTTCGTGGCCAGCGCGCAGTACCCGGTCATCACCCTGAAGAAGCCCAAGCAGAGCCTGCTGCGCAGCGTGCTCACCCTGGGGCTGGGGAAGAAGACCGTCAGCTATTCGGTGGCGCCGTCGGTGCGCATCCGCACGGCGCAGAACCTGTTCATCGTCTATGGCCGCATGCCCCAGCTCAAGGGCAGTTTCGTCGGCCTGAAGAGCGACAACAACGGGCAGGTCAAGCAGATCTGGGAGCTCACCGAGAAGGAAGCCCTGGACTACGTACGCCGGCCGGACGCGCGCTTCCCGCAATAGCCGCCGCGGCTCGCCCCGGGAGGTGCGCATGAGCGAGCCGACCGCCCACGGCAGCCATGGCGGCTGCGCGCATCACCATCATCACCTGCCGTTCGGCGGCGGCCTGCTCAGCCGCGACGAGCAGCGCCGTGCCGCGCGCCAGCTGAGCCTGGCGATGCTCGCCCTCGGCCTGTTGCTGCTCGGCCTGGCCTGGCGCTGGCTGGCGGCGGACCAGGCCGGGGTCAGCCAGATCCTGCTCGGCGTCGCGTCGCTGCTGGTGGCGCTGCCGGTGGCCCGCTCGGCCTGGGACAGCCTGCGGCATCCGAGCCTGCACGGCGTCACCGACCAGTTGATCGCGCTGGCCATGCTCGGCGCCTGGGCCAGCGGCGACCTGCTGACCGCCGCGCTGCTGCCGATCATCATGATCTTCGGCCACGTGCTGGAGGAGCGCAGCGTGATCGGCTCCCAGGAGGCCATCGCCGCCCTCGGCGAGCTGACCCGCAGCCATGCCCGGCGGATCGAGGCCGACGGCAGCCTGAGCGAGGTGGACAACGCCAGCCTGCGAGCGGGCGACCAGGTGGAAGTGCGCGCCGGCGACCGGGTTCCGGCCGACGGGCGGGTCCTGCAGGGCCAGGCCAGTCTCGACACCGCGCCGATCACCGGCGAGTCGGTGCCGCTCGAGGTGGTGCCGGGGATGGAGGTCTACGGCGGCGCGATCAACCTCGACGGCCTGCTGCGCATCGAGATAACCCGTACCGGCGAGGCCTCGACCCTGGGCAAGGTGATCGGCCTGATGCAGCAGGCCGAGCGCGCCAAGCCGCCGATCACCCGCCTGCTGGAGCGCTACGCCGGGCAGTACATGTTGCTGGTGTTGCTGATCGCCGCGGTCACCTGGTTCGTCACCAACGATGCCCAGGCCATGCTCGCCGTGCTGGTCGCCGCCTGTCCCTGCGCCCTGGTGCTGTCCGCCCCGGCCACGGCTATCGCCGGGATCGCCGTGGCCGCCCGTCATGGCATCCTGATCCGCAGCTCGGCCTTCCTCGAGGAGCTGGCGGACCTGACTTCGCTGGTGGTCGACAAGACCGGCACCCTGACCCATGGCAGCCTGCGCCTGCAGGCGCTGCGCCTGGCCGATGCCGCCGAGGAGGCGTCGGTGCTGCGCCTGGCCGCTAGCCTCGGCGCCGCCAGCAGCCATCCGGTGAGCCGAGCGCTGGCAGCCCTGGCGGCGCACGATGCCTATCATCCATTGAGCGATATCCGCGAACGCCAGGGGTTCGGCGTGGTCGCACGAACAGCGGCGGGCGAAGCCGCCCTCGGCCGGCCCGAACTGTTCCAGCAACTGGGCATCGACGCCAGCGAGGTGCCGGAGCATGAGGGACCGATCGCCGGAATCGCCCTGGACGGGCGCTTCCTCGGCTGGCTGCTGCTGGCCGACAGCGTACGCGCGGAGGCCGCCGAGGCCCTGGCCGATCTGCGCGAACTGGGTCTGGGCCGGCAACTGTTGCTGACCGGCGATCGCCGGGCGGTGGCCGACGCCGTGGCCAAGCAGGTGGGGATTCGCCAACTGGTGGCGCAGGCGTTGCCGGAGGACAAGCTGCGCCAGGTCGGCGCGGAGATCGGCAGCGGTTTCCGGCCGATGGTGGTCGGCGACGGCATCAACGATTCGCTGGCGCTGAAGGCCGGTGTGGTCGGGGTGGCAATGGGCGCCGGCGGCGCCGACATCGCCCTGGCCTCAGCGGATATCGTGCTGATCGGCAGCGACCTGCGCCGCCTCGGCACCTGCGTGCGGCTCAGCCGGCAATGCCGGCGGACCCTGCAGGTCAACGTGGCGATCGGCCTCGGCTGGACCCTGGCGATCGTCGCCGCGGCAGCCTTCGGCCTGCTCGGCGCGGCCGGGGCGATGGTCGCGGCGCTGCTGCACAACCTCAGCACCTTGCTGGTGCTGGGCAATGCCGGACGCCTGCTGCGTTTCGAGGAGCCCCTCGGGCAGCCCCGGCCGGCCGTGGAGGGACGCGAAGAGGAGGGTACACCGTGAGGCAGGCGCAAACGCGACGCAACGGCTGGCGCTGGCTGGCCCTGGCGGTCGGCACGCTGTCCGCGCTGAGCCTGGCCGAGGCGTCGATGGCGCGCTGGCCGGCGGGCTGGCAGGTCAGCGACCTGCCCGCCGCGCAGCCCGGCCAGGCCGGCGCCGGCCAGCGCCAGCGCGCGGTCAAGTTGCAGGCAGACGGCTCCCAGGCACTGGTGATGGAGGTAACGCGGATGCCCCTGCAGAGCGGGCAGGCAGTGAACCTGGAGAAAGTCCTCGGGCACATGCGCAAGCTGGTGCAGATCGAGTTCCTGCGCAACGGCCTGCAGACCGCCTGCACCTCGCCGCAGCCGTCCACCACTGGCGGGCTGGCGGCGCTGGAGACCACCTGCACCATTCGCCAGCGCGGCGCCGTGGTGATGAAGCAGACCTTGCTCGCCGCGGCCGGCAAGACCTCGGCCTATTCGCTGTCCTATGCCGGCCTGGCCGAGGCCTACGACGCCAGCCAGGCAGAAATCCGTGCGGTGCGGGAAAGCCTGCGCTTCGAATGAGCGAAATCGGACGCGGTCGGGGCGGGGACTGGAGTGTCGGCGGATAACGCCTGCGGCGCTATTCGCCCTGCGGAGGGTTGCATTGGGGTAGGGCGGATAACCGCTTGCGGTTATCCGCCTTGCGTCTGTCGCGGATCATTTCTTCCCGGCGTTCTGCAGGATCTGCAGGGCCTGGGTGGTGGCGGTGATGCAGCCCTTGGTGTCGCCGCTGGCCTGGTCCTGCCTGGCCTTGGCCTGGAGTTCCTTGACCTCGGTGACCCGCGCACCGGTGACCGAGGTCTTGCCGCGCACGGCGAGGATATCGTCCAGCTTCTGCAGGTTGGCGCCGCACAGGTCGGTGCTTTCGGCGGCTTGGGCGGTGCCGCCGAGCAGGGCGGCGGCGATGAGCAGGGTACGCACGATCATGGCAGTTCTCCTTTGTGGGCCGGGTGGCCGGACGGGGGAGAGACGACAGGCTCCTGGGAGTCTTCTCCGCATGCCCAGTATCTGACCGGAGCCTCGCGGGAATGGTTCGGTCGCTCAGCCGTTGCCCCAGGGCGGGATCGACAGCGCCTGCTGGAGATGCTGGATGAACGCCTTGACCTTCGGCGACATCGCCGCCGCCCGCGAATACATCGCGTAGATCACGTCGTCGAGTGGGCGCAGGCCGGGCGCGGCGTCCACCAGGCGGCCGTTCTTGAGGTCCTCGGCGACGATGAACAGCGGCAGCAACGCCAGTCCCTGGCCGCGCAGGGCGGCGTCGCGCATGGCCTGGCCGTTGTTGCTGCTGAAGCGTCCGCGTGGCGAGACGGCACGGGGCTTGGCGCCGGGGAACGCTGGTTCGAAGGTCCAGACCTGGCTCGGCGTGGCGTTGTTGTAGCCCAGGCACTCGTGCTGCATCAGTTGTTCGAGGGTGTCCAGCGTGCCGTGGCGTTCCGCGTAGTCGGGGCTGCAGCAGACCACCCGCTGGCTGTTGGCCAGCGGCCGGGCGATCAGCGAACTGTCGTCCAGGCGGGTAACGCGGATGCTCAGGTCGTAGCCTTCCTTCTCGAAGTCGGTGAGGCGGTCGTCCATCTGCAGGACGATCTCCAGGCGCGGGTGCTGGCTCATGAAGTCGGCGATGATCGGCGACAGCCAGAGGGTGCCGAAGCTCATCGGGGTGACGATGCGCAATTCGCCGCACAGGTCGTTCTCGCGCAGGGCGACGATCTCCGCGGCGTTGTTGAGTTCCTGCAGCGAGGCCTTGGCGGCCTTGTAGAAGAAATGCCCGGCCTCGGTCGGCTCGACGTTGCGCGTGGTGCGATAAAGCAGGCGGACGCCGAGGCGTCGTTCGAGATCGCTGACACGCTTGCTGATCACCGACTTGGACAGGCTCATGCGCTCGGCCGCCGACGTCACGCTGTTGAGTTCGGCGACGTTGAGGAAGGCTTCGATATCGTCGAAACGCAGGCTCATCGGTGGGCCCACGATACAGTGGCAATCGCTCGACGCATTCTCGGCTCCTCCTGGTCGTTTTCCTTGGGCTTTCTATCCGCTTGATTCGCAAGCTAAATCGATCCAGCCTTGAGCAAGCTTACCCAATCGAAAGGCGCCGCAGCGTTCGTTCTCAGCGAAAACGGTTTTCGCCTGGACGCGCTACCGGGAAGGCCGTCGGGGCTTTTACCCTGTAGCCGCGACTCGTCGCTCCGTGGCCGACCGCTCCTGCCCGCCCCCGTAGGCGGCCACGGATTTCCTTGCGCCTTCTAGACTGGAAGCGAACCCGCCGCATGAACCCCGAACGAGAAACCAGCATGTCGAGTCGCTTCATCGCCGCCTGGTCCGCGGCCAACCGTTGCCTGGAGGTGCGGGGCCGGGCATGGAAGGGCTGAAACTCTACGCCCGCTTGCTCTGGCGGCCGCCGCGGGAAACCCTGCTGTTCGCCCTGCGCACCGTCGCCGCCGGGCTGCTGACCCTCTACCTGGCCTTCCTCTTCGACCTGGAGCAGCCGAAGTGGGCGCTGATGACCGTGGTCATCGTCAGCCAGCCGCTGGCCGGGATGGCTCTAAAGCGCAGCTTCGCCCAGGTCGTCGGTACCTTCGCCGGCGCCGTGGTGGCGGTGCTGATCATGGCGCTGTTCGCCCAGCAACCGTTGCCGTTCTTCGTCGCCCTGGGACTCTGGCTGGCGCTCTGCACCGCCGGCGGCACCTTGCTGCGCTACACCGATTCGCACGCCTTCGTGCTCAGCGGTTTCACCGCGGTGATCGTCGCCGTGCTGTCGATTCCCGATCCGGAAAACACCTTCATGCTCGCCGTGGTGCGGCTCACCGAGACCCTGCTGGGCGTCGCCTGCGTGGCCCTGGTCAGCCTGCTCAGCGCGCGTCCGCAGGCGGTGGCGAAGGGCTACTTCGCCCAGGTCGATGGCCTGATCCGCAGTACCGCGCGGCACGCCGCGGCGGTGATCCGCGGCGACGAGGGCGACGAGTCGTTCAACCAGCGGCAGATGCGACTGGTCGCCAGCATCACCGCGCTGGACGGCCTGCGCCGGCACCTCTATTTCGACGCGCCGAACCTGCGCCGCGCCGATGGCCTGGTGCAGTTGCTGGGCAACCTGCTGGTGCTGATGGCCTCGCGGCTGTTGCTGCTGCGCCAGCATCGCCTGCTGGTGCGGGCGCACTGGGTCGGGCCGTTGCCGGCGGATATCCAGGCGCTGCTGGATCGTGCATTGCGGGTGCTGGACGCGCTGGCCGAGCAGGGGCGGGCGGTACCCTCCGAGGTGCTGGAGGAGTTCCAGGCGGTGCGCCAGGCCTTCGATGCCGCGGCGACGCGCGCGGAGTCCTACGACGAGGCGCTGAGCCCGGCGCTGCGCCCGCAGGTGGCGATCCTGCGCTGGGAATACGCGCGGCTGTTCCAGCGCCTGGGCGAAGTGCTCGAACTCAACGATGCGATCCAGTCCGGCCGCCAGGCCAGCAGTTTCTACCGCCGTGGCCAGGCGCAGGCGCTGCACCTGGACTGGGCGCTGGCCTCGATGAACGCCGTGCGCGCTTTCGTCGCCTTGTCCTGCGCCGCCTGGCTGTGGATCACCAGCGCCTGGAACGGCGCCCTCAGCAGCCTGCTGCTGGTCGGCGTGATGTGCTCGCTGATGGCGACCTTCCCGCGTCCGCTGCTGGCGGCGCAGAACTTCCTGCGCGGGCTGCTGCTGGCGATCCTGATCTCGGCGGCGCTGCTGTTCGTGCTGTTGCCGGCATCCGCCGACTTCGAGTGGCTGGCGCTGTGGATGGCGTTGCTGCTGTACGTGGTCGCGGTCGGCCTGAGCAGCCCGCTGAGCGCCGGGATCGCCATGGGCATCGGCCTGGAGACCTTGCTGATGGTGGCGCCGCAGAATATCGCGGTCTACTACAGCAACGCTTCGCAGTGGTTCGAGTTCGTCGGCGGCTTCCTCGCCGCGGCGGTCCTCGCCGTGCTGGTGTTCGCCCTGGTCTATCCGTTCCGCGCCGACCCGCGCCTGCGCCGGCTGCTCTACCTGTCGCGCCAGGACGTCGCGGAAATGTCGCGCTGCGAGGCCAGCGAGGCGCAGCGCTTCGCCTTCGAGACGCGGATGATCGATCGCCTGGCGGTGATGGTCGGCCTGCTGCCGGCGAGCCAGGAGCCGGCTGCGGCGGAACGTTTCCAGTGCGCCCTGGGCTGCGTGGTGATGGGCGTGGCGTTGAACCGCCTGCGCGAGCCGCTGCATGACGCCGGGGTGGTGCCGCTGGAGTTGCAGCCGCTGCTGGGCGAGGCGCTGCGCGAGGTCGCCGCCTACATAGCCGGCGGCGCGGACGCCCCGCGGCAGGACCTCGCCCTGGCCGCCCTGCGGCGTTTCGGCCGGGGCCTGGAGGCCTTGCTGGCGCAGCCGTCGAAGGACCTCGGGGCGACGCGGCAGCGCTTCATCATGAATGTCGCGGTACTGATCCTGCAGCAGTCGCTGCAACGCTATCGGACGTTGCTGGAGGAGGACCGCGGCGCACCGGCGGTCGTCGAAGAACCAGAAGAGGAGGGCGGACATGCCCGCTGATGTCGAGGTCGGGGGCGCCTACCTGCCGCCGATCGCCCAGGCGCTGCTGCTGGCCTGGCTGATCCTGCTGCTGCTCAACCCGCTGTTGCGGCGCCTCGGCGTGTTGCAGCGGGTCTGGCACGAAGCGCTGTTCCAGGGCGCGTTGTACTGCGCGATCTGCGCCGGTCTGATCCTGTGGATGGGAGAGATGTCCCGATGAACCTGTTGCAAGGCAAATGGCCGCGCCTGGCCACCCTGCTGGCGGTGCTGGTGGCGGCGGCGCTGGTGTTCCTCGCCTGGGAACGCTACACCCGCACGCCCTGGACCCGTGACGCGCGGGTCCGCGCCGATGTGGTGACGCTGTCGGCGGACGTTTCCGGGCTGATCACCCGGTTGCCGCTGAGCGACAACCAGCCCGTGGAGAAGGGCGAGCTGCTGCTCAGCATCGATCCGGCGCGCTATGAACTGGCGGTGCTGCGCGCCGAGCGCGCGGTGAACGTGGCGCGGGCGGCGCTGGGCGAGTCGCGCGCGGCGATCGAGGCCAGCCAGGCCCAGTTGCGCCAGCGCCGCAGCGAGGCGCAACGGCGCTCGGCATTGCAGAAGCGCTCGATGCTATCGGTGGAAGAGAACGAAAAGGCCCAGACCGACGTCAGCCTGGCCCAGGCCGAGTTGCTGAGGAACCAGGCCAGCCTCGGCCTGGCCCAGGCCAACGTGGAGCTTGCCGAAGCCGCCTTGCAGCAGGCCCGTCTCGACCTCGAACGTACCCAGGTGCGCGCCCCGGTCAGCGGCTACGTGACCAACCTGCAGACCCGCGAGGGCGACTACGCCCACGCCGGGGTGCCATTGCTGGCGCTGGTGGACCGCGATTCGTTCTATGTCAGCGGATACTTCGAGGAGACCAAGTTGCCGGGCATCCACGTTGGCAGCCGGGCGCGGGTGGAACTGATGAGCGGCGAGCGCTTCGACGGGCGCGTGCAGAGCATCGCCCATGCCATCACCGACCGGGAGAATGCCGAGGGCTCGCGCCTGCTGGCGAACATCAACCCGAGCTATACCTGGGTCAAGCTGGCCCAGCGAATTCCGGTGCGCATCGCCATCGATCCCGCCTATCGCCAGCGCAACACCTTGCGCGCCGGCGTGACCGCGACCATCCGGGTGCTGCCCGCGGAGGACACCGCGAAAGTCGATTCCGCGGCGCCCGGGACTGCCTTGCGGCCTTGAGTCAGGCCGAACCGGTCAGTCTGTGCCGGTCATGGCTCAGGGTTGTTCGCGGACGATTTCCGCCAGGTGCAGGATCAATCGCTCGTCAGCCTGGTTGCCGCTCTGCTGGTGGAATTGCCTGGCCTCCTCGCGGGCGCGCTGGAAGGCCGCATCGACGCTGGCCTGGCCATGGCTGTCGCGAATCCACAGGTAGAGGCCCATGACCAGGCTCTGCAGGGTGGCCAGGTCGCTGCTCTGGGCGTTCAGCGCATCGATGAGTTGCTGTTTGGAAAACGCTTGCATGGTTGATCTCCGATCAATGGCGCCGCAAGGGCGCGGTTCGCCCCGGCGGTCGCCGGGGTGCGCGGAGCATGTGGAAAGTGCGGAGAGGCTGGCCAGCTTAGGCCAAGTCATTCAAATGATTAGGGAATTTTCTGACTTTCAGTGACCTTTCGACTGTTTTCGACGGCGGGCGATCGCTACGTTTTCATCGAACCGTCACCAAACCGTCATGAAGACACGCCTAGCATTCGCGGTATTTCGGCATGACGTGGAGAGCAGCGCATGGACTCCTATGGCGATACCTCGGGCCGCATCGGTCGCGACTGGCTCGATCGACACGACGAAGAGCTGGAGCAGGAACTGCTCGACGACGAGCTGAACCTGGACGAGCTGTTCGGTCCCGAGCAGGAGGATGCGCCCGGCGAATTGAGTCGGCGCCGCTATTTCCGCGAACTGTTCCGCCTGCAACGGGAACTGGTGAAACTGCAGAACTGGGTGGTGCACACCGGGCACAAGGTGGTGATTCTCTTCGAGGGACGCGACGCGGCGGGCAAGGGCGGCGTGATCAAGCGCATCACCCAGCGCCTCAACCCTCGGGTCTGCCGGGTCGCCGCGCTGCCCGCGCCGAACGACCGCGAGCAGACCCAGTGGTATTTCCAGCGCTACGTCTCGCACCTGCCGGCCGGCGGCGAGATCGTCCTGTTCGACCGCAGCTGGTACAACCGCGCCGGGGTCGAGCGGGTCATGGGTTTCTGCAACGACGAACAATACGAGGAATTCTTCCGCAGCGTGCCGGAGTTCGAAAAGATGCTGGCGCGCTCGGGCATCCAGTTGCTCAAGTACTGGTTCTCCATCTCCGACGCCGAGCAGCACCTGCGCTTCCTCAGCCGTATCCACGATCCGCTCAAGCAGTGGAAGCTCAGCCCGATGGACCTGGAGTCGCGGCGGCGCTGGGAGGCCTACACCAAGGCCAAGGAAACCATGCTCGAACGCACCCACATCCCCGAGGCGCCCTGGTGGGTGGTACAGGCCGACGACAAGAAGCGCGCGCGGCTGAATTGCATCCACCACCTGTTGCAGCAGATGCCCTACCGGGAAGTTCCGCAGCCGCCGGTACACCTGCCGGAGCGCCTGCGCCACGCCGATTACGTCAGGCATCCGACGCCCGGCGAGATCATCGTGCCGGAAGTCTACTGAGCCAGTGGGCGCCGCGTACTTCGCTCACTCGGGTTCTTCCTTGTTCCTCCGGCCGCGCCTCTGGATGACGCTGGCGCCTCGACGCGCGCGTTGCCGCCTGGCTCGCGCGCGCTTAAATTTCCTCCTTCACATGACGTTCCTCTGAGAACAACTCCGTGTCTCGAGTCCGATCATGCCCCTGTTGAATTCCCTGACTGTATTGCCGTTGCCTGGCGGGCAGCGTTTGAGTGGCGACGAAACCGATAGCCGGCTCAGCCTTGCCCTGGATGGTGCGTTGCTGTTGCGCCTGCGCCTGGAGCGCACAGACACGGAAATACGGCTGGCGGTGGAGGAGCTTCCCGGCGGCGATGCCGAGCATGCGTTGTGGGCCGCCAGCTACTGGCTGTTCGCCCGCGATCCGGATTGCCAGCGGCTCGTCTGGTCGCTGTCCTGGGAACCCGAAGAGTCCCTGGCGAAGGGGATGCTGACAGGAGCCGCCGCAGCGGGCACCTATGTCTGCGAGAGGGGCCGGTTCTGGCAGTTGCCATGGCCCTGGCTGCCGCTTGCCCAGCCGTGCTATCCCCAGTCGATGCAACTTACCGATGGAAAGCGTCATCCGCTGCGCCGGCCGAAGCCCAGGGGAGAGGTCTACCGGCGCTTCGATGCGCGATTGGGATGCTGGATATCCTTGCGTACCCTGGACATCGAGAGGGACCTGGAGCGTTTTCATCGCTGGCAGAACTCGCCCAGGGTGGCGGAGTTCTGGCAGGAAGATGGAAGCCTGGAACAACATCGCGAGCGTTTGCGCCAGCTCGAGGCGGATCCTCATGCACTGGGGCTCATCGGCTGTTTCGACGATGAGCCCTTCGCCTATTTCGAGGCCTACTGGGCGAAGGAGGATCGCATCGCGCCGTTCTACGTGGCCGAAGACTACGACCGCGGGATCCACATGCTGGTCGGCGAGGAGGCCCACCGGGGTCCGCACAAGGTCGCCTGCTGGCTATCGGCACTGGTCCACTACCTGTTTCTCGACGACCCGCGCTCGCAGCGAGTGGTGGCGGAACCGCGCGCAGATAACGCGCGGATGATCGGTCACATGCACAACCTGTGCTTCCACTGCGAGAAGGAGTTCGACTTTCCGCACAAGCGGGCGGCGCTGATGATCATCGGCCGCGAACGGTTCTTCGAGCGCTGTCGTCTGGCCTGACGGGGCGGGAAGAAGCTCGAGGCGTCCGGCGGACGCCAATAGAGAAACGGGCAGGCGCAATGCCTGCCCCTGTGTCTCAGCGACGCGCGCTCAGGTTCGCCAGATTGTCGCCCTGGCGCTCGGCGGTGACCTTGCGGCAGTGCACCAGGGCGTCGCGGATCATGAAGTTGACCAGGGTCGGCGAGACGCCCAGTTCCTTGGCGATGTCCTTCTGTGGCACGCCGTGCAGGCGGTACATCTCGAAGGCGTAGCGGGTGCGCTTGGGCAGCTCGGTGAGGGCATCCGCGATGTGTTCGAGGGTCGCGTAGTTGATGTGCGAGGTTTCCGGCGAGGCGCCCTGGATCACCACGTTCAGGCCTTCTTCCTCCGGCCCCGAGTATTTCTGTTCGAGCGCCTGCTTGCGGTAGTGGTCGATGGCCAGGTTGCGGACGATCTGGAACAGGTAGCTGAGCTGTGCCTTGAACGACGAAGTGATCTGCGGCGCCGACTGGAGCCTGAAGAACGCATCCTGGACCACATCTTCGGCTCGCGAGCGGCAACCGGTAATGCGGGCGGCGATCTTCACCAGGATCGTACGGTTATCGACGAATGCCTGGAGGAGCGGGGTATCGCATCTGCGGGTAGACAGTTGTTCCGACATGGAAATCACCTTGCTGCGGAGGGGGCTGCAGAGCACTGGCGGTGGGGTAAGACCCACACATGGCGCAACAAATTATGTTGAATGATAATGATTGTCAATTACGAAGAAATAACCAATCTCACCTTTATTCGTGAATGGTCCGCATGCTGGCAAATAGCCGCTGCGAATGATGGAGGGGAGAAATTCTTCGGCGTTTCAGAAGGATGGCCGCGCCAATGTTGCAGTCATGCGTCGCAGACGAAATTTTTTTAATAATCTTTAGGAATCAGCTAGTTAGAAATCGGTATTGACCGCCTCGCCGCTCCTGCCGGCGTTCCGCGCAAGAACTGCGCGAAGGCGCTGCGACAACCGTTCCCGGCTGCTCCATGGCGTACATCGCTATCGCCGATGCGGCGATAGCGCCGGGCACAACCCATCAGAATGGATAGGGGTTGGCGTCCTTTCGCGCAATGCTCCGCGGTTGCCCGGAGATTGCGGTTACATGCGCTAATTATTTGCCGTTGTTATCCGTTCCCCTCTGTGACAGCGCGGGCAGGTGCCCGGCGCCCCGGCGTGCGCAGCAGGAGACGGAAATGCCGATCGATCATGGGAAAGCGCTCTGCCCCGGACGAGGGCCACGACAGCGGCGCAAGGAGGTCGGCAGGTGAGCCCGGCCGTTTCCCTGCAATTGTTCTGCCTGCCTTATTCGGGGGCCAGCGCCACGCTGTTCCGCCGCTGGCAGCCCAGCCTGCCGGGCTGGATCCGCTTGCTGCCCCTGGAATTGCCGGGGCGCGGCCTTCGCTTCGGCGAGGCCCTGCATACCGATGCCGCCAGCCTGGTCGCGCAATTGGCCGGCGAGCTGCAAGGCACCCTCGATAGCGCTTCTCCCTACGCCTTCTTCGGCCACAGCCTGGGCGGGCTGCTGGCCTTCGAACTGGCCCATGCCATGCGTCGGCGCGGCCTCGAAGGGCCGCTGGCGCTATTCCTCTCCGGTGTATCCCCGCCCGCCGAAAACGATGTCAGCGGCTACCGGCGCGCCAAGGCCGACGCCGAACTGGTTGCCGCGTTGCGCGACTACCGGGGTACTCCGGAGGCCGTCCTCAACGATCCGTCGCTGATGCAGATGCTGTTGCCAGTGGTGCGAGCGGACTTTCTCGTCACCGGCAGCTACCGCTACCAGGCGCATGGGCCGCTGGACGCGGCGCTGCACCTGTTCGGCGGACGCGAGGACAGCCTGCGCAGCGCCGAGTTGCTCGGCTGGCTGCATGAGGCCGGGGGCGACTTCACCCTCGACCTGCTCGACGGGCAGCACTTTTTCATCCGTGAACAGCAGGGGCAGTTGCTGCGCCTGCTGCGTCGCTACGCCGGCCAGCATCTGCTGCGCTGGCACAAGGACAAGGTCCGGGGAAGCATGCGCGCCGCCAGTTGAGGGGCGGCCGCGACGACTGTTTCCGGGACTCACTAGAACTCGATTGCAAGCCGAATTCAGGCAGGAAAACACATGATGGACGCCTTCGAACTTCCCACCACCCTGGTCCAGGCCCTGCGTCGCCGCGCTGTCCAGGAGCCCGAGCGCCTGGCGCTGCGCTTCCTCGCCGAGGACGATGGCGAAGGCGTGGTCCTCAGCTATCGCGATCTCGACCTGCGCGCGCGGAGCATCGCCGCGGCCCTGCAGGCCCATGCGCAGCTGGGCGATCGCGCGGTACTGCTGTTTCCCAGCGGCCCCGACTACGTCGCGGCGTTCTTCGGTTGCCTGTATGCCGGGGTCATCGCGGTGCCGGCCTACCCGCCGGAATCGGCGCGCCGCCATCACCAGGAACGCCTGTTGTCGATCATCGCCGACGCCGAGCCGCGCCTGGTCCTGACCACCGCTGACCTGCGCGAGCCATTGCTGCAGATGAACGCGCAACTGTCCGCCGCCAACGCCCCGCAACTGCTCTGCGTCGACCAGTTGGACCCGGCCGTTGCCGAGGCCTGGGACGAGCCGCAAGTGCGTCCCGAGCACATCGGCTTCCTCCAGTACACCTCCGGTTCAACCGCATTGCCCAAGGGCGTGCAGGTCAGCCATGGCAACCTGGTCGCCAACGAGGTGCTGATCCGCCGAGGCTTCGGCATCGGTGCCGACGACGTGATCGTCAGCTGGCTGCCGCTGTACCACGACATGGGCCTGATCGGCGGCCTGCTGCAACCGATCTTCAGCGGCGTACCCTGCGTGCTGATGTCGCCGCGCTACTTCCTCGAACGTCCGGTGCGCTGGCTGGAAGCCATCAGCCAGTACGGCGGCACCGTCAGCGGCGGTCCCGATTTCGCCTACCGGCTGTGCAGCGAGCGGGTCGCCGAGTCGGCCCTGCAGCGTCTCGACCTGAGCGGCTGGCGGGTAGCCTTCTCCGGTTCCGAGCCGATCCGCCAGGACAGCCTGGAACGCTTCGCCGAGAAATTCGCCGCCAGCCGCTTCGAGGCGTCCAGTTTCTTCGCCTGCTACGGCCTCGCCGAGGCGACCCTGTTCGTCACCGGCGGCCAGCGCGGCCAGGGCATTCCCGCCCTGGCGGTGGATGGCGAGGCGCTGGCGCGCAACCGCATCGC
This sequence comes from Pseudomonas sp. 22490, assembly GCF_052044465.1. Taxonomy (NCBI): domain Bacteria; kingdom Pseudomonadati; phylum Pseudomonadota; class Gammaproteobacteria; order Pseudomonadales; family Pseudomonadaceae; genus Pseudomonas; species Pseudomonas sp. 22490. The sequence continues at coordinate 35,295 of NZ_JBQENS010000040.1, read as the reverse complement.
CGAAGGCGCAGGCAGCGTGCTGATGTGCTGCGGCCGCAGCCAGCCGGAACACGCCGTGCTGATCGTCGACGCGGCGAGCGGCGAGGTCCTCGGCGACGACAACGTCGGCGAGATCTGGGCCGCCGGGCCGAGCATCGCCCACGGCTACTGGCGCAACCCGGAAGCCTCGGCGAAGACCTTCGTCGAGCGTGACGGGCGCACCTGGCTGCGCACCGGCGACCTCGGCTTCCTCCGCGACGGCGAACTGTTCGTCACCGGGCGCCTGAAGGACATGCTCATCGTCCGCGGCCACAACCTCTATCCGCAGGACATCGAGCGCACCGTCGAGAGCGAGGTGCCGTCGGCGCGCAAGGGCAGGGTCGCGGCCTTTGCGGTCACGGTCGATGGCGAGGAGGGCATCGGCATCGCCGCCGAGATCGGTCGCGGCGTCCAGAAATCGGTGCCGGCCCAGGAGCTGATCGACTCGATCCGCCAGGCGGTGGCCGAGGCCTACCAGGAAGCGCCGAAGGTGGTGGCGCTGCTCAATCCCGGCGCCTTGCCGAAGACGTCCAGCGGCAAGCTGCAACGTTCCGCCTGCCGCCTGCGCCTGGAAGACGGCAGCCTGGACAGCTATGCGCTGTTTCCCGGCCTCCAGGCCGTGCAGGAGGCGCAGCCGCCGGCAGGCGACGACGAACTGCTGGCACGCATCGGCGAGATCTGGAAGGCCCGGCTGGGCGTGGCGCAGGTAGCGCCGCGCGATCACTTCTTCCTGCTTGGCGGCAATTCCATCGGCGCCGCCCAGGTGGTCGCCCAGGTGCGCGACAGTCTCGGCGTCGCCCTCGACCTGCGCCAACTGTTCGAGGCGCCGACCCTGCAGGCCTTCAGCGCCACGGTGGCCCGCCAACTGGCCGCCGGCCTGCCGGCCGAGGCACCGATGGCGCACCTGCCGCGCGGTGTCGACCTGCCGCAGTCGGCGGCGCAGCAGCGTCTCTGGCTGACCTGGCAGATCGATCCGCAGAGCGCCGCCTACAACATCCCCGGCGGCCTGCGCCTGCGCGGCGAGCTGGACGAAGCGGCGCTGCGCGCCAGCTTCCAGCGCCTGGTCGAACGCCACGAAGCGCTGCGCACGCGTTTCCTCGAGCGCGACGGCGCGGCCTTGCAGCGTATCGACGAGCGGGGCGAGTTCGCCTGGCAGTTCGTCGACCTCGCCGCGCTGGCCGAGCACGAACGCGCCGCGGCTGCCGCGCAGCGCCGCGAAGCCGAGGCGCAGCAGCCGTTCGACCTGGAAAAGGGGCCGCTGCTGCGGGTCAGCCTGGTGCGCCTGGACGAACAGGAGCACCAGCTCTGGGTCACCCTGCATCACATCGTCGCCGATGGTTGGTCGCTGAACCTGCTGCTCGACGAATTCTCGCGGCTCTACGCCGAAGCCTGCGGCGGCCAGCCGGCCGACCTGGCGCCGCTGGAACTGCACTACGCCGAGTTCGCTGCCTGGCAACGGCAGTGGCTGGACGCGGGCGAGGGCGCCCGCCAACTGGCCTACTGGCGGGAACGCCTGGGCGACACGGCGCCGGTGCTGGAACTGGCCACCGACCATCCGCGCACGGCGCGCCAGGCGTCGCCCGCCGCGCGCTACAGCCTGCGGGTCGACGAAGCCCTGGCGCGGGCTATCCGCGAGGCCGCGCTGGACCATGAGGCGAGTGTCTTCATGTGGCTGCTGGCGGCGTTCCAGGCGCTGCTGCATCGCCACAGCGGGCAGGGCGAGATCCGCATCGGCGTGCCCAGCGCCAACCGCCAGCGCCTGGAGACCCAGGGGCTGGTCGGCTTCTTCATCAACACCCTGGTCCTGCGCGGCACGCCCCGGGCGCGCCAGCCGTTCGCCGCATTGCTCGGCGAGGCTCGCGAGGCGACCCTCGGCGCCCAGGCCAACCAGGACCTGCCGTTCGACCAGGTGCTCGCGGCCTGCGGCCAGGGCGGCCAGTTGTTCCAGGTGCTGTTCAACCACCAGCAGCGCGACCTGTCGGCGTTGCGCCGGCTGCCCGGCCTGCTCGCCGACGAGCTGCCCTGGCACAGCCGCGAAGCCAAGTTCGACCTGCAACTGCAGAGCGAGGAGGACGCTCGCGGTCGCCTGACCCTGAATTTCGACTACGCCGCGGACCTCTTCGACGAGGCCAGCATCCGGCGTTTCGCCGCGCAATACCTGGAGCTGCTGCGCCAGGTCGCGGAAGACCCGCAGCGCTGCCTCGGCGATATCGCCCTGGTCGACGCCGAGCAGGCGGCGCACCTCGCCGAATGGGGCAGCGCGCCCTGCGAGCCGGCGCGCGCCTGGCTGCCGGAGCTGCTGGAGCGGCAACTGGTGCAGTCCGCCGAACGCGTCGCCCTGGAGTGGGACGGCGGCAGCCTCGGCTACGCCGAACTGCACGCCCGGGCCAACCGCCTGGCCCACTACCTGCGCGACAAGGGCGTCGGCCCGGACGTGCGGGTAGCGATCTGCGCCGAGCGTTCGCCGCAACTGCTGGTCGGTCTGCTGGCGATCGTCAAGGCGGGCGGCGCCTACGTGCCGCTGGACCCGGACTACCCCAGCGAACGCCTGGCCTACATGCTCGCCGACAGCGGCGTCGAGTTGCTGCTGACCCAGGCCCATCTGTTCGAGCGCCTGCCTGGCGCGGAGGGCGTCACGCCGATCTGCCTGGACAGCCTCAAGCTCGACAACTGGCCGAGCCAGGCACCGGGCCTGCACCTGCACGGCGACAATCTCGCCTACGTCATCTACACCTCCGGCTCCACCGGCCAGCCGAAGGGCGTGGGCAACACCCACGCGGCGCTGGCCGAGCGCCTGCAATGGATGCAGGCCACCTACGCCCTCGACGGCGACGACGTGCTGATGCAGAAGGCGCCGGTGAGCTTCGACGTGTCGGTGTGGGAGTGCTTCTGGCCGCTGGTCACTGGTTGCCGGCTGGTCCTCGCCGCCCCCGGCGAGCACCGCGATCCGGCGCGCCTGGTGGAACTGGTGCGGCAGTTCGGGGTGACCACGCTGCACTTCGTGCCGCCGCTGCTGCAACTGTTCATCGACGAACCCGGCGTCGCCGCCTGCGGCAGCCTGCGCCGCCTGTTCTCCGGCGGCGAGGCGCTTCCGGCGGAGCTGCGCAACCGCGTGTTGCAACGCCTGCCGGCGGTGGCCCTGCATAACCGCTACGGGCCGACCGAGACCGCCATCAACGTCACCCATTGGCAGTGCCGCGCGGAAGACGGCGAGCGTTCGCCGATCGGCCGACCGCTGGGCAACGTGCTCTGCCGCGTGCTGGACGCCGAGTTCAACCTGCTGCCGGCCGGCGTCGCCGGCGAGCTGTGCATCGGCGGCCTGGGCCTGGCCCGCGGCTACCTGGGGCGCCCGGCGCTGAGCGCCGAGCGCTTCGTCGCCGATCCGCTCTCGGCCGCTGGCGAGCGCCTGTACCGCACCGGCGACCGCGCGCGCTGGAACGCCGACGGCGTGCTGGAATACCTCGGCCGCCTCGACCAGCAGGTCAAGCTGCGTGGCTTCCGCATCGAGCCGGAGGAAATCCAGGCACGCCTGCTGGCGCAGCCGGGGGTGGCCCAGGCGGTAGTGGTGATCCGCGAAGGCGTGGCCGGCAGCCAGTTGGTCGGCTACTACACTGGCGCTGTCGGCGCCGAGGCGGAAGCCGAGCAGAACCAGCGTCTGCGCGCCGCGCTACAGGCCGAACTGCCGGAATACATGGTCCCGGCGCAGTTGATGCGCCTGGCGCAGATGCCCCTCGGCCCGAGCGGCAAGCTGGATACGCGGGCGCTGCCGGAGCCGGTCTGGCAGCAGCGCGAGCACGTCGAGCCGCGGACCGAGCTGCAACGGCGCATCGCCGTGATCTGGAGCGAAGTGCTCGGCCTGCCGCGGGTCGGCCTGCGCGACGATTTCTTCGAGCTCGGCGGGCATTCCCTGCTGGCCACCCGCATCGTCTCGCGCACCCGCCAGGCCTGCGACGTCGAACTGCCGTTGCGCGCGCTGTTCGAGGCCAGCGAACTGGAGGCCTTCTGCGAACAGGTCCGCGCAGCCCAGGCCGCCGGACGTACCGACAGCCACGGCGCGATCCGCCGCATCGACCGCGAGCAGCCGGTGCCGCTGTCCTACTCGCAGCAGCGCATGTGGTTCCTCTGGCAACTGGAGCCGGACAGCCCGGCCTACAACGTCGGCGGCCTGGCACGCCTGAGCGGGCCGCTGGACGTGGCGCGCTTCGAGGCCGCGCTACAGGCCCTGGTGCAGCGCCACGAGACCCTGCGCACCACGTTCCCCAGCGTCGACGGCGTGCCGGTACAGCGCGTGCACGGCGATGGCGGCCTGCACATGGACTGGCAGGACTTCTCCGCGCTCGACCGCGACAGCCGCCAGCAGCACCTGCAGACCCTCGCCGACAGCGAGGCGCACCGGCCCTTCGACCTTGAGAGCGGGCCGTTGCTGCGGGTCTGCATGGTGAAGATGGCCGAGCGCGAGCACTACCTGGTGGTGACCCTGCACCACATCGTCACCGAAGGCTGGGCGATGGACATCTTCGCCCGCGAACTGGGCGCGCTCTACGAGGCCTTCCTCGACGACCGCGAATCGCCGCTGGAGCCGTTGCCGGTCCAGTACCTGGACTACAGCGTGTGGCAGCGCGAGTGGCTGGAGAGCGGCGAGCGCCAGCGCCAGCTCGACTACTGGAAGGCCCAGCTGGGCAACGAGCATCCGCTGCTCGAACTGCCGGGCGACCGGCCACGCCCGCCGGTGCAGAGCCACCAGGGCGACCTCTACCGCTTCGACCTGAGCCCCGAGCTGGCCGAGCGCGTGCGTCGCTTCAACGCCGCCTGCGGGCTGACCATGTTCATGACCATGACCGCCACCCTTGCGGCCTTGCTCTACCGCTACAGCGGCCAGCAGGACCTGCGTATCGGCGCGCCGGTGGCGAACCGCATCCGCCCGGAGAGCGAAGGGCTGATCGGCGCCTTCCTCAATACCCAGGTGCTGCGCTGCCGGCTCGACGGACAGATGAGCGTCGGCGAGCTGCTTGAGCAGGTGCGGCAGACCGTGATCGATGGCCAGTCGCACCAGGACCTGCCGTTCGACCACCTGGTGGAAGCCCTGCAACCTCCGCGCAGCGCCGCCTACAACCCGTTGTTCCAGGTGATGTGCAACGTCCAGCGCTGGGAGTTCCAGCAAACCCGGCAACTGGCCGGGATGACCGTCGAGTACATCGCCAACGATGCGCGGGCGACCAAGTTCGACCTCAACCTTGAGGTCACCGACCTCGACCAGCGCCTCGGCTGCTGCCTGACCTACAGCCGCGACCTGTTCGACGAACCGCGCATCGCGCGGATGGCCGGACACTGGCAGAACCTGCTGGAGGCGCTGCTGGGCGACCCGCAGCGGCGCATTGCCGAATTGCCGCTGTTCGCCGCCGAGGAGCGGAAGCAACTGCTGCTCGCCGGCACGGCCGGCGAGGCAGGGCTCCAGGACACCCTCCATGGCCTGTTCGCCGCCCGCGTGGCGGCCAGCCCCCAGGCCCCGGCGCTGACCTTCGCCGGACAGACCCTGAGCTATGCCGAACTCGATGCCCGCTCCAACCGTCTGGCGCGCGTCCTGCGCAGTCACGGCGTCGGCCCGGAAGTGCGGGTCGGCCTGGCCCTGGAGCGTTCGCTGGAGATGGTCGTCGGCCTGCTGGCGATCCTCAAGGCCGGCGGCGCCTACGTGCCGCTGGACCCGGAATATCCGCTGGAGCGCCTGCAATACATGATCGAGGACAGCGGCGTACGCCTGCTGCTCAGCCACGCGGCGCTGTTCGAGGCCCTCGGCGAGCTGCCGGCGGGCGTGGCGCGCTGGTGCCTCGAGGAGGACGGCCCGGCGCTGGACGCCGAGGACCCCGCGCCGCTGGCAGCGCTGAGCGGGCCGCAGCACCAGGCCTACCTGATCTATACCTCCGGCTCCACCGGCAAGCCGAAGGGCGTGGCGGTCTCCCACGGCGAGATCGCCATGCACTGCGCCGCGGTGATCGAGTGCTTCGGCATGCGCGCCGAGGATTGCGAACTGCACTTCTATTCGATCAACTTCGACGCTGCCAGCGAGCGCCTGCTGGCCCCGTTGCTGTGCGGCGCCCGCGTGGTGCTGCGGGCCCAGGGCCAGTGGGGCGCGGAGGAAATCTGCGAGCTGATCCGCGCGGAGGGCGTGAGCATCCTCGGCTTCACCCCGAGCTACGGCAGCCAGCTCGCCCAGTGGCTGGAGAGCCAGGGCCGGCAGTTGCCGGTGCGCATGTGCATCACCGGCGGCGAAGCGCTGACCGGCGAGCACCTGCAACGGATTCGCCAGGCCTTCGCCCCGGCGTCGTTCTTCAATGCCTACGGACCGACCGAGACGGTGGTCATGCCGCTGGCCTGCCTGGCTCCCGAACGACTGGAGGAGGGTGCCGCCAGCGTGCCGATCGGCAGCGTGGTCGGCGCGCGGGTCGCCTACATCCTGGATGCCGACCTGGCCCTGGTGCCGCAGGGCGCGACCGGCGAACTCTACGTCGGCGGCGCCGGCCTGGCGCGCGGCTACCATGAGCGTCCGGCGCTCAGCGCCGAGCGCTTCGTGCCCGATCCCTTCGCTGCCGAGGGCGGCCGCCTGTACCGCACCGGCGACCTGGTGCGCCTGTGCGACAACGGCCAGGTGGAATATGTCGGCCGCATCGACCACCAGGTGAAGATCCGTGGCTTCCGCATCGAACTGGGCGAGATCGAGGCGCGCCTGCTGGAGCATCCGCAGGTTCGCGAAGCGCTGGTCCTGGCGCTCGACAGCCCGAGCGGCAAGCAGTTGGCCGGTTATGTCGCCAGCGCGGTGGCCGAGCAGGACGAGGACGCCCAGGCGGCGCTGCGCGAGGCGCTGAAAACGCATCTCAAGCAGCAATTGCCGGACTACATGGTGCCGGCCCACCTGCTGTTGCTCGCCAGCTTGCCGCTGACCGCCAACGGCAAGCTCGACCGCCGCGCGCTGCCGGCGCCCGACCCGGCGCTCAACCGGCAGGCCTACGAGGCCCCGCGCAGCGTGCTGGAGCAGCAACTGGCCGGGGTCTGGCGCGAGGTGCTGAACGTCGAGCGGGTAGGTCTCGGCGACAACTTCTTCGAACTGGGCGGCGATTCGATCCTGTCGATCCAGGTGGTCAGCCGCGCCCGCCAGCTCGGCATCCACTTCAGTCCCCGCGACCTGTTCCAGCACCAGACCGTGCAGAGCCTCGCCGCGGTGGCCCGGCACAGCCAGGCCAGCCAGGCCGAGCAGGGGCCGGTGCAGGGCGACAGCGCGCTGACGCCGATCCAGCACTGGTTCTTCGACCTGCCGCTGGCGCGCCGCGAACACTGGAACCAGGCGCTGCTGTTGCAGCCGCGGCAGGCCATTGACCTCGGTCTGCTGCGCAAGTCCCTGCAACGCCTGGTCGAACAGCATGATGCCCTGCGCCTGGCGTTCCGCCAGGTCGACGGCGAGTGGCTGGCGCAGCATCGTCCGCTGCGCGAACAGGAACTGCTCTGGCACGTCCCGGTGCAATCCTTCGACGAATGCGCCGAGCTGTTCGCCAAGGCCCAGCGCAGCCTCGACCTCGAACAGGGGCCGCTGCTGCGCGCGGTGCTGGTGGACGGCCCGGCCGGTGAGCAACGCCTGCTGCTGGCGATCCACCACCTGGTGGTGGACGGGGTGTCCTGGCGGGTGCTGCTGGAGGACCTGCAACAGGTCTACCGTCAGTTCGCCGAGGGCGCCGAACCGGCGCTGCCGGCCAAGACCAGCGCCTTCCGCGACTGGGCCGGACGCCTGCAGGCCTACGCCGGCAGTGAATCGCTGCGCGAGGAGCTGGGCTGGTGGCAAGCCCGGCTGGGTGGGCAGCCGGTCGAGTGGCCGTGCGACCGCCCGCGGGGCGACAACCGCGAGGCGCTGGCGGAAAGTGTCAGCCTGCGGCTCGACCCGCAACGTACCCGGCAATTGCTGCAACAGGCGCCGGCGGCCTACCGCACCCAGGTCAACGACCTGCTGCTGACCGCCCTCGCTCGCGTGCTCTGCCGCTGGAGCGGGCAGCCGTCGACGCTGGTGCAGTTGGAAGGGCATGGCCGCGAGGCGCTGTTCGACGATATCGACCTGACCCGCAGTGTCGGCTGGTTCACCAGCGCCTACCCGTTGCGCCTGACCCCGGCGCAGAGCCCAGGCGAGTCGATCAAGGCGATCAAGGAACAGCTCCGCGCGGTGCCGCACAAAGGCCTCGGCTACGGCGTGCTGCGCTACCTCGCCGATCCGGCGGTGCGCCAGGCGATGGCCGCGCTGCCCACGGCGCCGATCACCTTCAACTACCTCGGACAGTTCGACCAGAGCTTCGCCGACGCCCTGTTCCAGCCGCTGGACCAGCCCACCGGGCCGATCCACGACGAGCAGGCGCCGTTGCCCAACGAGCTGAGCGTCGATGGCCAGGTCTACGGCGGCGAGCTGGTGCTGCGCTGGACCTACAGCCGCGAGCGCTACGACGCGCAGACGGTGAACGAGCTGGCGCAGGCCTATCTCGCCGAACTGCAGGCGCTGATCGAGCATTGCCTGGAAGACGGCGCCGGCGGCCTGACCCCGTCCGACTTCCCGCTGGCGCAACTGAGCCAGGCGCAACTGGACGCCCTGGCGGTGCCGGCCGGCGAGATCGAGGACGTCTATCCGCTGACCCCGATGCAGGAAGGGTTGCTGTTACACACCCTGCTGGAACCGGGCACCGGCATCTACTACATGCAGGACCGCTACCGGATCGACAGCCCGCTCGATCCCGAGCGCTTCGCCGCCGCCTGGCAGGCGGTGGTGGCCCGCCACGAGGCGCTGCGTGCGTCGTTCGTCTGGAATGCCGGCGAAACGATGTTGCAGGTGATCCACAAGCCCGGTCGCACCCGCATCGAGTTCCTCGACTGGAGCGAACTGCCGGAGGACGGCCACGAGGAACGCCTGCAAGCGCTGCACAAGCGCGAGCGCGAGGCCGGCTTCGACCTACTCGAACAGCCGCCGTTCCACCTGCGCCTGATCCGCCTGGGCGAGGCGCGCTACTGGTTCATGATGAGCAACCACCACATCCTCATCGATGCCTGGTGCCGTGGCCTGCTGATGAACGACTTCTTCGAGATCTACAGTGCTCTCGGCGAAAGCCGCCCGGCGAACCTGCCGACGCCGCCGCGCTACCGCGACTACATCGCCTGGCTGCAACGCCAGGACCTGGAGCAATCGCGACGCTGGTGGAGCGAGAGCCTGCGCGGCTTCGAGCGGCCGACCCTGGTGCCCAGCGACCGCCCGTTCCTCCGCGAGCACGCCGGCGAAAGCGGCGGGATGATCGTCGGTGACCGCTACACGCGTCTGGACGCCGCCGACGGCGCGCGCCTGCGCGAACTGGCGCAGCGCTACCAACTCACCGTCAACACCTTCGCCCAGGCCGCCTGGGCGCTGACCCTGCGCCGCTTCAGCGGCGAGCGCGACGTGCTGTTCGGCGTCACCGTGGCCGGGCGTCCGGTGGGCATGCCGGAAATGCAGCGCACCGTCGGCCTGTTCATCAACAGCATCCCATTGCGCGTGCAGATGCCGGCCGCCGGCCAGCGCTGCACGGTACGCGAATGGCTGAACCGGCTGTTCGAGCGCAACCTGGAGTTGCGCGAGCACGAGCACCTGCCCCTGGTGGCCATCCAGGAAAGCAGCGAGCTGCCCAAGGGCCAGCCGCTGTTCGACAGCCTGTTCGTGTTCGAGAACGCCCCGGTGGAAGTCTCGGTGCTGGACCGCGCGCAGAGCCTGAACGCCAGTTCCGACTCCGGGCGTACCCACACCAACTTCCCGTTGACCGTGGTCTGCTATCCGGGCGATGACCTCGGCCTGCACCTGTCCTACGACCAGCGCTACTTCGAGGCGCCGACCGTCGAGCGCCTGCTCGGCGAGTTCAAGCGCCTGCTGCTGGCCCTGGCCGACGGTTTCCACGGCGAACTGGAGGCCTTGCCGCTGCTCGGCGAGGACGAGCGCGACTTCCTCCTCGACGGCTGCAACCGCAGCGCCCGCGACTACCCGCTGGAGCAAGGCTACGTGCGGCTGTTCGAGGCGCAGGTGGCGGCCCATCCGCAGCGCATCGCCGCCAGTTGCCTGGAACAGCGCTGGAGCTACGCCGAGCTGAACCGCCGGGCCAACCGCCTCGGCCACGCCCTGCGCGCCGCCGGCGTCGGCATCGACCAGCCGGTGGCACTGCTGGCCGAGCGCGGCCTCGACCTGCTCGGCATGATCGTCGGCAGCTTCAAGGCCGGTGCCGGCTACCTGCCGCTCGACCCCGGCCATCCGACCCAGCGCCTGACCCGGATCGTCGAGCTGAGCCGCACGCCGGTGCTGGTCTGCACCCAGGCCTGCCGCGAGCAGGCGCTGGCGCTGTTCGACGAACTCGGCTGCGTCGACCGGCCGCGCCTGCTGGTGTGGGACGAGATCCAGCAGGGCGAGGGCGCCGAGCACGATCCGCAGGTCTACAGCGGGCCGCAGAACCTCGCCTACGTGATCTACACCTCCGGCTCCACCGGACTGCCGAAGGGCGTGATGGTGGAGCAGGCGGGCATGCTCAACAACCAGTTGAGCAAGGTCCCGTACCTGGAACTGGACGAGAACGACGTGATCGCCCAGACCGCCTCGCAGAGCTTCGACATCTCGGTCTGGCAGTTCCTCGCCGCGCCGTTGTTCGGCGCCCGCGTGGCAATCGTGCCGAACGCCATCGCCCACGATCCGCAGGGCCTGCTGGCGCACGTCGGCGAACAGGGCATCACGGTGCTGGAAAGCGTGCCGTCGCTGATCCAGGGCATGCTCGCCGAAGAGCGCCAGGCCCTCGACGGCCTGCGCTGGATGCTGCCCACCGGCGAGGCGATGCCGCCGGAACTGGCGCGCCAGTGGCTCAAGCGCTACCCGCGGATCGGCCTGGTGAATGCCTACGGGCCGGCGGAATGCTCCGACGACGTGGCGTTCTTCCGCGTCGACCTGGCCTCCACCGAGAGCACCTACCTGCCGATCGGCAGTCCCACCGACAACAACCNCCGACGACGCCTTCGAACTGGTGCCGCTGGGCGCGGTGGGCGAGCTGTGCGTGGCCGGCACCGGCGTCGGTCGTGGCTACGTCGGCGATCCGCTGCGCACCGCCCAGGCCTTCGTCCCGCATCCGTTCGGCGCGCCGGGCGAGCGCCTGTACCGTACCGGCGACCTGGCGCGGCGGCGCGCCGACGGACTGCTGGAATATGTCGGGCGGATCGACCACCAGGTGAAGATCCGCGGCTTCCGCATCGAGCTGGGCGAGATCGAGGCGCGCCTGCACGAACGCGCCGACGTCCGCGAGGCGGCGGTGGCGGTGCAGGAAGGGGCGAACGGCAAGTACCTGGTGGGCTACCTGGTTCCCGGCGAGACACCGCGTTCCAGCGCCGATTCGCCGGCCGGACTGATGGTGGAGCAGGGCGCCTGGTTCGAGTGGATCAAGCAGCAACTGCGCGCCGACCTGCCGGACTACATGGTGCCGCTGCACTGGCTGGTGCTGGACCGGATGCCGCTCAACGCCAACGGCAAGCTCGACCGCAAGGCGCTGCCGGCGCTGGACATCGGCCAGATGCAGAACCAGGCCTACCAGGCCCCGCGCAACGAACTGGAGGAAACCCTGGCGCGGATCTGGGCCGAGGTGCTGAAGGTCGAGCGGGTCGGGGTGTTCGACAACTTCTTCGAACTCGGCGGGCATTCGCTGCTGGCCACCCAGATCGCCTCGCGGGTGCAGAAGGCCCTGCAACGCAACGTGCCGCTACGGGCGATGTTCGAATGCACCACGGTGGAAGAGCTGGCCAGCTACATCGAGTCCCTGGCCCCGAGCGAGATCAGCGAGCAGAAGGCCGAGCGCCTGAACGACCTGATGTCGAAGCTGGAAATGCTCTGAGGCACGCGCCCCGCCACAGGACGGATACCTGTGCGGGGCGCGTGGCGGAAAGGCATGAAAAAGGCCCGCCGAAGACGCCCGGGCGTCCTTGGCGGGCCTTTCTACAAATCCGCTCTAGGCAAACCAGCCCTCTGACCTTGAGGGAGAGGGGCGTTCGGAGCGGCGAACCCGCCCGCTAGGCGAGCGTAGCTCCTACAGGGGACGGTCCGGCCGGGAGTCGCGCAGCGTTCGCTTGCGCGGCTTCTCCTTGGTTTCACGACGCATCTTGCGAGGCTGACGGAGGCCCGTCAGGTCCTGGCTGCCCTGGTCATCCGTGTAGAGATCGTCCAGAAGGTTTCGCGTTATCTTCATGCCAGCGGTTTCGTGCTGTCCGTGGGAAAGGAGAGGCTAGGCCCGAGTCGTTGCTCTATTGTTAATGGATGGCGCCGCACCGCTTAAGCTGGCAGAACTGACAGGCCCCGCCCAACACGACGCCAGAGCGGCGCCTACAGCGGGCGCAACTTGCGCAACCAGCGTCGCCAACCCAGTTGCACCATGGGCTCGCCCTGGCGTTCGAGGAGGTCGGGCATCTCGCTGAAATTCACCCAGAGCTTGCCCTGCCAGTCGAGCATGTGCACCACCTGGCGCTCCCAGCGCAACTTGACGTAGCGCGGCATGCCGCTGTCGTCGGTGGCGCTGCGCAACTCCGGCACCACCTCGCCGCTGAGCCAGCGGCGCAATTCGCCGCCATCGCCGCGCTGCTGGTAGATCAGCGTGGCATACGCGCCGGACTCGCTGATCAGCCACTGCGCCTGGTCTTCGCCACGTTCGGAACGCAACGACTCGCGGCGCGCCTGGTCGTCGTCCAGGCGGGCGAGCATCTGTTCGGGCTGGCTGTGTTCGATCAGCCGGGCGAAGTCGTCGAGGACGAACCAGGCCTGGTCGTCGATCAGCAGCGCGCGCAGCAATCGCTGCTGTCGGAAGAAGTAGTGCGGGGCAAGCTGGGTATGGCCGTGCATAGGAGAAATCCTTCTCTGAGCTGTCCGCTGCCTGGCTTCTGCCGGCGCGGCAGGGAGACAGGCCGCTCGTGGGTGTTGGGCCAGCAGGCTGTGGTCTGCCGGGAACCGAAGTCGCCGGCGAAAAAAGCCTACTGACAGCGCCTGTAGGACGGCAATGGCTAAGCCTTGTACGAAGTCTCCGATGGCACAAGCCCGCTGAACAGCTAGGCCTATGAGGGTAGGCTCTTGTCCACTGTCTATATGGCGGTGAACTGCTCGCAGCCGAACCTGTTCCCTGAGCATTTCCTGGTTACCTGCGTGGCACTGGGCTGGCCCGGAAAACCTATAGCCATTTGGCGGAAAACAGGAGCGGCGGGTTTTTCCCTGCCAGAAAACCTCTTTTTTCGAGGTCTCGTAACTTGCTGATTTATAGGGGCGTAAGAAATCGTCCGAAAAAAGGGTCGGAAGCTTCGGGCAATTGGCGGCCGTTTCGCGAGGACCGGGACGGCGATCAAGCGTGCCGTTCGGGCGCGAAAGGTCCTGTGATGGGCGATGCCACAAAGCCCCCGGCCAGGCCGGGGGCGTCGCGCCGGGGAGCGGCGCTACAGGCTCGGGTGGCCCGCCTCGATTTCGGACAAGGCATCGCTGAGCAGCGACAGCAACGCACCGTTGATGTAGGCCAGGGTGCCGCCGGGCTCTTCTTTCTCATCGAGCAAACGGGTCATGGCCAGGATGTTGATTGCCGACCTCAGGCGCACTTTCGCGTTGTCGAACAAGTGCGTGGGGAGTGCATGGGTGTCCACGTACAGGGTGGCGCTACGCGGACACATGTCGGCCTGGGAGGTGGGTAGCAGCGGGACGAAGCGGGGGGACGATTCTGTTACCTCGGGGTTGGACGTATCATTCGGCTTAGCCATGGGTCAGCTCCTTTATAAGCTGGTTTGTGGTTAGCGGGTCGTAGGTGTTCCCGCACCTGCGGCCCGCGTCTTTTTTGCCCTCAGAAAATAGAGGGCAGTGCCGTTCGGTCCTGTCCCTGCGGGATGGATTTGCCGGCCCCTCCATCATCCTCCTACTGGGTTTTTATCCAATTCCCGGGCTTCTGAGAGAGCCTGCGGAAATGTCCGGGGGAGCTGTCCGGCGTTTCCAGGGCCTGTAGGGCGAATACCGCCACAGGCGGTATCCGCCGATACCCCGGATAAGCGGCGGATAACCGCGAGCGGTTATTCGCCCTACGGAGCTGGGGAGGTGTCGGCGTTTCCAGGGCGTTATCCGCCGATTCAGAACGCCAGCAGGTAGCGCAGGGTCAGTTGGTTGCCTTCGCTGCGGTTGCGCGCGCCGCTTTCGGCGTAGAGGTTGGCGAACAGCGTTTGCCTGCCCTGGCTGTACATCACCCCCGGGCCTATGCCGAAGACCTGCTCGCGCGAGTCGGCCTGCCGGTGGCCGTCGATGCGGTCGGCGCTGATCTGTTTCAACTGGTAGCCGGCCAGGCCGATCCGCCAGTGCGGGTCCAGCGCGTAGGAGATCGAGAAGTTCGCGTGCAGCGCCTGGCCCGGCTGTACGTCGTTTGCGCCCAGGCGCGGCGAGGGGTCGTCGTTGCGGCTGATCCAGGCGTAGTGCAGGCGGCCGCTGAGTTCCAGGCGCTCGCCCAGTTCCCAGGTGAAGGCGTAGTGCGGGTTGAAGATCCAGGTGTTGCTGCCGGTGTTGATCGCGGCGTCCTTGTCGTAGTCACCGGTGGGCAGGGAGAAGACGAAGTTCAGGCGCTGCCAGTAGGGGCGGCCGAACAGCGTAGCGGGCCCCCATTGCAGCATCAGCGGGCTGACGATCAGGTCGCCCTGGCGGGTGCGCCGGCCGTCCGGGCCGCCGTCGATATCGAGGTCCAGGCGTACCAGCGGCAGCAGCACTTCGGCGCCGTAGTGGGCGCCGAGCAGGGTGTTCTGGCTGAGGTAGGCGAAGTGCGGCAACAGCGTGGTGCCACGAACCCGTTGCCGACCGGGAACCGAATGCCCGCCGGCGTCGCTGGCGTTGTTCGCCCGAACGTATTGCAGGGGCAGTTCGAAGAGCATGCCGGGACGGCTGACGCCGTCCATGAAGCTGGCGTTGCCGAGCGCCAGCGGCGGCAGCGCGACGGCGTCGGCGCGGGCCTCCAGGCAGAGTGCGGCGGAGAGGGCGCCGAAGGTGGGTAGCAGGGCTGCACGCATGAGGGAGTTTCTCTTTTTTCTGGTTCCGTGGGTTCAGAGCAACCTGATCGGGTAGTCGACCACCACCCGGTATTCGTCGGAGCTGGAGTTGCCGCGGGTGTTGCCGGGGGCGGTGTAGCCTTCGCCGGGGCGGTGGGTGGCCCAGCGCAGGGTCACGCTGAGGCCCTTGGCCGGGCCGGCGGGGAAGGCGTAGCGCAGCGACAGGTCGCGTTCCCAGTGCTGGGCGTTCTTGCCATTGGGGTTGTAGAGGTAGCCGTAGCCCGCGCTGTCCGGGTCGACCCGGGTCAGGTCGGCCTGGCCACGGCCGTAGGCGGCGCCGAACTGCCAGTCCGGGGCGGCGAGGAAGGCCAGGCTGGCCTGGTACTGGATCTTCCACGAGCGCTCGCCGGGGCCGTTGAAGTCGGCGTACTGCATGGCGTTGCTTTCGTAGAGGAAGGTCCGGTCGTTCTGCGCGATGAAGTCGAACGGGGTGTCGCCATCGACCTTTTGCAGGCTGAGGCTCAGCGACTGGCCGCCGCCGGCCAGGGTCAGGCCGGCGTTGTAGAGGTCGTTGTCGATCCGGCCGAGCTGGCTGCGGCCCTGGTTGCGGGTCTTGTAGTAATGCAGCCAGGGCGTCAGGGTCAATTGGCTGGAAAGCCGCCACGGCTGGCTGAGGCCGAGGTAGTGCTGGTTCCAGATATCCTCCAGGCGGCCGCTGTAGAGCGTCGCCTGGCTGCCGCCGGGGGCGCTGTAGCTGGCGCCCAGCCAGGCGATGTGCGGGCTTTCGCGATCGGCGGCGATACCGCCCTTGGTGCCGTTGCCGTAGCCGCTGGTGAGATGACTGTGGCCGTTCTGGTTGCGCAGGCGGGTGGCTTCGACGAAGCCGGCGTCCAGTTCGAGCGCGTGGAAATGGTAGTTCTTCAGGGTCACGCCACGGTAGCTCTGCGGCACCATGCGACTGACGCCGCTGGCGATCACCGGGTTCTCCAGCAACTGGTCGCCGATCTTCAGCAGGCTGTCCAGGCCGCGCAGCTTGAGGGCCGCGCCGGCCGCCGAGAAGCTGTCGGCGGGGCGACCGGCGGAGTCCAGCGGCAGCACGCCGGCACCGCCGCTGCCGCCACCGCCGTCCAGGCGCAGGCCGTAGAAGGCGTGCGCATCCAGGCCGATGCCTATCGGCGTTTCGGTATAGCCGGAGCGGAACGACAGCATCAGGCCCTGGGCCCATTCGCGCTGGTCGCGGCGGGACGGGGTGTCGTGGTTGTCGCGGGCGAAATAGTAGTTGCGGAGGAAACCGTTCAGCGTCGAGCCTTCGACGAAGCCCGGCGGCACCTTCATTTCGGCTTTCTGCCGCTGGTTCAGGCCGGTGCTGATGTTGTCGCGATGGCCCAGGGAGTCGTCGGCGAGGGTCGAGCCCGGACCTATGGCAAGGGCAAGGCAGAGCGTAGCCCCGCGCTTCATGGAGGAATCAGGCATGGGTCCGGTCCGTAGTCGTTGCTGTCCACCAGGCTCCTGCTCGGCAAAAGAAGGGGCGTGCAGCCCCTTCCTTCCCATGGATCACTTGCGCTGCGAATCCAGTTGCTCGTGGTTGTTGACCACGGCCTGGGCCTTGGCGTAGCTCTCGATCAGCAGTTGGTAGTGCGGGAATACCGCGCTGTAGGCTTCGGCGAACTGCACGGCGTCGTCGCGGTTCCAGGTGCGCTGGATTTCCGAGCAGACCGCGGCGGTGTCCATCGGCACCACGCCGGCCTGGACCACCCGTGCCAGGGTGATTTCCTGGGCCATCTTGGAGTAGGTGCCGGAGGCGTCGATCACCGCGAACACCTGATAGCCGTCGTGTACCGCGGCGATGCTGGGGAAGGCCATGCACACGCTGGTGATGGTGCCGGCGATGATCAGTTGCTTCTTGCCGGTGGCCTTCACCGCGGCGACGAATTCCGGGTTGTCCCAGGCATTGATCTCACCCTTGCGCGCGACGTACTGGGCGTGCGGCGCGGCCTCGTGGATCTCCGGGATCAGCGGGCCGTTGGGGCCCTGCGGTACCGAGGCGGTGGTGATCACCGGGATCTTCGCCAGGGTGGCGACCTTGGCCAGGGTGGTGGCGTTGGCGCGCAGTTCGGTCATCGGCATGTCCTTGACCGTCTGGAACAGGCCGCTCTGGTGGTCGATCAGCAACATGGCGGCGTTGGCCGGATCGATCTTCGGGGTCTGGCCGTTGAAGTTGGCGGGAGCGCTCATTTCCATTTCCTCTTGCAGGGTGGTCGTCCGTGAATTTCGGGCAAAGCCCGGCCGGGCCCGCGCTTCCTGCGCGGGCCATGTCGTAGGGGGGCGGACTTCAGTGGGCGCGGATGAAGCGCCCGTTCTCGAAGTCCTCGATGGCCTGGTCGATTTCCTCGCGGCTGCTCATCACGAAGGGGCCATAGCCGATGATCGGCTCGTCCAGCGGCTCGCCGCTGAGCACCAGCAACTGCACGTCGTTGTTGGCTTCCAGTTCCAGCCGCGGGTCGTCGCGGTCGAGCAGGGCGACCTGGGCTTCGCGAACGATCTCGTCGCCGACCGCGAGGGTGCCGCGCAGGACCACCACGGCGCAGGTATGTCCCTTGGGCAGGTCGAGGGCGAGGTGCTTGCCGGCCTTCAGCTGCACGTCCCAGACCGCCAGCGGCGAGTGGGTCAGCGCCGGCCCCTGGTTGCGGCCGTAGCGTCCGGCGATCACCCGCAGTTCGCCGGCCCTGTCGGGCAGGCCGACGCGGGGAATGTCGGCATCCAGCAGGGTCTGGTAGCGCGGCGGGTTCATCTTGTCGCTGGAGGGCAGGTTGACCCATAGCTGGACCATTTCCAGCGTTCCACCTGTGCTACGGAAGCGTTCCGAGTGGTACTCCTCGTGGAGGATCCCGGAGGCCGCCGTCATCCACTGCACATCCCCCGGCCCTATGCGTCCGCCGGCGCCGGTGGAGTCGTGGTGCTCGACCTCGCCCTGGTAGACGATGGTCACCGTCTCGAAGCCGCGATGAGGATGCTGGCCTACGCCGCGGCGCTGCTGTGCGGGGGGGAAATCAGCAGGCCCGGCGTAGTCCAGCAAGAGGAACGGGCTGATATGCTGGCCCAGTGTGTTGTAGGAAAAGAGCGAACGAACGGGGAATCCGTCGCCCACCCAGTGGCGGTTGGCGTTGCCGTAGATTCCCAGGACCTTTTTCACGTCGGTGCTCCTCGATTGAGTCGATGGAGCGATACGCTAGTTCCCGGGAGTGGGAACCGGTAGTCCGCAAATCAAGTCTCAGAGTCTCGCAGGTGGAACGATGAGTGGTGAGCTGGTGTTCGATCTGAACGCGCTTTTCATCTATGCCAAGGTGGTCGAGCACGGTGGTTTCGCCCCCGCCGGGCGGGTGCTGGGAATTCCCAAGTCGACCATCAGCCGCAAGGTCGCGCAGCTCGAGGCACGCCTGGGGGTGCGCCTGGTGCAGCGCTCGACGCGGCAATTCCAGGTGACCGAGATCGGCCAGGCCTATTACCGTCATTGCGTGGCGATGACGGTGGAAGCGGAGGCCGCCGAGGACGTCATCGAACAGAACCGCTCGGAGCCGTGCGGAATGGTCCGCCTGACCTGCTCGACGCCGTTGCTGCACTTCGAACTGGCGCCGATGCTGGCGCGCTTCATGGCGCAGTACCCGAACGTCGAGCTGTACGTGAAGACCTTCAATCGCCGGGTCGACGTGATCGCCGAAGGTTACGACGTCTCGCTGTCGCTGCGTTTCCCGCCGCTGGAGGACAGCGACCTGGTGATGAAGGTGCTGGCGCGCAGCCCGCAGGTGCTGGTAGCCAGCCCAGAGCTGCTGGCCCGCTACCGCCCGCCGGAGCTGCCGGCCGACCTGTCGGCGATGCCCTACGTCGGCTGGGAGCGTTCGCGCCTGGACGGCAGCCTGCGGCTGGTCGGCGCGGATGGCAGCAGCGCGGCCCTCAACCTGCGCCCGCAACTGCTCAGCGACGACCTCGGCACCTTGCGCCAGGCGGTGCTGGAGGGCGTCGGGATCGGCGGCCTGCCGCTCTGCGTGGTCAGTCGCGACCTGGCCGAGCGCCGGCTGGTGCGGGTGCTGCCGGAGTGGACGCCGGTGGAAGGCATGGTGGTGGCAATGTTCCCTTCGCGGCGCGGGCTGTTGCCTTCGGTCCGCGCGCTGATCGACTTTCTCGCCGCAGGCTTCGCCGACGCCGCGCAGCGCCAGTACCCGGCGCCGGGCTGAGGCTCAGCGACCGGCGCCCGGGCCGTAGAGTCGGAGCAGTTGCAGGGTGACTCCGTTGGACCAGCCGAAGCCGTCCTGCAGCGGGTACTCGCCACCGCCGCCGCCGCCCTGGTTGCCGCTGATGTCGTATTTCTCCACCAGTTTTCCTTCGCGGTCGTAGACCTGCTGCACCTGGGCGAGGAATCGCCGGCCGATGTCTTCCGCCAGGGCGTCCCGGCCGTAGGCGCGCAGGCCCTGTACGGCGACCCACTGCAAGGGTGCCCAGCCGTTCGGCTCGTCCCATTGCTGGCCGCTGGCACGGGTGGTGGTGGCCAGTCCGCCCGGGCGCAGCAGTTGGGCGGCGACGCTGTCGGCGGTACGACCGGCGCGTTCGGCGGAGGCCAGCCCGGTGAATAGCGGGAAGAGGCTGGCGGCGTTGATCCGCTCGATGGGCCGCCGGCGTTGCCAGTCGTAGTCGGCGTAGTAGCCCGCCGGGTGCCAGAGGTGGTCTTCGATGGCCTGTCGTCGCTTCTCCGCGCGGGCGCCGTAGCCTTGCTCGCAGGCCTTCAGCGCGCTGCTGGCGCAGGCCTTGGCGATGGTTCGTTCGAGATGGTAGAGCAGGGCGTTGAGGTCCACCGGGACGATGGCGGTGGTGCGGATGCTGGCCAGCTCGCGGTCGTCGTCCAGCCAGCGGGAGGAGAAGTCCCAGCCGCTTTCCGCGCCGGCCCGCAGGTCGCGATAGACCTCGCCCGCGGGGCGCTGCGGGGCGCGCGCGGCGGTCGCCCGGTCCTCCAGGAAGGACTCCTGGCGCGGTGTGTCACGGTTGTCCCAGTAGCGGTTCAGCAGGCTGCCGTCGGCCAGTTTCACCACGTGCAGGCGCGCCTCGTTGGGGCGCAGCCCGGCGGAGCCTTCCATCCAGTAGGCGTATTCCTTCTGTAGCTGCGGCAGGTAGCGCCGGTAGGCGGCGTCGCCTTCGCGTCTTGCCTGCAGGTCCACCATGTAGGCGAAGAACGGCGGCTGCGAACGGCTCAGGTAGTAGCTGCGGTTACCGTTGGGAATGTGCCCGTAGGTATCGATCAGGTAGGCGAAGTTGTCGAGCATGTCGCGCACCCGCGGGTGCTGCCCGCTCTCCGCAAGGCCGAGCATGGTGAAGTAGGAGTCCCAGTAGTAAACCTCGCGGAAGCGTCCGCCGGGGACCACGTAGGGTTTCGGCAGCGGCAGCAGGCTGCTGTGGGCCGGCACCTGCTCGTAGTGGCGGGTCAACGCCGGCCACAGGTCGCTGATGTGGCTGGCGAGATCGGCGCCCGCTTCCGGCGGGGCGGTCTCGACGCTGCCGGACTCCTCGAAGTTGCGGCCGACGAAGGCGCGCAGGTCGAAGCCGGGCCGCTCCCTCTCGCGCAGGTAGTCGGCGCGGATCCGTGCAGGCTCGCGCAGCGGGAGCGCATCGACGAAGTGCTTCTGGTCGCTGAACAGCCGGCTTTCCTGCACCGCCTGGAACAGCTCGGGATAGGCTTCGTCGGGGGCGATCGCGCGTTCGCCGCTGGCGTCCTGCCAACCCCAGGACGAGGACGCGGGCGGGGTAGGCGCCGGGCCCTGGCTGCAGGCCGCCAGCAGGAGCAGGACCCAGGCTGCGAGCATGGCGCGGGGCAGAGCGGTTCGATCAGGCATCGGCTGTCTCCTCTTCGGCAAACGCCGGGCGCGGATCGGTCGCCGGCGGGGTGCGCCTGGGGCGGCGCGGCAACCCGGCGGGAGGGCCGGGAAGGTCGCTACCCCTGTTTCGGTGAGTCGCGGCGCACGAAGTTCCATCGGAAGGATCGCCAGCGTACCTATCGCTTCCGACAGGTCCTTGCAGATGAACTCCAGCGCTTCGCGCAGGTCCGTCGCAGAAGGGGCGCGAGCCCCCCAGTCGCCGTTTCGCCGTGCCGTTCCCCGCTGCCCGCGCCTTGCGCAGGGCCTCGGCGGTTCGAATCTCCTGCCCGTCCCTTCACGTCGGGAAGCCTGCGTTTCCCGAGAGGAGTGTTTCGCAATGGCCACCGCACTACGCTTCAGACCGCTGGACGCCTTCTACAACGTCCTCAACCCGGTTCCCTTCGGTTTCTTCGTCGCCGCCCTGGTCTTCGACGCCACCTATTTCGCCACGGCGGAGGTGATGTGGGGCAAGAGCGCGGCCTGGCTGATCAGTCTCGGCCTGCTGTTCGCCATCCTGCCCTGCGTCGTCGACCTGTGCCGCGTATGGCTGCTGCGGCGCGCGGCGGTCGTCGCGGCGGCCAGGGTTTCCTCCTTGCTGAAGTTCGCCGGTATCGTCCTGGCCATCTTCAATGCCTTCGTGCACAGCCGCGACGCCTATGCGGTGATGCCGGCCGGGCTATGGCTGTCGATCGCGACGGTGCTGCTGCTGGCGCTGGGAGAGGCGCTCCTGGCGGTATCCGCGGAGGAGGTGGCGCATGGCTAGCCTCCACTCGCTGCGCCCCGTCGCGCTTGCCCTCGGCCTGGTCCTGGCCGGCTGCAACCAGGGGTCGCAGAACGATCCGCAGCAGCAGACCGGCGCCAATCCGGCGCTTCCGGAACCGAAGCACTTCCTTCTGCCGCCGATGAAGGTACCGGAAGGCGTGGGCTGGTCGGGAGAGGCCAAGCCGACGGTGGCCCAGGGCCTGAAGATCGAGAAGATCGCCGATGGCCTGCAACACCCTCGCCAGTTGCTGGTCTTGCCCAACGGCGATGTGCTGGTGGTGGAGGCCAACTCGCCCGGCACCGCGCCGGTGACCACGCCGAAGCAACTCATCGCGGGGATGGTCAAGGGCCAGTCCGGCAAGGCCGGCAAGGGCGGCAACCGCATCACCCTGCTGCGCCGAGCCGGCGCCGGAGGCCAGTGGCAGAAGTACGTGTTCCTGGAAGGGCTGGACTCGCCGTTCGGCGTGCAGCGGGTGGGGGATTACCTGTATGTCGCCAATACCGGGAACATCATGCGCTACCGCTACGTGCCGGGTGAAACCCGGGTCGCCGACCCGGGGATGGAGTTCACCGACCTGCCGGACACCATCAACCACCACTGGACCAAGGCGCTGCTCGCCAGTCCCGACGGGCGCAAGCTCTACGTGGGCGTCGGTTCGAACAGCAACATCACCGAGAACGGCGCGGCGATCGAATACCGTCGTGCGGCGATTCTCGAGGTGGACGTCGCCAGCCGCGGCAGCCGCATCTACGCCTCCGGCCTGCGCAACCCGACCGGCCTGCAGTGGGAACCGGTCTCCGGCAAGCTGTGGACCATCGTCAACGAGCGCGACGAGATCGGCAACGACCTGGTCCCGGATTACCTGACCTCGGTACGGGAGGGCGGCTTCTACGGCTGGCCCTACAGCTACTTCGGCCAGCACCTGGATTCGCGGGTGAAGCCGCAGCGTCCCGACCTGGTGGCGAAGGCCATCGTCCCCGACTACGCGCTGGGTTCCCACGTGGCCGCGCTGGGCCTGTTCTTCTACACCGGCGACGAGTTGCCCGAGCGCTATCGCAACGGCGCCTTCGTCAGCGAGCACGGCAGTTGGAACCGCTCGCCGGTCAGTGGCTTCCAGGTGGTCCATGTGCCGTTCGCCGACGGCAAGCCTGCCGGTGCGCCGCAGCCGGTGGTGACCGGGTTCGTCTCCGCGGACGAGAAGCAGTTGTTCGGCGCGCCGGTGGGGTTGGCGCAGGCGGCCGACGGCGCGTTGCTGATCGCCGACGACGTCGGCAACGCGATCTGGCGGGTGAGCGCCGCGGGCGCCGACTAGCGGCCCGCTCGACGGTGTCGGGGCCGGAGCTGGCGGTCCGAGCACGGTG
Source organism: Pseudomonas sp. 22490 (assembly GCF_052044465.1). Classification (NCBI taxonomy): domain Bacteria; kingdom Pseudomonadati; phylum Pseudomonadota; class Gammaproteobacteria; order Pseudomonadales; family Pseudomonadaceae; genus Pseudomonas; species Pseudomonas sp. 22490. The sequence goes on along the minus strand of NZ_JBQENS010000040.1, from coordinate 12,193 downwards.
CTGCGGTCCGGCGCAGTAAATCCGTGCGTCCCTCCTGCGTCTCCTGTGCATCCGATCCGCGAATGCCGCCCCTGGCGGCCGGATCGCCGGTTGCCAGTGGAACACCACCACGCCTTGAGGGTTGAAGACATGCACGTCGCCACCAGCGTCATCGAAGACCAGCCGCTCCGCGCCACCCCGGCGGAGGGCGAAACGCTCTACGAGTTCTCCCAGTCGCCCTTGCTGGAACGGCAAAGCCGCCAGGAGTCCAACGCGCGCAGCTATCCGCGGCGGATTCCGCTGGCGCTGAAGAAGGCCAGGGGGCTGCTGGTGGAGGACGTCGAGGGGCGTACCTTCATCGATTGCCTGGCCGGCGCCGGCACCCTGGCGCTGGGGCACAACCATCCGGTGGTGATCGAGGCGATCCGCCAGGTTCTGGCCGACGAGCTGCCGCTGCACACCCTCGACCTGACCACCCCGGTGAAGGACCAGTTCGTCCAGGACCTGTTCGGCCTGCTGCCGCCGGCGCTGGCCGCCGAGGCGAAGATCCAGTTCTGCGGCCCGACCGGCACCGACGCGGTGGAAGCCGCGCTGAAACTGGTGCGCACCGCCACCGGGCGCAGCACCATCCTGTCGTTCCAGGGCGGCTACCACGGCATGAGCCAGGGCGCGCTGGGGCTGATGGGCAATCTCGGACCGAAGAAGCCGTTGGGCGCGGTGCTCAGCACGGGCGTGCAGTTCCTGCCGTATCCCTACGATTACCGTTGCCCGTTCGGTCTCGGCGGCGAGGCGGGGGTCAAGGCGAACCTGCACTACCTGGAGAACCTGCTGAACGATCCGGAAGGCGGCGTGCAGTTGCCGGCGGCGGTGATCGTCGAGGTGGTCCAGGGCGAGGGCGGCGTGGTTCCGGCCGATCTCGACTGGCTGCGCGGCTTGCGGCGGATCACCGAGCAGGCCGGGGTGGCGCTGATCGTCGACGAGATCCAGAGCGGCTTCGCCCGTACCGGCAGGATGTTCGCCTTCGAGCACGCCGGCATCGTCCCCGACGTGGTGGTGCTGTCCAAGGCCATCGGCGGCAGCCTGCCGCTGGCGGTGGTGGTCTACCGCGAATGGCTGGACAAATGGCAGCCCGGCGCCCACGCCGGCACCTTCCGCGGCAACCAGATGGCCATGGCCGCCGGTTCGGCGGTGATGCGCTACCTGAAGGAACACGACCTGGCGGCCCACGCGGCGGCCATGGGCGAGCGCCTGGCCGAGCACCTGCGCATCCTCCAGCGCGACTATCCGCAACTGGGCGATATCCGCGGTCGGGGGCTGATGCTCGGGGTCGAGATCGTCGACCCGCAGGGCGAGGCGGATGCCCTCGGTCATCCGCCGACCGACGGCGCCCTGGCCTCGCGGGTCCAGCGCGAGTGCCTGAGGCGCGGCCTGATCCTCGAACTGGGCGGCCGCCACGGCAGCGTGGTGCGCTTCCTGCCGCCACTGATCATCGGCGCCGAACAGATCGACGAGGTGGCCCGGCGTTTCGCCCGCGCCCTCGGCGCGGCGCTGGCCGGCTAATTTTCCCGCCGGGCTTTTCGTTATCCAACGCAAGGGCCGTGCTGCGCGCGGCCGTTCGATCCCATCAGGAGCAAGCAATGACTTCAGTGTTCGACCGTGACGACATCCAGTTCCAGGTAGTGGTCAACCATGAGGAGCAGTATTCCATCTGGCCGGAATACAAGGAGATTCCCCAGGGCTGGCGGGCGGCCGGCAAGAGCGGCCTGAAGAAGGACTGCCTGGCCTACATCGAGGAAGTCTGGACCGACATGCGCCCGCTGAGCCTGCGCCAGCACATGGACAAGGCGGCCGGCTGAGTGGGCGGTACGCCCGTACGGCTGTTCTGCCTGCCGTATTCCGGCGCCAGCGCCATGACCTACAGCCGCTGGCGGCGCAAGCTGCCGGCCTGGCTGGCGGTGCGTCCGGTGGAGTTGCCGGGGCGCGGGGCGCGGATGGCCGAGCCGTTGCAGACCGACCTGGCGAGCCTGGCGCAGCAACTGGCGCGCGAGCTGCACGACGAGGTCCGCCAGGGCCCCTACGCGATGCTCGGCCACAGCCTCGGCGCCTTGCTCGCCTGCGAGGTGCTGTATGCCTTGCGCGAATTGGGTTGCCCGACGCCGCTGGGGTTCTTCGCCTGCGGCACCGCGGCACCGTCGCGACGCGCCGAGTATGACCGCGGTTTCGCCGAACCGAAGAGCGACGCCGAGCTGATCGCCGACCTGCGCGACCTGCAAGGTACGCCGGAAGAGGTGCTGGGCAACCGCGAGCTGATGAGCCTGACCCTGCCGATCCTGCGCGCCGATTTCCTGCTCTGCGGCAGCTATCGTCACCAGCGGCGCCCGCCGCTGGCCTGTCCGATCCGAACGCTTGGCGGCAGGGAGGACAAGGCCAGCGAGGAACAGTTGCTGGCCTGGGCCGAGGAAACCCGCAGCGGTTTCGGACTGGAGCTGTTCGACGGCGGGCACTTCTTCATCCATCAGCGCGAGGCCGAGGTGCTGGCGGTCGTCGAGCGCCAGGTCGAGGCCTGGCGCGCGGGGCAGGGCGCCGCGGCGTTGGTGGTGGAGTCGGCGGCGATCTGCTGATGCCCGCGAGGGCGCCATAGGCCCTGCGGCGGGTCCGATGTCGACGAAAAAAAGGCCGGGGAGCAGCGCTCCCCGGCCTTTTTCGTTACGAGGCGCGGCTCAGCCTTGACCGGCCAGCAGCCCTTCGACTATCGCTTTCATGTCACTTTCCAGGCCGGCCACCGGGTCCGCCGCCTCGGTGTCCACCACTACCAGGCGTGCGCCGCTGGCGGCGATGGCATCGGCGAGGGGCTTGGGTGGCTGGCGATGGTGCAGGACCAGGGCGATATCCTCGCTCTTCAGCTCCTCGGCGAAAGCCTGGATATTGGTCTCGGTCCAGCCGTCGTCGGCCTGGATCTCCACGTCCAGCGGGTCCAGGTTGAGCCCGGCGAGCAGGTAGCCGAGGCGTTCGGAGAGGCTGATCACGCTGAGGTTGTCGGCCTTCGCCAGGCGAGTCTCGTTACTGGCGGTCGCTTCCAGCAATTGCTTCTTCAGCGTCGCCAGGTTGGCCTGGATGGTCGCTGCGGCGCCGGGCGCCAGGCGTTCCAGGTCGCTGGCGAGGACATCGGCCATGCGCCCCAGGTTGGTCGGGTTGAGCCAGGGGTAGGCATGCAGGTCGCTGCCGGGGCGCAGGGCGATGCCGGGCAGGGCGCCGTCCACCGGACGCGCGGCGTCGATCTCGACGATACGGATATTGCTACGGCGGGCCAGCGGGTAGAGCGGGTCGTCGCTCCAGATCGAGCGCAGGTCGATCACCGCGTCGGCCTGCCCGGCGGCCTTGGCCAGGCCGCCGGCGCCGCGCCCGGCGAAGAACGAGGCCTGGCGGCTGGCCGGCAGGTTGGCCGGGGCGACCCGTTGCAGCTTGACCTCGGTGTCCCGCAGCAGGCGTTCGGCGAGGGCGTGGGTGACCGGCAGGCTGGCCAGTACCGTGACTGGCGCGGACTGGGCCGCGGCCGGCGTCGCGGCGAGGGTCGGGAGCGGGCCGGCGAGTCCGGCGCAAGCCAGGGCCAGGGCGAGGCAATGGGGTTTCAGGTTCATCCGGGGGTTCCTTTCAGGTGCGGCAGGCAGCCGCGAGCGATGGCGGCGAGGCCGAAGGCCAGGCCGGCGACCAGGATGATCGCGGCGCCGGAGGGAATCGGCAGGTCGAACATGATCGGCAACAGGATACCGGCCAGCGTGCTGACGGTGGCGATCAGCACCGCCAGCCAGAAGAACCCTTTCAGCGACTGGCTGACCAGGCGCGCCGCTGCCGCCGGGATCACCAGCAGGGCTCCGACCAGGATCGCGCCGATCACTTTCACCGCGGCGACGGTGACCAGGGTCACCAGGGCCACGAACAGGTAGTCCAGGCTCTTCACCGCGACCCCGCGCACCGCCGCCAGTTGCGGGTTGAAGCTGGCCAGCATGATGCGGTTGTACAGCGGCAGGGCCAGGCACGGCACCAGCACGGCGACCGCCGCCAGCACCGCGAGGTCATGGCCGTTCACGGTCAGCACCGAGCCGAACAGCACGTTCTCGAGGATATGCACGTTGATCTTGCCCGCCAGCACCAGCAACAGGCTGGCGCCGAGCGCCAGGGACACCGAGAGGAACACCCCGATCAGGGTGTCCGGGGCCAGGCCGGTACGGTTGCGCAGGTAGTTGAGCAGGACGCCGAACAGCAGGCAGTAGCCGAACAGGCTACCGTAGGGCCCGGTGTAGGGCTCGCCGAGGAGGATGCCGATGGCCACGCCGGTGAGCGCGGCGTGGCCGACCGCCTCTGAGAAGAAGGCGAAGCGCTTGACCACCACCAGGGTGCCGAGGCCGCCGAGCACCGGGCCGATCAGCAGGCCGGCGAGGAGCGCGTTGACGACGAAGCCGTAGGCCAGGGTCTCCGGCAGGTAGCCGGCGGCGGCCCAGGCCTGGACGGCCTGGCGCAGTTGTTCGTAGGCGTCGTTCATCGGCTGGCCTCCGCGTTCTTCCGGGGCTGGGTGGAGAACAGCGTGAGCAGGCGTTCCGGGGTCAGGCTGCTGGCCGCCGGACCGTCGAACAGCAGGTGGCGGTTGAGACCGCTGACCCGGTCGGCGAGGCGGCCGACGGCCTCCAGGTCGTGCTCGATCCAGAGCACGGTGACGCCGGCCTGGCGCCAGTCCAGCAGCAGCCGCTCGAAGACCTGGATGCCGCCCTCGTCGAGGGCCGACATCGGTTCGTCCAGCACCAGCAGTTGCGGCGGCGGTACCAGGCCCTGGGCCAGCAGCACGCGCTGGCGCTCGCCGCCGGAGAGGGCGCCCATGCGCCGACCGCGCTTGGCCAGCATGCCGACCCGTTCCAGGGCCGCGTCGATCGCCGGGCGCCGGCTGCGCGACAGGCCGAGGAAGGCCGGACGGCGCTGGCACATGGCGGCCATGAAATCGTCGACGGTGAGCGGCAGGCCGCGGTCGAACTCCAGCGCCTGCGGCACGTAGCCGATGCAGCCGGGCGCGCCGGGCCACTCCAGGCGCAGCTCGCCGCGATGCGGCATCTGCCCGAGCAGGGTCTTGACCAGCGAACTCTTGCCGCCGCCGTTCGGTCCGACCAGCGCGTGCACGCTACCGGCCTCGACGCGCAGGCGCACGCCATCGAGGATGCGGCTGCCGCCGAGGCTCAGGTCGATCCCGGCGAACTCGATGGCCGGCCCGCAAGGCGTGGCGCAAAGCCGTTCGGCTACGGTCATGCGCCGGACTCCTGGATGGCGCGGACCACGGTGTCGAGGTTGCGCGCCATTTCTTCCTCGTACTTGCCGGCGCTGTAGTCGCCATAGGAAATGTGCGACAGCGAATAGAGCTTCACCCCGGACTCGCGCTGGATGGTCTCGACGTAGGTGGAGGGGAAGTCGATCTCGGAGAAGATCACCTTCACGTCCAGCGCCTTGAGCTGGTCGATGGTCTTCTTCAACTGGCTCGGACTCGGCTCGATGCCGTGGGCCGGCTCGACCACGGCGGTGACTTCCAGGCCGAATTCGCGCAGCAGGTAGTCGTAGGCGCCGTGGATGGTGGCGACGCGGAAGTCGGCGGCCGGGGCCTTGTTCAGCCGCGCCAGGGCGTCGGCGCGCAGGGCCCGCAGGCGCTTGGCGTAGGCCCGGGCGTTGCGGGTGTAGGCCTTGGCGTTGGCCGGGTCGAGCTTGCCCAGTTCGCGGGCGATGGTGTTGACCTGGGTGATCGAGGCGCTGATGGACAGGAAGGTGTGCGGGTTGACCACCTTGCCGGCGCCGCGCGCGGCCATGCCGGTGGCGGCCAGCAGCGGCACCTTGGCGTTGGCCTCGATCACCGGGATGCCGGGCTTTTCGCTGGAGGCGATCATGCGCTCGGCGAAATCGTCGTGGCCGACGCCGTTGAGCACCACCACGTCGAGCGTGCCGATGCGCTTGATGTCCTCGGCGCGCGGCTCGTAGGCATGCGGGTTGAAACCGGCGGGGATCAGCGGCACCACCTCGGCCTTGTCGCCGACGATGTTGCTCACGTAGCTGTAGTAGGGATGCAGGGTGATGCCGATGCGCAGGCGCTTGCCGTCTTCGGCCTGGGCCAGCGGGGCGAGCAGGGCCAGCAGCAGGGCGGCCAGCAGGGCACGGCCCGGGAGGAGGGCGGCGAGGCCGCGCGGACGGGATGAGCGACGGGAGAACAGCATGGAAAAACGCCTTCTGTGGAGTCGATGTGCGATCAATGGCGGTGCTGACGGGTCACGCCGGCGTCGAAGCGGCTGACCACCTGGCGCCAGCCGGCGCCGGCCAGGGCGCGGGCGTCGCCCGGTACGGCGCCGGCAGCGGCCGCGGCGGGCTTCAGCCAGACTTCGGCGGGGCCGAGCAGCAGGAGGAACGAGCCGGCCACCTCGGGCTTGCCGCTGACGCCCAGGTAGCTCGGACGCCCGGCGGTTTCGCCGTGGCTCCAGCGGTGCTCGCCGCGGCTGCTTGCGGCGACGTCGGCGACGAAGGGCGGGAAGCTCTCGGCGGCCAGTTCGTCGACGGAGGGCGCGGCTTCGCCGTCGTCCAGGCGCGCCTGGATGTCTTCGGCGGCGACCTGCAGGTCGGCATAGATGCCCTGTTCGGCGGCATTCAGGTCGAGCCGGGCATCCACCTGGTGGGCGTCCAGGGCTTGCGCTTCATGGGACTGCTGGCGCAGCCCGACCACCGTGGCGGCGAGGGCCAGAATCAGCACGCTGCCGAGCAGTACGTAGAGGGTCTCGTGGCCGGCGCCGGCCGGGCGGACGGTTTCGACGCTCATGGCGCGGCGATGTCGGCGTGGTCGATTTCCACCACGTGGCCGGGGCCGGCGTCGAACAGCACGTAGAACTCGCCGTCGGGACGCTTGAAGGTCAGGGTCGAGTCGGCGCCGAGCTTGCCGGGAACCAGGATCTGCTCGTCGTAGCCGATCACGTCGAGGGTTACGCCGGGGGCGCCGCTGCCGTCGGAGAAGCCGCCCTTGCAGCGGATCTCGCCGGCCTGCACTTCCTCGCATTCGCAGATCGGGTTGTGCGCCAGGGCCGCGCCGCTCAGGCCGAGCAACAGGGCGGCCAGGGGCAGGCGCCAGGGGCGGGTGTGGATGCTCATTGCTTACCTCGTTTGTTCAGCCAGGCCACGGTGGCGGGGGATGCCTCGGCCAGGGGAATGGAAGCCTGGTGCATGGAGCCGTCCCAACCTTCCATGGTGATCCACAGCTCGGCATCGGGCCGGGTGCGCGGCGGGATCGGCACGCTGGTGCCCATGCGGTAGGGGCTGCCGAAGAAGATCACCCCGGCGGCACGCAGGCTGCGCGGCTTGCCGATGCGCAGGTAGGTCGCCTTGACCTGGGGAATGCAGGCCTGGCAGAGGGCGGCATTGAAGTCCTTCATGAAGCCGGCGGGGCCTTCGTCGTGCGGCGGTTCGATACGCATTTCCGCCAGGCGCAGGCTCCAGGGGCCGACCTGGATCTCGCCCGCCTCTCGTTCGCCGAGGCCGCTGGTGCCGCGGAACAGTGCGACGTCGGCGAAATAACGCGGCATGAAACCGAGCGGGATCAGGATCAGCAGAACATTCAGGTGGAAACGCCAGCGCAGCCAGAACTGGCGCAGCGGCGAAACGGGCTGGGCAACGGCGGCCTTGCTCATGGCTGTCCCTCCGCGGTCTGGTTGGCCATTACCGGCGCCGGCTTGGCCGGTTTCGGCTGGCGCGCCGGGCGCTTGCCGCGCTTGACCAACGCGGCGGTGGCCTGTGCGGTGCGCTTGCTCCAGATCAGCAGGCCGCTGAGCACCATCATGCTCAGCAGCAGGCCGAAGACGAACCAGATCAGCTTGACCCAGATACCGCCGAAATCGCCGGTGTGCAGGGGGCGCATGGATTCGGTGACGAACTCCAGCGGGGTGCGGTCGCCGAGCAGGCGGGAAGACTCGATCCTGCCGTTGTAGGGATTGATCGCTGCCGACTGGTACATCAGCGGGTACCAGCCGCGGCCATAGACATAGAGCGGGCTGTAGGCGTTGCCTGGGAGGAACAGCCCGCTGGCTTCCAAGCCGGAAATGTCCCGAGTGGCGATGCGCACGGCCTCGTCGAGGTCGATCTGCACAGCCGGCTGGCCGGAAGGCGAGAGCGGCACCTCGCTGCGGGCGATGACCGGCGGCGGGCCTTCGCTGGAGAGAGTGATGTGATTGTCGGCGAGGATCGCCTGGATCAGGAACCAGGTGCCGGTGATGGAGATCACGGCGATGAACCAGATCGACCAGATGCCGCTCAGGCGGTGGAAATCCCCCCAGAAGATGCGCGCGCCCTGGCTGATGCGCAGGCGTGGTCTGAAGAAACCCTTCCAGAATCGTTTATAGACCACCAGACCGGTGACCAGCGAGGCCAACATCGGCAGTCCGAGTAGCGAGACCAGGTACCAGCCCCAGCTGTAGCCGTTATCGAACGGCATCAGCCACCAGCCGTGCAGGGCGCGGGTGAACTGGCGGAAATCGAAGTGCGGGCTCTTGCCCTGGATGGCACCTGTGTAGGGATTCACGTAGAGCGCAGCGCTGCTGCCGTCGGGATGGCTGACATCCACGGTCAGGGCGAAGTGGGACTCGTCGGGGCGTTCGATCGATTCGACCTTCAGCTCGGGCCGGGCCTGATTGATGCTGATGAGGACCTGGCTGTAGCTCAGCGGTTCGGCGGAGTCGCTTGGCTTGCTGGCACGGATTTCCGGGTTGGCCAGCCAGACGATCTCCTGGCTGACCACCGCCAGGGTGCCGGTGACGCAGACGATCAGGACGAAGAACCAGATGGGCAGGGCCAGCCAGCTGTGGACGAGGAACCAGAGTCTGGAGCGGGACTTTTTCGACATGAGGCTAACGGTAGGTTAGGGGTCGTGGGCACCGACCATGGGTTGCGGGGACTGGATGCGCCCCGTTCATCCATATAGGACGAATGAGGCCGGTAGAACCTGAAGGGGAAGATGAAAGCAAATGTTTCGCAGTTGCTTTCAGCCTGGTGCCGGCGGCTTGTCCGAGGGCTTCCGTAAACGCCTGATGGCTATGCAAAAAAACCGATCGGCCAAGGTGCGACCGGAAGTCGCTGTCCGGTTAATTTTCACGATGTGTCGTCCGTTTCACATGAATGACCGAGCCCCGCGCTCGTTGCCCATGTGCACGGAAGAAGACCGATGAACGCAGAAGATTCCCTCAAGCTCGCCCGCCGCTTTATCGAACTACCCGTTGAGAAGCGTCGGGTCTTCCTCGAAACCCTGCGAGGGGAGGGAATCGATTTCTCGCTGTTCCCGATTCCGGCCGGCGTGTCTTCGGCCGAGCGCGACCGCCTGTCCTACGCCCAGCAGCGCATGTGGTTCCTCTGGCACCTGGAGCCACAGAGCGGCGCCTACAACCTGCCCAGCGCGGTGCGCCTGAACGGGCCGCTGGACCGCCAGGCGCTGGAGCGCGCCTTCGCCAGCCTGGTGCAGCGTCACGAAACCCTGCGCACGGTGTTCCCGCGCGGCGCCGACGACAGCCTGGCGCAGGCGCCCCTGCAACGCCCGCTGGAGGTTGCCTTCGAGGATTGCAGCGGCCTGCCCGAGGCCGAGCAGGAAGCCCGCCTGCGCGAGGAGGCGCAGCGCGAGTCGTTGCAGCCGTTCGACCTGTGCGAGGGGCCGTTGCTGCGGGTCCGCCTGATCCGCCTGGGCGAGGAGCGGCATGTGCTGCTGTTGACCCTGCATCACATCGTGTCCGACGGCTGGTCGATGAACGTGCTGATCGAAGAATTCAGTCGTTTCTACAGTGCCTATGCGACTGGCGCGGAGCCCGGCCTGCCGGCCTTGCCGATCCAGTACGCCGATTACGCCCTGTGGCAGCGCAGCTGGCTGGAGGCCGGTGAGCAGGAGCGCCAGCTGGAGTACTGGCGCGGCAAGCTCGGCGAGCGGCATCCGGTCCTGGAGTTGCCGACCGACCACCCGCGTCCGGCGGTTCCCAGCTACCGTGGCAGCCGTTACGAGTTCAGCATCGAGCCGGCCCTGGCCGAGGCCCTGCGCGGCACCGCCCGACGCCAGGGGCTGACCCTGTTCATGCTGTTGCTCGGCGGCTTCAATATCCTCCTGCAACGCTATAGCGGGCAGACCGACCTGCGGGTCGGCGTCCCCATCGCCAACCGCAACCGCGCCGAGGTGGAAGGGCTGATCGGCCTGTTCGTCAACACCCAGGTGCTGCGCTCGGTATTCGACGGCCGCACGTCGGTGGCGACCCTGCTGGCCGGGCTCAAGGACACCGTGCTTGGCGCCCAGGCCCATCAGGATCTGCCGTTCGAACGCCTGGTCGAGGCGTTCAAGGTCGAGCGCAGCCTGAGCCACAGCCCGCTGTTCCAGGTGATGTACAACCACCAGCCGCTGGTGGCCGACATCGAGGCGCTGGACAGCGTGGCCGGCCTGAGCTTCGGCCAGCTCGACTGGAAGAGCCGTACCACCCAGTTCGACCTGAGCCTGGATACCTACGAGAAGGGCGGCCGCCTGTACGCCGCGCTGACCTACGCGACCGACCTGTTCGAGGCGCGGACCGTCGAGCGCATGGCGCGGCATTGGCAGAACCTGCTGCGCGGCATGCTGGAAAACCCGCAGGCCAGCGTCGACTCGCTGCCGATGCTCGATGCCGAGGAGCGCTATCAGTTGCTGGAAGGCTGGAACGCTACTGCGGCCGAGTACCCGCTGCAACGCGGCGTGCACCGGTTGTTCGAGGAGCAGGTCGAGCGCACACCGACGGCGCCGGCGCTGGCCTTCGGCGAGGAGCGCCTGGACTACGCCGAGCTGAACCGCCGGGCCAACCGCCTGGCGCATGCCCTGATCGAGCGCGGGATCGGCGCGGACCGCCTGGTGGGCGTGGCCATGGAACGTTCTATCGAGATGGTCGTGGCCCTGATGGCGATCCTCAAGGCCGGCGGCGCCTACGTGCCGGTGGACCCGGAGTATCCCGAGGAGCGCCAGGCCTACATGCTGGAGGACAGCGGTGTGGAGCTGCTGCTCAGCCAGTCGCACCTGAAGCTGCCGCTGGCGCAAGGCGTGCAGCGGATCGACCTGGATCGCGGTGCGCCCTGGTTCGAGGATTACAGTGAGGCGAACCCGGATATTCATCTCGATGGCGAGAACCTCGCCTATGTCATCTACACCTCCGGTTCCACCGGTAAGCCCAAGGGCGCCGGCAACCGCCATTCGGCGCTGAGCAACCGTTTGTGCTGGATGCAGCAGGCCTATGGCCTGGGCGTCGGTGACACGGTGTTGCAGAAAACCCCGTTCAGCTTCGACGTGTCGGTCTGGGAGTTCTTCTGGCCGCTGATGAGCGGGGCGCGTTTGGTGGTGGCCGCGCCGGGCGACCATCGCGACCCGGCGAAGCTGGTGAAGCTGATCAACCGCGAAGGGGTCGATACGCTGCACTTCGTGCCGTCGATGCTGCAGGCCTTCCTGCAGGATGAAGACGTCGCCTCCTGCACCAGCCTGAAACGCATCGTTTGCAGCGGCGAGGCGCTGCCGGCGGACGCGCAGCAGCAGGTGTTCGCCAAGCTGCCGCAGGCCGGCCTCTATAACCTCTATGGCCCGACCGAGGCGGCCATCGACGTCACCCACTGGACCTGCGTGGAGGAGGGCAAGGACGCGGTGCCGATCGGCCGGCCGATCGCCAACCTGGCCTGCTACATCCTCGATGGCAACCTGGAGCCGGTGCCGGTGGGCGTGCTCGGCGAGCTGTACCTGGCCGGTCGGGGCCTGGCCCGTGGCTACCACCAGCGTCCGGGGCTGACTGCCGAGCGTTTCGTCGCCAGCCCGTTCGTGGCTGGGGAGCGGATGTACCGCACCGGCGATTTGGCGCGCTACCGCGCCGACGGGGTGATCGAGTACGCCGGGCGGATCGACCACCAGGTGAAGCTGCGCGGCTTGCGCATCGAGCTGGGCGAGATCGAGGCGCGCCTGCTGGAGCATCCGTGGGTGCGCGAGGCGGCGGTGCTGGCGGTGGACGGCAGGCAGTTGGTCGGCTACGTGGTGCTGGAGAGCGAGGGCGGCGACTGGCGCGAAGCGCTGGCCGCGCACCTGGCGGCAAGCCTGCCGGAATACATGGTGCCGGCGCAGTGGCTGGCGCTGGAGCGGATGCCGCTGAGTCCGAACGGCAAGCTGGATCGCAAGGCG
>NZ_JBQENS010000039.1:0-59362 GCF_052044465.1 Pseudomonas sp. 22490 | reverse complement strand
TGCGGATTCCACACCATCCGGCCACCCAGTCCACGCTCATCTGGCCAGGCATTCCACGGCCATCTGGCCACCTGTTCCACGGCCATCCGGCCGGGCAGTCGGAGCGCAGCGACGCAGGGGTGGCATTGTTAGTCTGAGGTGCCCGGCGTCGTCAATTTCTGCGTCCGTTTGCGCATTGATTCACCCTTCAGATTGATCCGATAAGCGTTGTGCACCAGGCGGTCGAGGATGGCGTCGGCCAGGGTCGGGTCGCCGATCAGCTCGTGCCAGTTGTCCACCGGCATCTGGCTGGTGACGATGGTCGAGCGCTGGCCGTAGCGGTCGTCCAGTAGCTCCAGCATGTCGCGCCGCTGTTCGGCGGTGAACGGGGCCAGGCCCCAGTCGTCGAGGATCAGCAGGTCGGTCTTGGCGTAGCTGCTCATCAGCTTGGCGAAGCGGCCGTCGCCATGGGCCAGACCCAGTTCTTCCAGCAAACGTGGCAGGCGCAGGTAGCGCACGCTGTAGCCCTCCCGGCAGGCCTGGTGGGCCAGGGCACAGGCCAGCCAGGTTTTACCGACACCGGTGGGGCCGCCGATGATCAGGTTGAGGCCGTCGCGCAGCCACTGGCCACTGCTCAGTTGCAGGATCAGCGCCTTATCCAGTCCGCGCGGGCTGCGGTAGTCGATGTCTTCGAGGCAGGCGTTGTGCTTGAGCCGGGCCTGGCGCAGGCGGCTGCTCAGGCGCTTGTCATCGCGTTCGGTCAGCTCGCGGTCGACCAGCAGGCCGAGGCGTTCTTCGAAGCTCAGGCTGTCGATGTCCGGGGTTTTCAGTTGTTCATTCAGCGCCTTGAGCATGCCGTGCAGGCGCAGGGTTTGCAGCTTGTCCAGGGTCGGATGGGGCAGCATGGTGGGATTCCTTGGGGTCAGTGGTAGTAGGCGGATCCGCGCAGGTTGGCGTGGTCGTCCGGCAGCAGCGGCAGGTTGGTTTGAGCTAGCGGCAGGTTTTCCAGCCCCTGGCGCAGGATCGATTCGAGGCTCTTGTAGCTGCACGTGCCGAGGCTGATGGCGCGACGGCAGGCCAACTCCAGACGCGCCTCACCGTGGGTTTTACCCAGGCGCAGGATGCCCAGGCAGGCCCGGTAGCCCTGCTGCGGATGGATGCGCCGTTCGAGGATGTGCCGGATCACGCCGGCGGTGTTCGGCCCGGTCTGCTCGGCCCAGCGGATCAGCCGTTGCGGCGTCCACTCGGCATGCTCGCGATGGCTCTTGGGCATGTGCTCGGCCTGCGTGCTGTGCCTGCCCTTGTGCATTGAGCGCAGGTGGCTGGCCACTCGCTGGTTGGCGTGGAAAAACTCGACGGTGCGCGCCGTCAGGCGCACCTCCAGCTGCTTCTTCACCAGTTGATACGGCACCGAGTAGTAATGCCCATCGACCTCGACGTGGTAGTCGATGTGCACCCGCGCCTTCTTCCACTCGGCGTAGACGTAGGGTTGCTCCGGCAGGGGGCGCAGCGCCGGACGATCCAGGCTGTCGAAGGCCGACTGCCGGGAGCCCGGCAGCTTCTTGAACGGGCGTTGGTTGAGCCGCTCCAGCAGCCCGGCGATGGCCGTGTTGAGTTCATCCAGGGAGAAGAACTGCCGATTCCTCAGTGCGGCGAGGATCCAACGCTCGACCACCTGCACGCCGACTTCGGCCTTGGCCTTGTCGCGCGGTTTGCGTGCCCGCGCCGGCACCACCGCCACGCCATAGTGCTCGGCCAGATCGCGGTAGCTGGGGTTGATGTCCGGCTCGTAGCGGTGACTCTTGCTCACCGCGCTGCGCAGGTTGTCCGGCACCACGATCTCCGGCACGCCGCCGAGGAAGGCGAAGCAGCGGGCATGGGAGCCTAGCCAGTCCGGCAGCTGCTGCGACCAGGTGGCTTCGGCGAAGGTGTAGCTGGACGCGCCGAGCACCGCGACGAACACCTGCGCCTGGCGGATCTCGCCGCTGTGGCGATCGATAACCGGCACCGTCTGGCCGGCATAGTCGACGAACAGCTTCTCGCCGACGCGGTGCTCCTGACGCATCACCACGTCCAACTTGCCCTGCCAGGCTCGGTAGTGCTCACAGAACCAGCTGTACTGAAAGCCCTGAGGCTGGCTCAGGCGGTACTCCTGCCAGAGCAGCGCCAGGGTCACCCCGGGGCGGCGCAGTTCGGCATGCACCCATGCCCAATCGGGTAAAGGCCGCTTCTCACTGGCAACCGCCGGGGCCGGCGGGAACAGTTGCTGCTCCAACTCGGCATCGGACAACGAACAGGGCCAACTGAGACCGCTGGCGGCAAAACGATTGAGGTAGTCGCCGACGGTGACACGACCGACCTGCACGCTGACCGCAATCTGGCGAGCCGATAGTCCGACCTCGAACTTGAGACGTAGTACTTCGCGAATCTTACGCATGGATAAACGCTCCACGACGACCTCTCTGCTTCGAAAAAGAGGTCGATGGTAGTGAAGAAATCCTGCGTTACTGCCTGCCCGGTTGAGTGGCCGGATGGCCGTGGAATCAGTGGCCGGATGCGCGTGGAATGGGTGGCCGGATCACCGTGGAATCGGTGGTCAGATGCTCATGGAATGGGTGGCCAGATGACCGTGGAATCCGCATTCAGGAGCGCAATCTGCTGGCTCCGCGGTTCCTAATGGCTGCTGCAGGTTCTCCTCCCCGCGAGTGTTCGTAGGAGAAGCAGCCGGTGAGGCGTGGCTAGTAGTGTCTAGCCCGCTTGGTGGCGAAGTGATATTACCAAGAAGCGCGTATAAGTCGTCCGTTTCTTCCTGATCATCAATTGACGGGTTCGCAATCGCCCGTATCTCCTTTGACGGTTTCGCAACGCTCGGCGAAGGTTGGCGGAGCGTCATCTTGGTTTCTGGTGCTTGCTGCTGTTCAATCGGATCGTTGGGGATTTCGCAGGTCGTTTCCGGCTTTTCAGGGGAGGCGTTGCCCTCTTCAATGACGAGTGATCCGCTGTAGGAATCAGGCCGCTCGGCAGGGTCAGCCCAAATCAAGGCTGGAGCGATCTTGAGGAGCGTGAACTTGTTTCTCCACCCAGCACCATTGTCTATCGTGGCCGTCCAGATGGCCTTGTCTTCGGCGTTCGTCTGAATGACGGCCTGGTCCTGGAGCATGTTGAAGAATGGCGCGTTGGAGGAGGGGACCCCTTCGATTCCCTGAGCCAGCAGGTAGGCTCTCAACTGATCGGCCGCGGGCTTGCTCACCAGCCAGAGTGCGTCCTGAGTCAGCCATCCATCGGACGGGCCGCTAGGTTGATTCAACTTGAACTTGTCCTTCACCAAGAAGCGAAGGCCGTCTGCCAACTGCCGCTGCAGCGACTGCTTCGGTGCAGCCAGCGCTCGATCCGGATTACCTCCCAACTCCTGCGCGACGGAGGCCTGGTCTGCCTTCACGATGATCTCGCCGAGGATCCCGGCGTGCTCGTACTGACCTGCGAACAGGTAGATCAATTGAGCCCACAGCTCTGGAAAGCGACTGAGCCAATCGAGTGCGGTGCGCGGTAGCAGTTGGTGGATGAGGAGTGCTGAGGCAGCGCCGTGGAGCTGGTATTCGCGGGATTTCACGTACTTGAAGCGGTAAGGCTGGTTGATCGGTCCGTTCCAAGGGTGCCATGTGCTGCCGTCCTGCAGCTCAACCTGCAGGTCTACGACGATCTTGCCTATGTCGTGAGCCAGGGCACCATACGCCGCGGCGGCCGACCAGGCTTCAGCCTGGGCTGACTGTGACTCCGGCGCTGCGCCGATCGGGAGCAAATAGGTCTGCCGTACCTTCAGTGCGTAGGCCACGATCTCCAAGCCGTGATCGATCATCCCGCCTGGATGGGCATGGTGATGGTTTTCCGAAGCAGGGAGCTGCTGGACCAGCTCGGCATAGTTGGCCAGTGGCCGCCGGTAGATCTCCTCGAATTGCTGCTTGGATAGCGAGGCGCGCTGCCAGATGTTCTCCAGTAGCTGCCGGCGCCGAGGTGTGCCGAGCAGCTCCATACTGCTCAGAGGAGGGAGGAATCCCCCTGGGGCAGCTTTGGTTAGTTGGCTGGGGGACGGCTTCCTGGAGATCCAGGAAAGGAGTTGAAACATGGGAGGCTCCATGACGATTCATGGAGCGGGCTTTTCCGCCAGATCAGGGCTGGCAACAACGATAAAACAACGGTAGCGGGGTAGGGTATTTTATTGGCAATATGCCAGCTCGGTCTTGTGGGGGGTGTCATAAATTCCGTGTTTAGGGCGGGTAGAGAATTACACGGAAGGGCGACTGAATCGGTCAGCGTAAAGGATAGCGAATTGGTTCATGGCTTGCTTCCAGTCGTGAGCGGATCGGCTCCATTTGGCGGTGATGTTTCGCAGCGCGAGCCAGATCAACTTGGAGGCGGCTTCGTCAGTAGGGAAATGGCCCCGGGTCTTGATGATCTTGCGTAGCTGCGAGTTGACATTCTCGATGGCGTTGGTGGTGTAGATCACCTTGCGGATCTCCGGCGCAAAGGCGAAGAACGGAATCACGCGATCCCAGGCATTGCGCCATGCCGCGCAGACGGTGGGGAACTTCTGACCCCACGGCCCATCGGCAAAGGCGTCAAGCGCGGCCAGGGCCGCTTCAGCACTGACAGCGGTATAGATCGGTCGGATCGCGGCGGCCAGCGCCTTGCGATCCTTCCAGCTCGCGTAATCGAGGCTGTTGCGGATCAGATGGACGATGCAGGTTTGCAGTGTGGTGGCCGGGAACACCGCGGCCAGCGCCTCGGGTATACCCTTCAACCCGTCAGTCACGGCGATCAGGATATCGCCCACGCCCCGGGTCTTCAGGTCGTTGAAGACCTTCATCCAGAACTTGGCGCCTTCGGTGCCTTCAATCCACAAACCCAGGATATCGCGTGTGCCGTCGGGTAGCACGCCCAGGGCCAGATAGACGGCCTTGTTGCGCACGACAGCATCCTCCCTGATCTTGACCCGCAGCGCGTCAAAGAACACGACCGGATACATGGGCTCGAGCGGCCTGGCCTGCCAGGCGGTGACCTCGGCCATAACCTCGTCAGTGACCGAGCTGATGAAGTCCGGCGAGACGTCTGTGCCGTATTGTTCCAGCAGAAAGCCCTGGATTTCGCGCACCGTCATGCCGCGGGCATACATGGCGACGATCTTGTCATCAAAGCCAGTAAAACGGCGCTCATGCTTGGGGATCAGGAGCGGGGCAAAG
The DNA here is from genome assembly GCF_052044465.1 of Pseudomonas sp. 22490. Classification (NCBI taxonomy): domain Bacteria; kingdom Pseudomonadati; phylum Pseudomonadota; class Gammaproteobacteria; order Pseudomonadales; family Pseudomonadaceae; genus Pseudomonas; species Pseudomonas sp. 22490. The sequence continues at coordinate 54,146 of NZ_JBQENS010000039.1, read as the reverse complement.
CTGCCCTCGCGATCTCGGGGCACGTCGATACGGATCGGCCCCTCCTGGGTCAGCACCGTCTTGGCCCCCTTGCCGTTGCGCTGATTACTCATCCGCTCGGGCTTGGCTGTGCCGGCCGGGTAGCCCAGGTGATGGTTCAGCTCACCGGCCAGGGCCCGCTCGATCAGGGCCTTCTTGAAAGCCAGGGACGCCGCATTGATAGCTTCGGCCGTCATCGAGCCGTCACCAAACGACTCCAGCAACTCGGAAGGAATCACAGGCAACGCTGCCGGCTGGGTTCTTGGTTTGCGAGACATAGACACTCCTTGACCTCATGTTATGCCCCAAACACGAAATTACTGACAGGCCCGTCTTGTGCTTTGCCTGGGAGGAACTGGGCCAGGCTTAACCATTGGGCACCTGCTGGTGGATGTTCACCCGTAGCCTTTTCGTGTTCGCCGGCGCGAACGCAGCCCTTTCTGCCTTCCGGCAGGCCCTTTCGGGTAGGGCTTTTACCCTTGTGAACCATTCCCTTCGCCCTTCAAGCCCATTTCACCCTTTGGCCATTTGTGCTCCGGTGTCGCCGGAAAAATACTTCATGGGGCAGGTTTGTTTTTTTCGAGGCGCCGCACCCTGTAACCGGGCACTTTCTCGTTGCGGACCTGGCCAATCTGGCCGAGTCAGACAGGAGATGGATACGATGAATCATGACGACATACTGAATAACCGGGCGGAGCTACTCCAAGAGCAAAACGGGGATGACAGCGGGAGCCTGTGCCATGACGAGCTCATCTTTGCGCTGCAGGATAAACATCACGCCTTCTCCCTTGGCTTGAGCACCGTTCTTCAGTGCTTGAAAATGGCCGAGCATGAAGGGGTGGTCCCCGAACTTCCCGAGGGCTGGTGGAGCCGGATGGCTAATCGATACAGGCTGAATTGATTATTTTCATGGAGAGCGGTGCGCTATGGATGTCTACAAGTTGAAGCCAGAGGAAACCGATGAGCGACCAATCGAGCGCGAACGTTTCGAAGAAGAAACGCGACGCCAGGAGCCTTGGTTCTCCACCTCTGAAAATGGTACGGAGGGACATTTCGCTGTCTGTCCCGCCTGCGACAATCCAGTACAAATCATAGGTCTTTATCATTTGCCCGCCAATGTGACTCGTCCTTATGGGCGTCATTACGCTCGTTCGGTTCGAGATCTTGCCGAAGCGGATGAGGAGGCGCGAGAGAACTGCCCTTATTTCAAACCAAGGGTACACCAAAAGACAGAGCGAAAAGCCTCGGTAGACGGCACGCCTCTGAAAATACTAAAAATACTGATCGAGCAGTTCGACAGGGTTGTCTACCTGCTGCGGAAAGAACTGGGTGTGAATATCTCTCAAAACCTGGCTATCCGGATGCTGGAACAGTACAGAAGGGAGAAAGGATATCTTTATACTGGGGCAACGCTGACCAATATCCCCTGGATATTTGCCTATATGGCTGATTCTCAGAGTCTTTTCGGACAGCTTTTACTTGATGATGAGCTTATCAAGGCAGTCTCCACTGAAGTGTCAGCAGCCTCGATTGATGAATATGGCCGAGTTTCCTCGAAGGTGGATGCGTCAGGGAGGAAGGAGTATTTCGATCTCAATATGTGCTTTGTGAAGCACCGGTTTCGTAAGGACAGCCTTGAGGGTGAGTTGATCGAGGGGATGGAGATGCTGGTTTCCACAGAGCGGAAAGGAAAGGCTATCGACATATATAAGAAGTCGATTGTATTTAACCGTCAGTATTTCCAGCGTTTGATTGCTTTGCCCGAGGATCATCCGCGTAGAGACCGTAGCTTGGTCGAGGCGGCGCGGAGGGTGCTGGGTGACTTGCTGCCCGGCGAACGATGATATTTGGCTTCAACGTAATCGGTTGCGAGCCAGGTGACGCTCAAGCTCCATCGAGTCGTGAAGCACGCGAACCACCTCGAGCACCTGGTCTGTCGCAACCCGGTAGAAGACGAAGTGCCTGGGCCGAACAACCTTACCGACGTTGGGCATCGAGCGGCAGTAAACGAGGTGGATGCTGCGCAGGCCAGCTCCCAATTCTTCACGGCTGATGCTGCCTACCTGTTGTGGGTCTGTCGCAACTGCTTCCAGCGCCGCCCCTATGAGCGCCTGGTAACGTCGGCGCGCGGCATCGCCGAATCGGTTTTGGGTGAAGCGCAAGATGTCGATGATGTCCGCCTGAGCATCATGGGATATTCGGTACTTGGCCATCCTTCAGTGGCTCGCCTGGTGGCCGAGCTCGTCGAGGTATTGGGTCAGGTCGTCGCTGGTGATCTCGTCGTATTCACCGCGCTCCAATTGCATCAGCCCACTGGATGTCGCGTTGCGGAGAGCTTCGAGCTTGGCGCTATTCTGGGCTTCCTGTTGCAGCAGCAGGCGCAATCCTGCCCGGATGACTTCGCTGCGATTCTGATAGCGGCCGGTCTCCACCAGCTCGTTGATATCCTGCTCCAGCGGATCGGGAAGGACGACGTTTCGCGTTGCCATGAGGTACTCCAGTCGGCAGATAGCTAGTGGCATAATATGCCATAAGGCTTGCCAAATCATCTTTTTCGGCGTATAGGTGATAGCAGGATGCCTCCCTTTGGGAGCCAGGAGATTGATGATGAACGCGCACACCAACAAAGGTTTTGCCTCCCGGATCGGTTTTGGTCTGGGTATGCTTGTGCGTTTCTGCCTGCATGATCGCCGTCCAGCTCTACGTTGGGTTAAGCGAGTTAGCCTATTCTTGTTAGCGGCTCTTGTAGTGTCACAGAATTTTATGTGGCTTGCTGGGGTATCAATGACTCTACTGTGTGTCTTTCTGGTGGGATTTGCCTTGGTTAAAGGGGACATCTCCGTCTCTAAAGGGTCTCCAAGTCGAGATGTCTCAACTATGACTTCACAAGCTGAAACTGAATCTGTAGCAGAGCTGTTTGACTATCAGGCAGCACACCATTACCGGGACTAGAACCCGGTAATGGCTTTATACTTTCTCAAACTGCGTTTTTAACTCTATTTCCTGCTTCCTTGCCGGCGGCTTGAACTCCTTCAGTCCCTCTGCTCAATCCGTTCAGAACAGACCCTGCTTGAATTCCGGACCAGCCGATCGCTGTCATCCACAGTAGTGGTAAAACAATGAACATAGAACCCATAACGAAGTTCAAGATCGCATCTTGAGTAGCCGTATTCAGCCCCATGACTGGGTCAAATGAAAGATGCGGTGATCCCGAACCATAGAAGGCATCAAGTATCGTGCTATCGATATATCTGGCTAACTGAAACCAGAAATCGACGAACATCATCGCAAAGAAGACGACCGTCATCGTCATGGCAACTTTCAGTTGATAGGTGCCGATGACCAGGACCATCGGAATGCAGATGACCATGGCCATCTTGAGGAACGACATCACCATCGGCAGCGCTTGGCGGACCATATCCATCGCCGGGAAATAGGCCAGGCTGCCCAGGGCAACGCCGAAGGTTCCTGCGGTTCTCGCGATGCCGTTCCAGACGGTGCCGCCAACCTGCCCGCCGTAATCGGTATAGACGTTGCCCTTGACCTGGCTGGAGGGGGAGATCACCTGGCGAATGACTGCCTCGGTTACCTCGTCCTGGTTCAGCCATTTCGCCCACTTGAGGAAGCTGGTCATCAGGTCCGGATCCACCTGGCCCTTGATCCGATCACGCAAGCCGATCCCTGAGTCAGCCCACCACTGCTTGCAGGTTGGGTAGCCACCACCACCGCCCACCTGGGGCAGCCCGGCGTCGCGGGTGGCGTTGTAGGGCCACGACTGACGGGGACTCTTCGAGTAGTCGGTGTCGTAGTACCCCGGGGTGTTCAACAGGAATCGGGAGCCGATCCAGTTCAGGTCCTGCAGCGCCTTGTTGTCCTCGGCGATGGAGCCCAGATCGGGTTGCCGCATGAACAGCCGCGCACGGGAAGGTCCGTAGCAGTCCCTGGAAAAGTCAGCGATTTCTTGTGCCAGCAGCGGGTTGTTCACGCGCGTATTGTCCACTTCCATTCGCATCTGCCGCAGATCCGTGCCGCACGGAATGGCCGCGACCGCGCCGGCGGTGAAGCCCTTGGACAGGGCGTGCATCATCGCCCACCAGAGCGGCATCTGCGCACTCTTGCCGGCCAGGCTGCTGAAGGAGGTCGACCAGCCGGTGTCTGCCGGCGCCGGCAGGTTGTACTGGCACTGCTGGGCGCGGGCCTGGTCGAACTCGATGGTGTCGAAGCTCACGTTGACGACCGGGATTCCCGCCAGGGCGACCACGATGTATCCGACGTAGATATGCGTCTCGATGCGGGCCAGAGACAGCACGCCTTTGTTGCCCTCGTCGGCGCCTTCCCCGCGAACTTTCAGCCACTCACGCATCACAATGGCCACGAAGGGCACCGCGAACAGCCCTGTATCCGAGATCATGTTCCAGATCCCGTTGTTGATGATCCAACCGAGGAGGGTGAGGTAATACTCCAGGTAGTCATTGGTCATGAAGGTCATGCTGCGCCTCCCGTGCGGAAGTAGGCTTTGCTGAATTCGATGAGCAGGACCAGCAACAGCACCAGGATCTCGATCCGCCGAATGCGCTGCCGCTCATGCGCGCTCAGTTCCTTGCGCTGCTTGAGCCGGAACCAGGCGATGGCCAGGGCGCAGTACAGCAGCGCCCGCCAGGCGAACAAACTCCAGTAGTTGCTTTGCCGCCAGGCCTCCAGGCCCTGGATGCCACCGAAGTGGTTCAGGGCGAAGAGGCTGAGCAGCGTACCGACCACTGCCAGGCCGACGACGATCAGCACTCCGACCAGTAGCTGGCCGAGGAGCTTTCGGGTGGTGAGCGTATCTGCCATCACGGTCTCCCTCCCGTCTTGCCGTCGGCGGCAGAGGGGGCCTGCAGGCGATCGAGGCGATCGGCATCGGGCGCCGACTCGAACACGCCACTGGACCCTGAGGCGCGCTGTTGCCCGCGCTCGATGACCCGCATGGGCGAATTGCTGGCCAACTCGCGACGGAGTTCCAGTTCGGTCTTGAGATTGGAGATCTCCTGCTGCAGGAGGCTGGTCTGCTGATCGACGGCTTGGGTGGCCAGGCCGTTGGCGGCGACGTTGGGCTCCTTGGCGCCGGCGAACATCAGGCGCTGCAACAACAGGGCCTTGCTGAGCACGTCCATCAGGGAGACATCGGACGCCAGGCGGCGCGCCAGGACGTCCTGGTCACGCTCGTCGCGCAGCGCCTCGATGACGCCGCGGGTGATCGGCAAGGCATCGGTGCCGGCCGCAGCCAGGTTCTCGGCGGTCAGTGGCTTACTTTTCGACAGCAGCTCCTGCAGCGACTGGAGCTTCTTGTCGTAGGTCTCTTGGATCAGCGGGGTCAGGCCGACGCCTGCCGCCGTCACCGTCTTCTGACAGCCTTCACAGGTCTGTTGCTGTTGTTCGCCCAGAACCCGGGTGGCGAACGCGGCGGCTTCCTGGGGGGAGGACCAGGTGTTGCAGACCAGGCCGTTGTTGCAAGTGGCGGAAGGCACGCTCGACGAGTCATTCACTGAGCGGCTGGTCAACAGGTTGTAGCCCGCCCGGGTCACGTCGTTGACGATGCGAATGGGCTTCTGGCCGGAGCCGCCGGCCTTGTCTCCACCGACCCAGGTTATGCCATCGTTGCCGCCCTTCTTCTCCACTGCTTCGAGGGCGGATACGGCGTCTTTCCCGCCAGAGGCCAGTGTGGCACCCAGGGCCTGGCCTTCGGCGATTTTCCCCCAGCCGGTCTGCTCGCCAGCGATGTCAGCCATCTTCTCGGCGATCGCTCTGCAAGTCCCTTTCGAGCGGTCGTAGTCGATCCGCGCCTGCAGGATGCCATTGGTGATCAGGTTGTAGAGCTGAGGGTTCGCGCGCTGGATGATCAACGCCGGCAGCGACATGACTGCGCCGGTCGCGTTCTGGATGACTGAGCCCATGATGTTCTGGAAACCCTGTGTGGCACCGTTGAGCTGGTTCTCCAGGGTGGTGCTCAGGTTCATGTTTCCGCACATAAGGTCGTTGTTCCAGCCGAAGCCGACGCCGATCGAGTCCATCTGGCCGGCGCTGCCCATGCTCACCGCACTGCCGCCGCCAATGCTGTAGAGGACCTCGTCGCTGAGAACCGTGCCGGTCTTGGACACATTGATCGGGTCGTCGGCCTGGGCAAGTTGCGCTGCGAGCAGGCACGTCAGCGCGACCGAGGTGATGTTCATTCGCATGATTCGTCTCCGTGTCCTTATTGGAAGTCGGTACTGCCGAGGAAGATCTGCCCCTTGCGCTGGCAGCAGGAGTAGGGACGCCAGAGCGCCCAGGCGTAATCGCCGTCGACGGCTTGCGTCTTCGGCCCTGAGTTGGGAAACACCGCGCAGTTGAGGCTCAGGGACGGGGTCAGCTCCTGCCATTTCCCGGTCGAGGCATCGCCCTCTTTCAGCTCGCCCGCCGGCCAGTAGCCGTCCTTGGGGGCTGCGCGCATGGGAAGGTAGACGTGGAGTTGGCCGACTCGCGTGGTGATGTCGCCGGCGCGCTGGGCGATGACGGCTGCCGTCTTGTAGTCGTCGGTCTGGTGCAGGAATCCGCTGCGCGGATAGAGGTTCCCCCACATGTCGCCGGAGAAGACTCCCCCCACCTCGCGCAGCCCTGGGACCAACGCTTCGGGGTACACCTGCTCGGGAATTCCATGCCGCCAGCCAATGGCGTCCAGTGTGCTGAGGAAGTACGGCACCAGCGGGAAGGTGGCACCAGGGCAAACGTACCCAGAGGCGCTGGCGAACCGGCTGAACGTGGCCCCGCCAGGATGGCCGATCACATCCGCTTCCTTGAAGCGGCCGATGCTGTTCTCGGCCTTGTAGTTGGTGGTCGCGTCATTGCCGGCCTGGGCGAGTGGATTCGGTGTACCCAGCGCCGACACCTCGGTCCAGGGGTTGCTCCCTGTATTCGCGTAGCTGGAGACGACTGCGTCAGGCACGTAGTGGCGGACCTTGACCGACGTCTTCACTTTGCAGCCATGCGGGCCGCATAGCAGCCAGTAACAGATCCCGACGACCTTGTATTCGAGGCACTGAGGGGAAAGGGTGGAGGAGACGATGGCCGCGCTGTTGATCGCGGCCGAGGCCGTGAACGAGAGGCTGAAGGTGGCGGCCGCCGCTGCCAGGCGGCGGAGGTTGTGGCTGGTCATCAGCGCGACCTCCTGGCCTTGGCGATCAGCTCAAGCGCGCGCGAAACATCCGGTTCGCCGTAGACCACGTACTGCCTGTCGACTACTACGGCAGGGATCTTCTCGACACCGAGACTCCACGCATCGGCGACGTCTTGTTGTGCCTTAACCAGTTCTGCCTGCAGGCGTCGCCCCGCAGGGCTTTGTAGTAACTGCTGAAATGCTGCCTGAGCTTGTTGAGGATCCTTGGGTAGAGCGTCAGTCAGCTGCTCCTCAAGGTGCTGCTGGGCATCCAGGAGCAGGACTCGCGATGATCCGGTGGCAGTGACCGGATGAGCCTTGTCGGTGATGACCCAGGTTTCGGCCTGGCTCGCGCCGCTCAGCAGTACCAGTAGTAAGCCAACGACCAGCTTTTGTGGCCGCCAGCCAGGGGGAGAGTGATGAAGAGGCATGGGTCTGTACCGGTTCGAGGAAGGTACAGACAGCAGACAGGATCACTTCCGATGGGGCAGCAGGAAATCATCAACTCGTAGGTGGTGTATTTTTTCGAGCCGTGATCGAGCGCTGCTGCGTACATAAGTAGGGGTGACGCCTGCATGTCCTGGGTAGCATAATTCCTGTATGTAGCTGGCTAATTGATATTAAGGAGTAGTCGAAGTCATGGAGCGCTTGCTCGAGAGCATTTACATCAATGCCCGGCCGGCAATGGAGTTGAGGCTTAGCCTCACCAGCTCCGGCCGCAAGAGAATTGTAAAGATTGTGGATGGGGAGGAGGTCGAGGTTCTGCCAGGTGAAGTGCAGGGCATCCTGGAGGCCCAAAAGAGGGATGTTGGAATCCTCGCTGATTTCTTAGCCAAGAGTCTCTTGGCGCGACGCTAGTGATCCTTGGCTAGCCAGTCTATCGCCGACAGCAACGTGGTTTCGTCGGCGATGCCCTCTAGCTTCACGCTTCGTCCCGTCTGGTTGTCCCGGATGACTAGGGTCGGGGTCGCTGTAATGCTCTTCGACCGTGCAGTGTCGATGTCCGTCTTGATCAACTGGTCCTCCAGGTCCATGTCTTTCGCACATTTCTCCAGTCGAGACTGGTCCAGTTCAGGAAAGTCTAATGTGCCGCTAGGCAACCCGCCCCCGTTGCCGGCCGACTGAGCGAAGATTGCGTACAAGCGCTGCAGAATGCTTTGGTGCCGCCTTGATCCCCGCACACCCCGCCAGGCAAGCCTGGCAATGCGCCGACTCGCTATGCATTAAAAACTATCAGTTATAGTAGTTTTCAAATTCTTTGCTGTGAGGTATCGATATCTACTTTTTCTTTGGCCGGGGTAGGACTGTATGACTGTGAGGCTGGTTGGTACCGCTGTAGGGTGCATTAATTACAAAGGTCAATTTGCTGCTTTAATCTATAATCTCAAGTTTAGCGATGGCAGCTCTCTTTCGGTGAGTATGGGTGAGATGGTATGTGCACAGTTGGCTTCGTTGTTTCAAGGTTACTTAGTCGAAGTAGGAGGGGTTAGCGAGTCACCGGAGGCGGAGAGAGAGTTTAAAAGGAATGAGGGGGTGATGCCTCGTTCTATGTTAGAGAATCCAAGTCTTGATACCGTCGTTAGCCATGTTGTTAGTAGGATGTTAGATGGAGGGTTGGTCCTTAGTTTGATATTTAAGAATACTGGGGATCTTAAAACTGTAGTTATTCGTAGAGAGGATGTTCCCAGCTTTATTGGCTACACGTTTAATGCGCTTCAGGGGGTAGGGGTTCTTGAAAGGGTTATGAGGGAATCCGCGGAGATTATGACTAAACCCTCGATTATGGTGTATGATTGTAAGTTCAACTCTGGTGATATCGATTATAATGATCGGCGCGGGTACAATATTGATGAATATAGACTGCTGCCTTATCTCTATGGGGTGGTCATTGTAGATAACTCAGGTGCTGGCAGAAAAGTTGTTGCTGGATTCTTTCTTAAGTCGGCCTTGACTAGTAATGATCCTAAGCTCAGGGAGCACTTGGCTGACGCGGCCAAGCAGATTGTTGGAAGTGACTATTTTGTAAGTAAGGAACTTTCGTTATTGCACACAAATGTTTTTGTGTCTGACGGTGAGCCATTGAGTATAGAGGAAATGCAAAATTTTCTCGCTAAGCTGTATCTTGAGCACTCTGTCGGTGGAGTCGCATAGATAACTCTTGAGTAGTTATAGTTGAGGGACGAGTTTGACAGTGAGTTAATCTCCACTATGGATCAACCAGTCTATCGCCGACAGCAAGGTGGTTTCGTCGGCCATGCCCTCCAGCTTCACGCTTCGTTTCGTCTGGTTGTCTTGGATAATCAGGCTAGGGGTCGCTGTAATGCCCTTCGACCGTGCAATGTCGATGTCCGACTTGATGGATGAGTCAACCAGCTCGTTGTCTTTTGCACATTTCTCCAGTCGAGACTGGTCCAATTCAGGAAAGTCCAATGTGCCGCCAGGCAGCCCGCCCCCGTTGCCGGCCGACTGAGCGAAGATCGCATCGATAGCGCTCCAGAAGGCTTTGGCGCCGCCTTGGATCCCTGCGCACTCCACCAGGCGAGCCTGGTGGCGGGCCGCCTCGCCATGCATCTGCAGGGGAAGATGGCGCCAAACCAGGTTCACGTCCGGATGGCTGTCTACCCAGCGCTTGAGCCGCGGGGTGTAGACCTTGCAGAAGGGGCACTCCAGGTCGGCGTATTCATTGATCGTCCAGCGCGCTTTCGCATCGCCGTAGAGGCTGTGGTTGGCTGGCAGCCCCTTCACCAGAAGCTCTACCGCTACGGCGGATGCAGCCAGCAAGACCAGCAGCAGCCCCGCCCAGGGCAGGGCAGGACCTTGAAATCGTTTCGCTGCCCAGCCGCCCTTCAACAGTCTCACGCTTGCCTCCGCTGTAGGATTTCCGCGCGGTCCACGGCCTCGATGAGCGCCTGTTGGGCCGTATCAGGCTGTGGATGCTGTTGCAGCCATTCATCCAGGAGCTGCTTTATCTGCGGGACTATGTCTCGGCGATCGACCGCCCTCAGTTGTATCTGCTGCAGCTCCTCGATCAGTACAGGAGCGCATATCCTGAGCGTTTGCAGGGCATCTTCTTCGGGGTTCTGCAGGATCTGGGTCAGGTTGTCGATCAGGTTCTGGGTCAGCGAATTCAGAGCTCTCATTCGTCCTGGCACTCCACTGCCGGTTGGTCTGGGAAAATAATGGGGAAGGGTGGCAGGCCGCGCGCCTTGTCGAGATCCGCTGCGACCTGCAAGGCCGCCTCGAGCTCGTCGCAGCCGGTGGCTTGCATGATGTTGTAGCGCTGGTTCTTTTCTTCGTTTTCGGTCATGGCCAGGGCTAAGTAGAGACTCGGGGGAACCACACGGAAGAGGTACTCCTTGCCCTTGGCCAGGAGCACGCCCTCGGTGAATTTGCCGCTTTCCTTGCGGGCCGAGAGCATCATCGACTTCTGCGCCGGCGACAGCTCGCGGAACCTGGAGATCTTCTCTACCTCGTCGGGGGGCATGTTCAGGCACAGCCACCACTCGATCATGTTAAGCATCGGCGCCCCGGAGGCTGGGATGTCGTCGATGTTCTGGGTGGCGAGCCAGAACCAGGCGCCCAGTTTCCGCCACATCTTGGTGATCTTCATGGCGTAGGGCAGCAGCAGCGGGTGCTTGGTGATGATGTGCCCCTCATCGGTGATCTTGACGATGGGCCGGCCCTTGAACTGGTCGCGTTCGGCGATGTTGTTCACGGTGTTCAGCAGCGAGATGTAGGCGATCCCGAGCTGGGCGGCGTAGCCTTCGCGCGCGTAAGTCGCGAAATCCACCACGGTGAGGTCGGCTTCAGGCCAGGGCGTGCCTTCGCGATTGAACATCTCGCCGTCGGCACCCATGCAGAACATCTGCATGGCTTCCGCCATTTCGGCCAGGCGCGCGCGGCGTTCTGGCGCGGAGCCATCGCTCCTGGAGGCCTGGTAGAGCGCATCGCGCACATCCTGGGTCAGCACCGTGCGGTTCGCGGCGGCGCAGGTCCTGGCCGCCGCCAGAATCGCCTGGCGGATGGCGCTGCGATCGGCACGGGTCAGGCGCGCGTCTTCCTTTTCCTCGCCGCCGGTGATCATCAGGCGGGCGACGATCTCCATCTCGCCCAGGATGTCTCGCTGGTCGTCCTCGAGGTCGGCCTTGCTGCCCTGGACCGAGTCCGAGGCCTCGATGTCTTCGGCATCCAGGACCTTCACCTGGTCGGGACTCTCGACCAGCTTGATGGCGTCCGCGTACGGCGCCAGGCTGACCCCGGAGCCCGGGGCGAGGCGGACCCGGTGGACCGAGAGGCCAAACCGCTTGGCGAAGTCGGCCAGCAGGCCGAAACTGTTGCCCGCTTCCGCGACGAACATCCGTGGCAGGTACATGGCGAGCATCTGGCTGATGAGGTTGGTCAGGGACGCTGACTTGCCGGACCCGGTTGGCCCGAAGATGAAGCCGTGGGCATTCATCTGCCGGTCCAGCTTGTTGAACGGGTCGAAGGTCAACGGCGCACCGCCACGGTTGAACAGCGTGAAGCCAGGGTGCCCGGTACCGGTGGTGCGCCCCCAGATGGGCGACAGGTTGGCGATGTGCTGCGCGAACATCATCTGGGTGTACCACTCCAGGGCTCGCTTCTCGTTCGGATCGAAATTGCAGGGCAGCCAGCGCAGGTAGCTGTTCAGCGGTCCGACTTCGTTCTGCGGTTCGACCGGCACAAGGCCGGCGCCGAGCAGCACGTTGCTCAGGGTGATGCAGCGCTCCTCCAGCTGGGTATGGTCGCGGCCGCGCACGAACAGAGCGATCGAACCGCGATAGAGCTTGTGCTCCCGGCCGATCAGGCGGCGAACGGTGGCCACGTCCTCGCGGGTGTGGATCGAGGCCTGGGTGTCACCAACGGCCTTTTTCGAGAGCTGCTGCAGATGCCCTTCCAGCATGTCCTGCGGCGTCACCACCATGGTGATACACAGCAGCGTGTCCTCGGGCATGCGATCGAACAGGGCGTTCAGGCCATCGCCTTTGAGCGTCTCGCCAGTGAAGTGGCCTGTCAGCGGCGCCTTGTTCAACTGGTCGACCACGATCACACGGTGCGGCATGGCATCGAAGAGCCATACGCCCTGGGTGGCATCGGAAACAGGCTGCCGATAGAACAGGTTCTGGGAGAAGTCGGTGCCGTCGGCCAGCGGCAACTCGTCCTGCAGGATCGGTTCGTCCGGCCGGCATACCAGTTCGTAGAAGCGACGTAGATCCGCATCGGTCTTGCCGAGGTGATCCGGGTGCGGGTTGAACCAGCGAATCAACCAGTTCCTGACGTCCTGGCCGCTCATGCGCGAAGCGACGATGCCGGCGTTCGCCAGGCCGCCTTGGATACGCTCGCAGATGGATTTCAGATATGCCGTCGGGTCCTGTCCGCGAATCTGCGCATCCGCCTTGCGGATCCGGCGGTAGACGACCATCCGCACGCGCCGCTGTTGTCCTCGCCAGGGCAGCTTGCTGACGGCGGTGTCGACGAACAGTCCGCCCGGCTTCGAAATGCCCTCCAGGTGATGCTTCATGAGCGCCAGGTACATCTCGCTGAAGGCCGATCCTCGCGCTCGAGGATGGACGTACTGCCTCAACTGCTCCTGGAAATTGTCCCAGCTGATCTCGTCCTGGGCGTAGAACTGGACGATCCAGGGCGAGGTTTCGTGCTCGTCGAAGGAGTTCTGCAGGGCTTCTTTCAATGCGTCCCGGGCGTTCTGCATCCAATTGGGGTCGCGGCCCTCGGTGCCCAAGGGCACCAGCTCGAAGAAGACGGCACGCGAACGCCCATCTTCCAGGAGCATCACCTGTTCGTCGGGCAGGTACTCAGCCCAGGGCAGCAGGTCGACGAACGATGGGTCGTGATCGTAGAGGCGTGACGCTTCAGCCTGCGTGGCGCCATTCTTGCTCCCGGTGTTGGGCAGAGGAATACCCATGGCGGCCAGTCGCGCCAGATAGCGCTCGGTGGCTTCTTCCCGTAGTGCGTCTTGGACTTTGGCTTCTTGTGGAGCGGTGTTCTGCCCTTCCTGAATAGCCGCGTCATGTCCTTGGGCGCGGCGGCGAAAAAATTGAAGCAATTCCATCAGTAGGCCTCCGTGCGCTCGCCCGGCATGGCGTACTGGACTCGCTGGTAGAAGGGGAACACGGTGGTGTAGCCCGGGACCGGGGCGGGATCGCTGCCGGCCAGGTGCGGGAACACATACATGACCAGGTCGGGATTGGGCAGTCGTTTGAACTGGCTGTGGATCTCGTTGCTGGCCGTGCGGGTGTAGTCGGCCTGGTCATTCGCGGAGGCAGCCTGCTGCGGATCGATTGGGCGCCGCAGCGTTTGCCTGGCATCGAGGAGCAGCCGGCCACGGCTGTTGCCTATCGAGCTGGTCGCACCTCGCTCCCAGACGTCGAGCATGTTGGCCTCGCCGTGGGGCAGCATCTCCTCCTTGCTGGTGGAGCACGCTGCCAGAACCAGCGCGCAGGCCAGGCCGGCGCAGAGACGAAGAAGGGGGTTAGTCCAAGTCTGCTGTTGCATGAGCGGCTCCAGAGCTGTAATCGACCTTGCGGCCCTTGAGTTCATAGTCGATCGCCAGTTGCTGATCGAGATGCACGGCGACCCGCGCACCTGGCTGCACGTAGACGGCGGCGAAGGCCTCCCCGTACAACTTGTTCATCCACTGCCGGATATCGCCGACGCCGCCGGAGAGGATGCTGTTGAGGGCCGAGTTGCTGTTGGTTCCGGTCGTCCCGAAGCTGGTGCCGTTGCCGCTGAAGACGGTACTGGTGTTGTTCTCGTCGGCGTCCAGGAGCTTGGCGATGCCGGCCCCGGCAGCCGTGAGTAGGCTCTGATTGCCCAGGTACTCCTTGGCATTGGATCGGCGATCACCGGCGATGCAGGGGATGCCGTAGGGGTCGCTGATCCAGCCGAGGCCGCCCTGGATGGTTTTCTGGTCGGCGCTGGCGGTCTGGTTGTTGTTGCTCTGGTTGTCATTCACCTCCTCGGCCGGCGCCGGGAAGGTGCGCACGGTCCCGTCGTTGAACACGAACGTGAGGCTGCGGATCTGCCCACGCACGCAGGAGAGTGTCCAGTCGCCCGAGGCGGTCCCGCTGGCTACCGCGCCGGCGACGTCCGGCAGCTCGATGCCGTTGGCGGTGAGGTTGTCCGGGCCTATGAGGATTTTGAACGGGTAAGGATCATTGACCGTCCCGTCGACCGGCACACGACCGATCAGCGCAGACATGGCCACCGAGCCCATGAGCGTCGAGTTCTGCGGCAGCGTGTAGGTCTTGCGGACGAGCTTGCGGTTCTCGAGGTCGGATCGCTGTTGGCCGACGGGGTGCAGCCCGTCATCGATCCGCTCCAGCGCGTTCTGGCCGCGATCGACCGCATTGCCGAAGGAGGTCGGGAAGCTGAATCCGCTCGGTTGGGTGGTGGAGCCGGCGGCCAGCGGCTGGCCATTGGCATCGACTGCGCGGGCGTCCTGGGGCTCGATCCAGACGATGTCCGATGAAGACGAGCCCGCTCCCTGAAAGTGCTGGCCATCCTCTGGTCGCACGCCGAATCCTACGGGCAGGTCGGTGTCGCCGGCCTCGGGAACGTGGGTTAGGTTCTCGAGCCGTTTCTGTACCTGGTCCAGGATCGTCTGGCTACGGTTCTCCTGCTGTTGCTGCAGCTCCTGGGCGGTGTTGTTGAGCTTCTGCTCGATGTTCTGATCGATGCTGCGCAGGCGGCCCTGCAGGTTCTCATTGGCAGCTTTGAGCGAGTCATTCTCCTGGATGACCTTGCTGATCTGGTCCTTGAGCTGCCGGCTTTCCGCCACGATGGTGCGTAGTGTGTCGGCGGGTGTGTCGCCGTCGATGCCCAGGGTTGCCGCTTCTTCCGACGTTACCGTCGGGGTTGCGGCGCCTTGTGATTGCGCGCTTTCCTTCTTGCCCATCATGCTCACGCCGATCAGGATGGCGCCGATCACGACGGGGATGACCAGCAATTTCAGGAGGGGATTACCGGTCAGCGCCACGACGGCCTCCTTTGGGATCGATCTGGCTGATGGCGGAGGGCAGGAGCGCGTCGGCAAGGCCGCGGCCGCGCGTCACCAGATACACGGTGGTGGTGTCGGAAGCGTCGCCCCGGGGTCCCAAGTACGGGTGCTGGAAGGTTGCGGCGATGAAATTGCCCATCAGGTCCCTGGGATCCAGGGCCAGGTGCTGGGCGCTGGCGTTCTGCAGCTTCACCGCCGTGACGTAGTAGTCGTCCAGCCGCCAGGCGCCCAAGGCGGTAGCCGTGATGGGCAGACTGGGGAGCAGGGTATTCAGGTCGAGCTGTCGCTTGACGCGCACCTGACCGACTCCATCCACCGGTTCCACCGTGCGAAGTGGGGCATAGAGCATCTGCGCCGCATAGCGCGTCAGAACCACGGGGACGGGCGTTTCGCGCGGCACGGCCTTCGGTGCTTCTGCCTGCGCGGTCTGTTTCGCTGCTGCCGATGGCTGGGCTTCCCGGGGCTGGCCATAGTGCGGAGCCACGGGCTCGCCGGCGACGATCCTGACCGGCTCGCGCGGCTGTTGATCGGCCGCTGCCTCGGAGGCGGCGATATCGATGAGCATCTGCTCGCCATTGGTCGCGTCCTGCAGGCGCAGGCGCGCTGGAGGAATCGGCTCGTTGGCGAGCAGGTAGAGTGCGCCGCCGGTACTCTGGACGCGCAGCTTGCCCTGCAGATCCCGAGGAACGCCAACTCGCACGTTTCTGTCGACAAAGACAATGCGTTCCTGGCCGACCGTCAATGGAATGGCCAACGGAATGCGCTCCCAGCGCAGAATCTCCATCGCGTGGGCCAGTGTGGGTAGGGCAAGCATTAGCAAGAGCGAGCCTGTCGACTTCCGGATCATAGACCTCCCTCCCGCTTGGTGGGGGCGGCCGGCTCCTCGAGTTCGATACGTTGAGGCGTGTCGGAGTAGCAGTCCCACTGCAGGCCGAAGGGATTGGTCTCCGGGTCGACGTCGGCGCGGATGACGTGCAACGGGTAGCGGGCCAGCGCCCGCTTGATCTTCTCGCCGGCGTAATACTCCGTGCTGTCCATGTCCAGGTTGACGGTCCAGTCATTGATCGAGTGCTGGATCACGCGGCCATCGCTCTCGCCAATGCCCCGACCGGGGATTTCCGAGGTGGTGCGCTCGCGCCCCCTGAGCTCGCCGGCGTTACGACGAAACTCGAAGTCTTTCTCCAGGAAGACTTTGCAGGAGGGAGTGAGGTAGGCGGCGTAGCGGAACAGGTTTCCCTTGTAGTCCACCTCGCCGTCCTTGGGCCAACGCTGTACCTGCTGGAAGATGTAGAGGCCGAATGCATAGACACTCTCCGGCGGAATGTCCCACCACAACCGGGTGCTCCCTGAACGCAAGTCGGGCGGAATGTGGATCCAGAGGTCCTTGCGGGCTTCCCAGACGCAGTAGGCCAGCACCACGATGACCATGCACAAGAAGCCGGTGATGAACCGGAACGTGTTGATGTGAGCCTGCTGTTGCGCGGTGTGTTTTCTGAAACTCATGGGGACTCCGTGCGTCGACTGGTCCAGGCGCCGGAGCGCGTCACCAGGTGACGGTTGCCGAAGACGGGAAAGCGCAGCGAGAGGGCCAGCTCCACCTGGCGATAGAACCAGGTGTCAGGCCGCCCCCGCTTCATCCGCCGCAGGACGCGGCTGCCGATACCCAGGCCGAGGGCGCCAACCAGCAGCGCGCCCAGTGGAATGCAGGCAGCGTTACCTACGACCAAGGCAGCTGGAATGCCAAGAGCGAACCCGGCTGCTCCGCTGGTGAAGACCGTGATCCACATTTCGTCTGCGGTCAGGCCGCCGATGACCACCGGTTGCCGGTTCAAACGGGTCGGCAGGAAGCTGAGGGTCCCATCCTGAAACAGATGTTCTTCGGGCATGGGAAGGCCCTTACATGATGGTGGTGGCTTTGGTGACGAGATAAATGATCAAGATCAGCAGGCCGATGCCTACGGCCACGCCTGCCCCGAGATCCGACCACTTCTTCTTCCCATCATGGATGGCGTGATAGGTGCCGTAGGTATGCCAGGAGACTCCCAGAAAGACAGCCACGCAGATGAGTAGCGCGAGGAGCATTGCTCCGTCATAGCCGAAGTTCTGGATGGTTTGCATGATCCCCGAGCCCTCCCCACGGGTAGGTGCCTCGGGTTTGGGGAGTGCAGCCAAGGCGACACCTGGGAATGCCAAAGAGATGGCTGCCAGGCGCCGGCAGAGGGTGGACAGTTTCTGGAGGGTGAATTTCAGCATGAGTGTCTCCGTATGGGTCAGCTGAGGAGGATGAAGGAGGTGATGCCGAGGAGGACCAAGATCCGTATCGCGGAAGCGCCGGCAGTGGCGCTGTCGAGGTTGTTGGTGGCCCAGCCGCGCCAGGTGCTGTACATCGCCCAGGCGGACCACAGCAGAAGGAAGGTCATCGCTGCTCCAATGAACAGCCCCTCGCCGGCCGATGGAGGAAAGCCAGCGGCGGCCTGGAACGCTGATGTCTGGGCTCCGCTCATGCTCACGGCATCGGCCCTCCGCGCAGGGTGTAATTCCCAGATAGGTCTGAAGGGTCACGCGGTTGGGCGCGGCTGGGGGTCATGTAGTCCTGCAGGCCTTGGCGGATGCGCTGCAGGTCAGCGGCCAGGCGCGAGTAGTCGAAGTAGAAGCGCTGTCCGGGCTCATCGGCGCCCTGGGCACTGCGGCGGGCGGTGTCCTCAAGGGCATTGAGCTGCCGGATCATCACCGCCAGGTTCGCCTGCTCGGAGGCGCTCGCTGCGAAGGCTCCCTGTGCGACCAGCGCACCGCAGGCCAATACGGCCAGGCAGGTTCGGCGAAGGGGTTGATGTGGAGTGTTCACGGCGAATCTCTTGCAGATCAGGGTGCGATCAGCTTGCCGATCGCCCTGATTCCATTCCGCAAGAAATACTCGGCGCGGGTCCGGGGTATTTTTTTATGAGGTTGCGCGCTTGAAAAACAGCAGGTAGCTGACGGGCAGAGCGATGCCCCAGGCCCAGCCCTGGGCGTTTTGATTGCCGATCTCGGTTACGCCCCGCATGAGTGGCTGAACGCTCACCAGCTCCCAGCCTTCCCGGCCCAGACGCACGACCTCGGCCCAGCGCAGAGGGTTGAGCAAGGCGTGGTCGTCGGGTTCCAAGGTCTCTTCTTTGTGTTTGAACATCGCGACGCCCTTGGTGAGAGTTTTGTAGGGAATATCGATGTTCTCGACATGGTATTCGAAGGTCTGCTTCATGACGTGCTCCTGGAGCGGTTCGGGTCGAACCGCACGGTTTCAAGAGCAGGAGGAGGGCCTCAACCGAAAATACTAGGCCTAGCACCAGTGAATTTCTGGTGGTTGGCGGGTTTAGAGACACGTATGGACGTCTGGGTGTATATTTCATATATATTTCTAAGGGAGACGGCTGATGCTTAGAAACATCTCTATTGGAGTTTTGCTAGCCATGGCTGCTATGTTGGACAGTTATGGGGTGGCTGCCGCTACATTACGATGCGGGTCGGCAATTGTTAGTGAGGGTGACTTGATTGATGATGTGCTTAGGAAGTGCGGCAACCCTGATAGCCGTAAAGTTGAAGGGCCCGCAGTGGATGGTAGTGGCTATATAGTGCGGGGGGCTGCTACTGTCGAAAACTGGGTATACGGACCAAGGAATGGTTGGTACCAGAAGCTTAGGTTTGTCGATGGAAGGCTAGTTCAGATAAAAGGCAGTATGGACTAGGGTATAGCCGTGGATGGTGTGTTTTTCATCCACGGCTATAAGTCTCATCCGGCAGATGATATAAGGGTAAGGATATTTGCGATTGGTAGGCCTTGTGCGTCGGAAATAAACACGGTTGTACTAGCGCCTGCACGAGAAACTATCTGTTGTAGGTTGCTCGGATTAGACATGCCGCCGTTGTAATTGGCTTGGAATTGCTTGCTGGAACTTGCTATGTCTAGAAGTTCAAGTAGAGTGCTTTGGTTGGCGGATTGTGCGGAGTTCATGCTGATTGATGTGTTTGATCCTGCCGCTCGGAGCGCCTGCTGGATGTTGTTTG
The DNA here is from genome assembly GCF_052044465.1 of Pseudomonas sp. 22490. Classification (NCBI taxonomy): domain Bacteria; kingdom Pseudomonadati; phylum Pseudomonadota; class Gammaproteobacteria; order Pseudomonadales; family Pseudomonadaceae; genus Pseudomonas; species Pseudomonas sp. 22490. Next base: position 34,881 of record NZ_JBQENS010000039.1, on the reverse strand, counting down.
AAGTGAGTTGGGCACCATTAAAGTTGGCGCTGAATCTTTTAGTGTTGCCCGCGATGTTGATGGCCTGTAAAAGGGTGGATATATTCGCCGCTTGAGCGGTGTTGACGCTGATACTGGTTCCCGAGGCCGCAGCGCTGATCGCTTGCTGAAGGTTGTCTGCTGTTAGTTGTGCACCATTGAAGTCGGCGCTAAATTTTTTCGTGTCTTTGGCAGAATTGATGAGGGCTAGCAGGGTGCTTATATTAACCGCCTGAGCAGTGTTGACGCTAATGGATGTTCGGGTTCCTGCGGCGTCTAAAGCTTGTTGAATGTTGTTTGAAGTAAGTTGAGCGCCGTTGAACTCTGCGCTGAATGTTTTTGTGTTACCTGCTGCATGAATAGTCTGAAGAAGGGCGGTTATATTTGCCGCTTGTGCGGTGTTGACGCTTATGCTAGTGTTTGTTCCTGCCGCATTTACTGCTCTAAGTAGGTTGTCGCTGCTGAGTTGGGCTCCATTGAATTCTGCGCTAAAACTCTTTGAGTTGCCTGCTGTAGATATTGCGGAAAGAAGTGTGTTTATATTGATGGCTTGTGCGGCTATTGTGGATACTCTGGTTAGTGATCCTGCTGAGTTTATGACTTGCTGAAGGTTGTTAGCAGTCAGCTCTGCGCCGTTGAAAGTTGTTGAGAGGTTTTTTGTGTTTTCTGCAGCGGTTGTTGCCTTGAGAAGAGTGTCTATATTTAGTGCTTGCGCGTTGCTTATGCTGATGCTTGTATTCTTTCCTGCTTTTGATAGGGCCTCTAGCATGTTGCTTGGATTTAGAAGGCGTCCGTCGAAATCAAGGATAAGTTTCATCTCAATGCTCCGCTGTGACCTAACGTTAAAGTCTTGGTGTGAGTACTTCCTAGGCTGAATGAGTTGGTTACAAATCTCTTTGCCTTATGTCAATATCAGGCATTCGCTGTGACCAATATCATTTTTTGAGTCATTTTTTACAGATAGCTATCTGCTCCTTCAGTTGTCTGTCGTCCACGTACCGCTGCATGATCGACAGCACCAAGCTGTTGATGGCGAGGATCTTCATCGCTCGGGTCACTGCGACGTAGATCAGGTTCAACTCATCGTCGCGCTTGCCTGGGTCGGTGTCGGGGGACAGCGGGTCCGCGTTGAAGTCGTCGTACAGGCAAACGAAATCCCATTCCAGCCCCTTGGCCTTGTGTGCGGTGGTCAGGGTGATTGTTGCGTCCAGCTCATCGTCAAGGGTCAGTGAGCGAAGCTCAAGGATCCGCGCAGGCAGATCAGGGTAGGTCGATATGATCTTGATCGAGCGAAGCATCTCACCGTCCTGGCTGATCTCGGCGATCTCCACGTACTGGGTGTAGTCGCGGTAGTCACGGAGCAGTTTCTTGTTCTGGACGTTTTGGCGTAGGCCTCGGCTGAATGCGTACAGATCCTCCAGGTCGCGCAGCGAGTAACTGTCGATACCGCCTACCCAGTGGAATTTGGGCTCCGGATGATTGCGGACCAGCTGCAGGGCATTCTCGATGACGCCGATAACGGTGCGGTGAATGAAAGTGCGGTGAGGAAGGTCCGCCGGGAGGGACTTTTTCACCAGCGTCTGCGGGCCCAATCCTTGAAGTTTCCGTGTCTCGCCCTTGTAGGAGAGGATGATGTTGGCCACGTGCGCAATCGCGGGGCCGAACCGCCAGCTCTGGGTCAGGTAGTGCTCCTCGGCGCCGACCATCCAGTCGCTGTTCAGGGCATCTTCCGCGCCTCTGAACCGGTAGAGCTGCTGGTGGGGATCGCCGACGATAGCCATTCTGATGCGCTGCCAGTGGGCAATGTCCGCGATCACTGGGTTGATGTCCTGTCCCTCGTCCAGGAGCATGCAGTCGAAGCGCTGGCTCAAATCGGGCTTGCTCAGTTGATACAGCTTCAGGTAGCCGTCATGGGGCATCAGCATGCCGGTGTCCTGGAGATCTACCATGCGCCTCCAGACTACTCGCGCCATGTCCAGGCCCTGCTTGAGGAAGCGTTCCTGGGCACTGGTGAGGAACGCCTTGTCGCGGAAGCGCGGGAAGTGCGGTCGGCCGAGTTCCGCGTCGGCGCTGGCCATGTAGTTGTTCAGCGTGGCCAGCACGTCACGTACCAACTCCCAGTCTTGGGTATCGAGTCCGCGGGCGATATCGGTCAGACGCAGGTTCTTCGTCTTCTTGTGGGCGTACTGGATGCCGTACACCGCATGAGCCAGGCTGTGGGCGGTCTTGCACACTACGTTGCGGGGAAACTTGCCCTTCGCGGCTTTCTCCACCGAGCTGTTGTAGCAGAGATAGAGGATTCTCAGGGTAGGGTTCGCCTTGGCAAAGCCCACCAGGGTGGTCGTCTTGCCAGTGCCGGCGAAGGCCCGCACCAGGATCTTCGATGCCTTCGACTGGATGATCGGTGACTGTTCGTGAGTCCACTGCATAGGTGTCTCCGGAGATACGAGGGCTTCCAGATTGGTAGGTGTCTGGTTAAACAGGGGGCTGTGGCTGTGGAGCTAGTCAGGGCATGGCATCATTTGTCGTTCGTCTCCCTGAAGGCATCGAAATGAAAATTTGGCGATTTGCGTTGATCTTTTTGATTCTGCTTTTTGCTGTCGCGTGGTTCTCATCTAGCGAGTTGAGATCACATGCTGTGCCTTGGTTGATTCACTGGTTCGAGGTGCTCAACCGATAGTGCGCCGGTGACGAATACACAGGTAGCAAAGGTGCGTAATGACCATTGTCATAGTCGCCAGGCATAGTGAAAATCCGGCACATAGCGTGAGAAATGCCGCACCCTCGGCGGCCCCTGTAGTAGCGTGGGGGACTATCGTCTCCATTGTTGGAATCAACCGATTTATCACCTGTGCCACGGCATAGACGTATAGAACCGAGGTCACGCTGAGCCAGGCGAGCGGAGTTAAAACGGCCTGTCTGGTCCATGGACCACGACGAGTACCAACTCGAACCCAGGCTGCGGTGAGCAACCATTGGACTGACAGCAATACCAGGGCGACTTCAACGAGAACTTGCCAATACGTGCCGGCCTCCTTGAGCCTGCCCATCGTCATGAGTACAGCCGCTGAAAGCAGCAGTACAAGGACAGTCAGCGTGATCCAACTGGCGTGTAGAGCCGTGTCGCGCGAAGGCAAGAGGTGTTTCAGCGGTAGGGCCATGAGCGTCTCCTCGAGGACTAGAGGTATTTCTTGAAGGTGGATGCTGTGATGCACACCGCTACGCCGAGCAGCGCGGCGCAGGGCAGCAGGATGAGCAAGGGGTTGATGCTGATGGGGATCGCCAGGTAGAGGGTCCAAGGGACGACCGCTAGCGGAATGATGCTGCCGCGCGCCTTGTGGTAGAGGTAGCTGGACTCCCGGCCGGCGCCGAACTTGCGCAGGTCCCGGCGCACCAGGCCGTCCACCAGGCCGGTGAACGCGGCCATCAGGAACAACGGGATCGTCATGACCAGAATCACCAGGCGCACGACGAATGTCAGCACCGTGTACAGCGCGGCCAGGCCGTAGTTCTGCAGCGTGGAGACACCCTGGGCGGTGAGATAGCGAACGTCCAGAGGGCTCCGTGGCCCTGCCTGCGCGATGGTGGTCATGTTGGTCATCCAGTCGACTATCCCGGTCTTCACGAACAACCAGTCATAGGCCAACTGGGCCAGCCAGGTGGCGGTTCGACCTGGCTCCTGCACGACGACGCTGTGTAGCAGCCCCTGCGACAGCCAACTGAGTTCGTACTCGAACATGGCCTGGGCATGCTTCCAGCCCGCGTCAGGCCAGAAGAAATACAGGCAAACCCACTCCACGATGATTGCGCCGACCAGCGAACCGAACATCACGCCGAGAAATTGGAAGGGCGTACTGATGATGGTGCCGACAAGGGTCTTCTGGCTCTCTTGTTGCTGCTCTGCACGTTGAGTGACTTCAGCCATCAGGCGGCATCCTCACCGGCGCCGAGGTGACGGAAATCGTCGACCAGGTCCTGGGGCAGACCATCCTGCAGGGCGGAGTATCCCGGTGCCTCCCACCACTCGCTGTTTGCGGCCTGGCCCTTGCGCATACCGGCAGCCAGCTCCTGCAGGCTTTTCGGCATCACCTCGTCGGGATCGACCGCCGGCAGCGGCATTCGGATCTTCCAGAGATTGCCGCCCTCGAGTAGCGCGAACGCTTGTCCTTTGGGCAGACCAACGATGTGGGCCGGCTCGAGCATCGGCACGCTGGTCATCTGCACCTGGTCGTGTGAGCTGGAGGTGAAGGCTGCCTTCTTGTTGTTGATCGCGTCGTTGGCGCCGCTCGCTGGCGTGCTGGTGTAGATCTGGACTTTGGGGAGCTGGTTGGTCAGAAGTTCGGCCGTGGCGGTCTCGCGCACCCGCAGCATGAACAGGTTGTTGAAGTTGCCGATGATCTGACCGGCCTTCGCGCGGGAGCCGATCTTGGCCTCGATGTCGCTCATGGTCTGGGTGTAGGCCGTCACTTGCACACCGGCGCCGCCCGCTTTGTTGACCATGGGGATGAACTCGTCGCCAATCAGCTCGTTGAACTCGTCGGCATGCAGGTTGATGCGGACCTTGCCGCCGGCGAGTGAGCCGGGCAGGCCGTCATCGACTCCATGCTTGTAGATGTGACCCGCCACCGAGACCAGGTCGCTGAACATGGAGTTGCCCACCGCGGCGGCGACCTCGGTATCCGATAGTGCGTCGAGGCCGACGTAGACCACGGCGCGCTTGCGGATGACCTGCATCCAGTCGAAGATCGGTCGCGGATCGTTGAGGTCCGCGTAGTTGGGCGAAAGAAGCTCCGAGATCCGCCCGGTAGTGAGTTTCTCCAGTAGCGGCAGCAGCGAGGCCACGATCTTGTCGAAGTAGGTCTTGTCGTAGCGCACGGCGCTCTTCAGGCCTTCCATGACCGGGTCGGCGATGCGTTTCTGTGTCAGGTACTGGTCGATGGCCACGACACGGAAGGGCCGCCCTTTCATGTTGAATGGCACGTTCTTGTCGTTGAGCTTGCCCTCGATGTGGATGATGGTGTCCCAGGCCCTCGGGTCGTGCTCGCTGATGTACTTCTGGGCATACTCGACGAATAACGCATCGATGTTCACGACGTGCCGGAGGATCTGCTGGTAGTCCGGGCGGATACCCAGCGCGTGCAGCGCGCGGGCGATGATGTTGACGAACCGCCAGGCGAACTCGCGGAACGCCGCGCTGTTGCCTTCGCCGGAGAGCTGGCCGGCGACGCGGGTGGCGACCTCGGAGATCCGGCCGAACCGGCCGACGGCGTTGTAGCGTGCCGACAGGTCAGGGTGGCCGAGGTGGAACACGTAGAACTCATCGAGGCGGCCGGCACGTTCGCATTCCACGTACATACGCTTCAGCAAGTCAGCGTCGCCTTTCGGGTCGAAGACGATCACCACCTCGTAGTCCGGCTGCTCCTCTGCGCGCCGGCGCCGGTGGCCGTGGTGAACCGTCTGGGTCCGCCGGCCCATCTTCGCCCGCCGGCGTCGGCCCCGGCAGTGGGTACGGCGAATATCCTGGGTGATGAACAGCTCCGCGAGTCGCGTCTTACCCACCCTCGTAGTGCCGAGTACCAGTGTGTGGCCGACGCGCTCGCCCAGTTGCAGGCCTACGTCCTGTTCGCGCGGCTCGATGCCATGGAGCCGAGGCAAACCGCCCACGGGCGGCAGCGGCCGTGCGGGGTTCCAGGCCACGTCCCAGGCAGTGGCTTTGGCGACCAGCTTCAGAGGGAAGGGGGCGAACTCAAGCTGCTTCTCCAGCCGGCGCGCGCGCTCGTAGAGCGGCGAGGGCTCGACGTAGGAGGCGAACTGGGGCAGGTAGGTATCTACCAGGCGCTGCGTATGCTTCTGCGTCCAGCGAAAGCCCTTGCCGATGAACAAGTGTTCGTTGCTGACCGGCATTTCGGCACTGGTCATCGTGTACTTCGGCAGTCGGCGGATGTTCCGCCGGTAGCGGAGCACCACGCCGGCCTGCTTCAGCCGCACGATACCCAGCCAGGCGAAGCCCAGTGCGGCCACGATGCCGAACAGCGGAGTGAGGGCGAACGTCCACGGCGCGACGATACAGAGCGCGGCCGCGGTGAAGCACACGGTGGTGGTGTAGAGCTCCACGGCCGGCCGCAAGAGCGCTTCCAGCGGGTACTGGCCAGCCATGGGTTACACCTTCAGGCTCGCCGGCGAGTCCAGGCGGCCCGGTTGGCGGCGCTTGGCATGAAGTTCCAGCACCTGTTTCCTGGCTTGCTCTACCTCATCATCAGGCAGCATCTGTTCCAGCAGCTCGCAGAGGGTCGACTCGTCCTCCAAGGCCTTGGACGTCACCTCACCGCCGTAGCGTGAGATCAGGCCGAGCAACTCCTGGTACATGAGTTGGCGTGCCTGAGCGTCGCTCGGCTGCTTGATGACCAGGGTGATCAGATGAGTAGTCATGAGGACTCCTACTGCTGGATGGCGGTGGATGTGATGAGGGCGGGGTAATGCTGCAGCCCTAGCCGGTCGACCAGGTCGTCCGCCGGCGCCGGCAATATCTGAAGTCCTTTCCCCCAGGCCCGGATCTCCGTCAGGCGCGCTTCGCTGGCCACGTTCACTGCCAGGCCCACGGCTTGGAGGTCTCGGAGCTCGTCGCCTCGCTCTTTCAGCCAGGTTTGAGACAGCGTGTCGTCGCCGACCAGGAACAGCGGTTGCAGGCCTGGAGCGTTGATGGCGCGCCCCTGGACCTGTCCTGGCGAAAGACGGGCGGAGCGAACTGGAAACGCACCTGAGCCACGGACGCCCAGGTCGCCAGGTCCTGGTGCGGCAGCGGATGGCTGCGGATCCAGGCCTTGGTAGTAGGGGAGCGCCGAGGCGCCGCCCAGGTCTTCGACAACGATCAGCCCGGCGGCCCAGGCTTGAGTCGCGAACGCCGTGCAAAATGCCAGCGTGGCAAGGATCTTCTTCATGGATTGGTCACCAGTAGGTTGACGCCGAGGACTTGGCTAAGGTGGCGGGATACCGTCCTACGGTATTTGGCGGCAGGCGCGCCGCCGGCGGGGCGGTGGTAGCGGCCGGCAACTTGGATCCAGTCCACCGGTCTTCCCGGGGCGGATGCATACAGGGCGTCCCGCTGCTCGATCAGGATGTCGGAGGTGGCGTCCAGGTTCTTGTACGGATCCAGGGACTCGCAGGGGCTGGAGAAACGATGTCCGTTCCAGCCGATGTTGACCTGGCCGAGGCCGGAATCGACGCTCTTGGCCCCGTAGAGGTTGATCGCCGCGAGTAGCGCGGTGCAGGCGGCGGTGCGGGTCGCGTAGTAGTAGGATTTCCCGGCGACGTTCAATGTCCAAGGCCAGGGAACGTATTCGCCGCGCAGCAGGACCTTGCTCTCGGTCAGCGCGACCGAGTAGAGCACCTCGGCCGGAACCCCTTTGGGCAGGGCGATCTGCTTATACGCCGGCGGTGGATCCACGGCGGCCTGAGCGATGTTGGCCAGGACCAGCAGGGCGGCCAGTTGGAGGGCGCGGATTACAGACGTTGCCATCGGCCGTTCACCTCCTGGACCAGGGCGGGAAGGGCCCCGCCCAGTCCCAGGGCCATCCAGCGGCCCTCGTCATGATTGAGCGTGATCTGCTTGCTGCGAACCTTCTTCGGGTCGACGCCGGCGAGGATTGCCCAATGCCGCACTCGCTCTGCGTCGTTCTGGCTACCGACGAAGTAGAGGTCGAACTCCTTGTTCTGCTGCTGCAGGTCGCGGACCCGCTGGATGCAGGCGGTGCAATTGTCCTGGACGAACAGGGCCAGGCGCCCGCTGCTCTGCAACGCTGGGCTCATGTTCGGGGTGCCCGACGGGTTGGCCGTGCTGCTTTCGGTGAGGCGGATCACCCCCTCGCCTGGATAGGCGCGGGCGAAGGCTTCGTCGTATGCGCGCTGGTAGGCGAGTTCCTTCTCGACCCGGCGCCGTTCGGCCTGGACCTGTAGATCGGCATACCGCCGCCGTTCCTCTGCCGATCGCGCCTCGATGCCCAGCGCAGTCAGCGGGTCAATGCCAGGCGAGTACACGCCCCTGGGGCCTTGCATGAGCGTCTGGTAGCGGGTCCATTCCTGTTGGTTCAGTCCCCACTCCTGGGCCAGGTCGCTCTGAGATGTCTGCTGTTTCAGCGTGCCGAGTTGGCTACCGGACAGCTGGCTGCTGGTCTCTCGGCTTGCCGCAGCCTCCTGACCGACTGCGGGATAACTCAGCAGCACCAGGCCGGACAGGAGCGATACGGTTCTGTTCATGTGCGGGGTCCTATGGTTGGATGCGGACGCTGCGCGAGGCGCCGGCGACGTCGAAGTGCGCGGTACGATCGTCAAGGTCGGTCAGGCGCCAGGTCGTGCCGGCGACGGCATCGCCCTGGCGAATGAGGTAGATCTGGCTGAGCTGGGTGGATCCCGGAGGTGCAACCGACAGAAACCGTTCGCCCCCGCGATACTCCACGCCGAGGATTGAGAAGGGCGGAGGCTCGATCGGCTTGGGTTTCGGCTTGGGCTTGACAGGGAAGGCACCGCGCTTCGGTGGAGGCACGATCAGCGGCGGAGCCTTGGCTTGCTTCTCTTGCAGCGTGCGGACAGAACCGTCCAGCGTCTCCACTGTTGCCTTGAGCACCAGGAGATCGCCGGCCGAGGCGGTGGTTTGAGCCAGGTTCTCGACGGCGTCGGAGGCCTGCTTGGCGAAGGCCTGCGCGGCGTCAATGCGGTTGGACAGCGCCTGCTGGCCTGAGCGGAAGTCCTCGTTGCTGACCAGGTGCTGTCCATCCACGGCGTCGAGGCGCTCGTCGACTCGATTCAAGCGCGCCAGGATCGCCTCTAGCGAGGTCTTTTCCGCGGCACTGTCCACGCCTGATCGGAGCTGAATGAGTTGGTACTGCTGGTAGCCCAGCAGGCCGGCCATTGCTGTCAAGCAGAGGCCAAGAATCATTGATGCAGGGGATGGGCGTTTCATGAGTGTCCTCGCGCGAAGCCAGAGACACCCTCTCAGACTGCCCCCATTGAGGCAGTAGGAAATACTCGGTGAGTGGGGGTGGGATTTTTTTGGATAGGATTCTGGCGAATCGCCGGGCCTGATTCGCTATGCGAAGATCAGTCGACTCTGGGTGCCCTTCACACGCATCCAGGCTGCGTCATTTCTGGTTAACACTGCTTCGAGGAAGCCCTAGGCCATGAATACAGACCTTCCCCAGCTCGAACAAACCATCATCGATATAGCGCGCCAGGAACTGGCCGCCGTGGCTGCTTTTTATCGCAAGAGGGAGGCAGGGATTGAGAGCGCGCACGTCGATGAGGCATGGAGCGAATACCTGGCTCGCTACCATGCACTGAGCACGCTTTTGGTGCTCGGCCAGTTGCCTATAGGTTGACTGAAAGGCTATTCCTAGGAATTAAGCTATGACGAATTGCTCCCTTGATGCACTTGAAGAACATTGAGAAAAATGGTTAAGGTTCCTTGGTTGTATCAAGCTTGTAAAACTGATTTATAACCATAGGGGGTTATTATGAGTGGTGAAAACAGTCTTCTCGAGAGGATGGTTAATGGTAAGTTGGGGCCAGGCTCAGATATTGGTCCTGCCGATTCACAAATAGAGGGTACTTACCGGCGCGGCTATCACCAAGCTATGGCGGAGGTTGCATATTACCTGAAGAATGGGGGAACCTTGTCCGCGGCCTCACTGAATGATTGGGTGAGCGAGGACCTTCGTCGCTGGCGACAGGGGAAGGATAACGCCCCGATTCATCGCCAGATACTTCCTCCTGCAATTCCTGGCAGCCGATAGTTGAACTAAGCCTACCCGGTCCGCTGAGGCTCTATGAGGTGTACCCCTTGATTGCGAACATTGCCGACCGCGCGGTCGACGCGATACCAGGTGAACACTTCTGGAGCCTCACTTTCCTGCAGTACCATCTGCTCTGCCCGTTCGGGCGTGGTTGCCTCATCGACCCACTCATTTGCGAGTTCTGGAGGGCGAGTTGGCAAAGGTCTGATTACCGAGGAAAATGCTCATGACTAAGCAGTTCTACCCCAGGCTCACGGAAAATAAGAACCAAGAGCCAAGCCGCCAGGCTTGGGTTTTCATGGTCGCAATGCCGGCCTTCGTCCTGGGTTGTATTTTCACGTTCGCTATCTTGTGGTTCGGCCCGGTGGCCGTGCGTGACAAGGTAATCGCAGAGTATGAGGCCGATGTTATGCTCCTGGCCAAACAGCTGGACGAGGCCGAAAAATACCGGCGCATACCATCGCCAGCAGCGGCAAACTGATTGAGGGAAGCGACGTGAGTTTGCTGGCGATCTATTCGCTGAATATAAAACGGTCACTAGGTAGGAGAGAAAAGGGCCATGCCGCGATACCACGTCCATTTCATGTCCGTGCGCCAGGGGAAGGGGCTTTCCAACAGGCATACGAGACAAATAGACATTGAATTCCCCATCGAATACGACACTGACATTGAGGCAGTCCAGCGCTGGGCGGCAAAGGAGGTTGGGGCGGATGATGCTGTCTTACTGTCTTGGCAGTTACTCAAGGGCGCTGTACGTCCAAGCTGATATAAAAAAAGGCCACCCGAAGGTGGCCTATGAGTTCATGCTGCAATGAGTTGTCGTGCCAACGCCATCTCCACCGAGTCCCCGTCCTGGTTCAACGAATCGAGACCTGACTCGGGAACGTCTCCCGACGTGCTCTGAGCCACAGCGATCTTCTTCGCCATCAACTGCAAGCAGGTGATCTGCGAGCTGCCGGCGTAGCCGAAGAACACCACCCGCACCGGGTGCTTCTGCCCGATCCGCCACGACCGCCGCGCGGCCTGCTGCAAGGTGTACACGTTGTACCCCGTCTGCAGGAACGCGATGGTCGGGAAGTCCAGCAGGTCCAGCCCGGTCTTCACCAGCTCCGGGTTGGTGATCAGCACATCGATGCCGCGATCGACCTGGTCGAGGATCCAATCCTCGCGTCGAGCGGTATCGACCGAAGCACGTAGCACTGCCACCTTCAGCCCGGATTGCTCGAGCACTTTCTTCAGCCTGGACGTGGTGTCGCGCGTCCCGCTGTAGACGGTGTATGCCAGAACCTTGCGGCCCTTCGCTTTCTCCTCGAGGCAGAGGTCCACCAGCGCCTGCTCCTTGGGCATCAACTGCTCGTCGCCGAAGATCGCTGGCACGAAGGCCAGTGTGTCCCGGCTTCGCGGATGCTTGACGATCTCCGGTCGGAAACAGCAGTCCGGCCAAGCCAGCAGCACGTTGAGGACCACGCCCAGGAGCGTGGTATCTCGTCGCGCCAGAGCCTGGCGGAGCTCCGCTGTCAGCGTGGCCGCCAGGCGCTGATAGGCCGAAGCCTGATCAGGCGCCATCGGCACGTCGACGAACTCCTCCTGGTAGTCGGGCAGTACGTTGCCACCGATATCCTTGAGCTTCAGGAACACGGTGAACGGCAATACGAAGCGGTGGATGCCCTTCGGGCCGAAGCCGGGAGCCTTCACCGTGCGTACCGAGAGCTTCTTGCCCCGGGCTGTCTTGTGCGAGTCACCATCGCGTTCGGTGTAGATGTCCTTGAGCACGCCGTGGTCGCGCATGAACGACATGGCTGCTGGAGCCATGCTGCCACGCGCGTTGGGCCGGTAGCCGTCCTCGATCATGCGCTGGGTGAGGATGCGGAACAGGAGGTAGAACAGGTCGTCGGCGTAGCCGCCCATGAGCGTTCCGGTCAGCAGCACGGTTTTCCGTGCCTTGGCTGCGAGAACGCCCATGGCCTGGCCCTGGGCCGAACCGCTGTTCTTGTACTCATGCCCCTCATCCACCACCAACAGATCGAAGTAGCCGTTGGGAAGTTGTCTTTTTATGAACTCGGTCGGTTGGTAGCCGCCTTCGCCGAAGCCGAACTCGATGTTCGCCATCGATCGCTCCATGCGTTTGGCCTGCCGATCGCTGAAGACGAAGTCGCCCTTGGCGTCCATCAGGTTGATGAACTCCGAGACGTTGTCCACCAACATCGTGGCCAGGAAGTCCTCGCCGAAGTCGTTCAGCAGGCGCTCCGCCCTGACCGGGCCGATGGTTGGAATCCGACACATCGACTTGAGGATCGTTGCGCGCCGGTTGCCGCCGTCAGGCTTGCCTGGCCGGATCAGCGTCCAGAGCGCCCCACGACAGGAGGAACAGGTACGTCGACGGTCACCACGCTCGAACTCCTCCACCGTGACCAGGTTGCCTTCCAGGTCCTCGAGGACCTGGCCGCAATCCGGGCACGCAGCGAGCAATTGGCCGCCGGCGGCGCGCTTCTTCCAGCAGGCGAGCCGCCAATGGAAACCCATCCGCATCCGCACGCGGCCGAGGATGAAGAACTCCTGGCGTCCGTCGTAGGCGTCGCCCATCTGATCTCGTAGCTTGAGCAGCTTGAGCAGAGTATCTGGGCCATTGAGTACCCAGACGCGGGCGGCTGGGATGGTCTCCAGAATCTCGCGGCGCCACTTGTAGACCAGGTGCGGCGGAGAGACAACCAGGGTCCGGCGATAGCCGGCCGCGTGCATGACCGCTGCGACAGCGATGGCCATCATGGTTTTCCCGGTGCCCATCTCGGCGTTGATGATCCCGGCCTGCTCGTTACGGTCCAGCAGCAGGGCGGTGATGGCCTGGACGACCTCGGCCTGGGCCGCGAAGGGCTTGCGCTTGAGTCGGTCCATCACCAACTGGCGGTGAGCGTTGTCGGAGCCGGTATAGACCGGGGGGTTGGAGCGATTGAGCGACTCCAGGAGCTCGTCGCCGAACTCGTCGATGAAGTCGGTCAGGTTGATGTTCAGGGAGGAGGCGGCCAGGGCGGCCGGTTGGGTCTGAGCGTTCATGTGCATCTCCTGCAGGTGAAGGAAGAAAGCAGGGCATGCACGTCCCTTTCGGGTATCGCCATACCCTGCAGGGTGGAGTGGAAGGAATCGCCGTGGGGGCGAGGTCAGTAGTCGCTAGGGAGCAAAAGCGTGGTTGAGCTGCGGTCTGCCTCGGTGATGATCCAGAGCCTGGATTCGCCGCCGGCATCGATGTCGTAGGACGACAGCAGCCTATCGCCGAACTTCAGGGCTCTCTGGTTGGTGTTCCAGTCTTCCTGGTCCAGCGTCCCCCAATCTCCCGCCAGATGGCGGTTCAGCAAAGGCGCTGGGTTGAGTTGACCGGTTTCCACCAGGTGGCTCACGGCAGCGGTCATTACGACTTGGCCAGGGCTGAACAGCAGCGGTTCGGGGGCCGGCTCAGGTTGGGGCTCTTCAGCCTCTTCCGTGGTCGCAGCCGACGAGCTGATGGTCAGCACGCGGCCCTGATTGACCGAGGAGGGTGTCATTTCCCATGCCCGGATGATCGGGATGAAACGGTCTGTGAGGATCCTCACCTCGGTGATGTTGCCGTCTTCGTCTTCGGTGAATTCGGTCTTGCGGGCCTTGTCCTTGTAGGTGTCACCCTTCACGACCAGGATCCGGCCCGACTTCGAGCGCACGACGCCGGAAATCGCGCCGGCGGCCAAGGCCAGGGCCAGGTGCCAGCGAGACAGCTCGCGGACTGGTGGGCGGGGCTGCAGCCCCGCTTGCGCGAAGTGCAGGTTGAAGTCAGGCCAGAGACCTCGCAGCCGCTGGATCTCGCCGGCGAACTGCTCCGGCTCCAGGGTTACTCGATAGAAGTGCTCCAGCTCGCTGGTGGCCGGCAGAACCACATAGGGTTCCCACGGCCAAGCCGCTGGAATTTCCTCGGCCTTTTCCTGGCCCGCGCCGATCGCCTGCAGGCGAGACCTCACCTGATTGGCGTCCGCCCGGGCCAGGTCCTGTCGACGGACCCGGATGCCGAAGATCACCACCTGTTTGAAGGTAGGATCCGCGGCTGCGTAGATGCGCAGGCCGGTGAAGTGGTTGCTCAACCAACCGGTCAGCTCATCGTCCAAGACGTAGTGAGGAACAATCAGGACCATGACGCCGCCGTACTGCAGCAACGGCAGGCAGCGCTGGTAGAACGCTTTCTCCAGACGCCTGCGGCCGCTGCCCTGGTACTGCGACGCACCGGAGTGGTCCGCCACCAGGTCGCCATAAGGCGGGTTGAGCCAGAGCAGTCCGAACGACTGCCTGCTGATCATGGTGTCGAAAAGGTCACTGTGCAGCACTCGCTCAAGCAAGCCTCGAGCATGGTCGGCGCGCTCGCGGTCGTACTCGACAGCGAGGGCTTGGACCTTGTCGCGGCCGAGGATGTGTGCTGCCTCAGCCAGGGCAACCCCCTCACCGGCGCAGGGATCACAGATCCTCATCCTGCCCGACGGGGCGGGAGCGAGGGCTTGCAGAGCGCGTTCGAGGGTGACCTCATCGGTAGGGAAGTAGCCGTTGCGTGCAAAGTTGCGCGCCAAGCGCGGGAACATGAGGGCCATGGGGCCTCCTTGAGTCTGAGAGGGATGGCTCAGGCTTGTGCCTGAGCATCGGTGGTAAGAATGCTTTCGCGGATCAGCTCACCGAGGGTGGGCTCGAGCACGTCGACCCGCAGGGCGAGTCGCCAGGCGCAGACGTTGCCGATCGTCCCTGGCAGGGCGGTCAACATCTGGTGCTGGGTGAGGACCTCCATCACTGGCTCGCGCCAGTGCTGCAGGAGGGGGAGCGGACAGGTCTCCATCACCAGCGGCCAGAGCCTTTGGTGTGGATCCTCATCGCGCTGCAGGAGTGCGAAGGCGAGGTGATTGCCTCGGTCGGGCGCCGAGGCGCGCCGATCGAACAGCCAGAGGTTGAGCAGGCTGCCGAACAACGTGCCGCGGAACTGGCGGGTGGTGCGTTTCTCCAGGAGATCCTGGTTTGGGAAGACAGGTAAGCGCCGGCCGTCCACGATAATGTGGAAATGGTCGATGCCATTTTCTTCCCGGTCCAGCGTCAGCCTGGCCAGGAACTCTTGTGTCACGGTGTCGCGGCCCCAGGCCGAAAGAAAGACCAGGTTGCGCTGCTCGTCGCACACGCAGGCGTCAACGTACAGGTCTGGGCATTCTTCGATCTGGTAGAGCGGGGTGGGACTGGGCATAGGAACCTCCTTGAAGGAGGAGCCACGCCGCCCTCGAGGGGCGGTGAAGCCCCTCGGGGGTGTAGTCCAACTGGTGCAGGGGAGCGTGGTGGTCACCGAACGCTCTTGGTGTGAGGGTCGAAGCTGAGCCCATCGGCTTCAGGACGGTGCAGCGGCCCTTGGCCGACCAGGAAGACCTGGCAGAGGTACTGATCGCGTAGCGCGACAGCCGCTTCCGCCTGCTCCAAGGTCAGCGACAGCTCCTCGATGAACAGGTCGATGAGCTCGTCGTCGCCGGCGACGTCGTTGTTGGACAGTTGGTCCTCGAGGTAAGCGAGGGTTTCCTGGGTGAGGTTGGTGAACAGCGGGTTCATGGTGCGCTCCTGGTGGTAGACGAGGAGCGCCCTCGAGGGCGCCCCTCAAGGGAAGTGGTTGGTGCGGTCAGGCTTGGTGTTCGTGCGTCAGACGTTCACGCCACTCCTGGTTGACCTCATCGTGAGCCAGGTCCAGGAACTCCAGCGGACAGCCGTAGTAGAACGGGCCGGCACTTTCTGGAATGGTCTTGTAGCCCCATTGCCCGGCCGAGCAGTCCAGCAAGTGCAGCTCGATCATGGTGATCGAGTGACCGGCCGGCTTGCCGAAATAGAATCCGGCAAGGTGGAAGGTTCGTTTTACGACAGTCCAAAGTTCATTGCCGGAGACTGCGTGTGCCAGCACCTTGGTGCTGCCTGCGAAAGTACTGGTTGGGGCCAGCAGCTCACGCAGCAGGTCTTCCTTCGTCTGATGTGAGAAAAGCCATCCCATAGGTGTGCTCCTGTGGTTGGCCAGGTCTCCCTGACGGGAGAACCCGGCAGGGGTGGGTAGGGTGATGCTTCAGCGTGTTGCGCGCTCAAGGCGCTGGAGGAGCCGGTAAGCTGTTTGCCTGGCCTGCCAGTCGCAGTACAGCCATGGCTCGTTGTCGGCCGCATGCTCCGGCGAAGGGGTCTTCACCCGCTCACGCAGTGCGATGATGGCCTGGTCGACGACGGATCGGTCGAACACTGCATCGCGGAACTGGTCAGCCAGATTGTCCAGTCCGACCTCGCGCAGCGAGGCGCAAACCAGCAACAACTCCTCGCTGAAGCCTGGGGTGTTGTAGATCGATTTCATGCGGCCTCCTTGCGGGTCCACACTTGTTGTTTGAAGTCGAGCTCATAGCCCAGCGCGCCGAGCCGCACGCACTGTTGACGTAGCCGCTTGCGGTCGACCGTGGTGTCCAGCTTGACGATTTCGCCTAGCGGCCAGACCGTCCCGAACAGCTCTGCATCTGCGTCTGTGTCCGGAGTGGCGGCCTGCTCTGCAGGAGCCGGAGGGGACATACCGAAAGGCGCGTCCTCCCCTGTTGCAGCGGGGCGCAGAGGCTTCGGTTTCTGGGGCGACTTCGGCGGTACCGCCGGGGCTACTGTGGGCTGCTGGATCGCGGGCACTTCGTCGAGCGGATCCACCTCATTGCCAGAGAGACGCTCTGCCTCCTCGTCGCTGAGGTTGTCCACGTCGTCCAGCGTCATGCTGTCCAGCTTTGCGCGGATCTCGACGACCAGCCGGCCGCCGGTGGTGTAGTAGGAGGGACGGATCTCGGTGATGGCGAAATCACCGCGGTACTTGCCTTCGATGTGCTGGTCCAGGAGAGCGTCCTTGATGACGAACTCCCCGATCGAGGTCGAGAGCTTTCCCACGTTGAACTCGCCATTGCGACCGTTGATGGTTCGAATGGCCAACTGGCCGGGTATGTTGATCATGGCGTGACCTGCGAAAAGGATGATCCCGCCGAAGCGGGATCGTGGTGAGGGGAGAACTACTCGGTATCCGGGTTGCCCGGGAGGCTTTCTTCCTGCAGCTCGATGCGCAGGTAGGAAGGCTCATCGGACGGCTCGACTATCGAGAGGACCAGCAGCGCGAGCGCGCGGTCCTGCCCCTCTTCCTCCTTGTGGTACAGGTGGAATTGGATGTGCTTCGCGGTCGGCTGGAGCGAAAGCTCCTGCCAGGCGGTTTGAACGACACTGGCCAGCCGGGTGCCCATCTCGTCGACCCTGGCAGGGTTGGCGAGATAGACCAGGCGCAGCCAGGCCGCGTTGGTGAGAACGATCGGGAGTTTGAGGTACGCAGCAGTGTGGCCTGCGCTGGAGTGGTTGTTGAGAGAGGTCATGAGAGGTCTCCGAATACGCAGGCCTCTCCCGCGGGGATGAGGTCCCCGCGTGGGTGGGTAGGATGCACTCCATCACTTGCGTGATGCGACCGCGCTGCCGAGTGCTGTGGCGGTCTTGGGTGGGTTAGCGCTTGCGCGCCGGAGCCTTAAACCCTGGCTCCTTGGGAGGCGCTGTCAACGACAGCGAGCCAATTCGAATTCGAGGGCTGGCGGGATGTCCCGCCGGCCGGATTGCTCAATCGTCATAAAGTGGCAGGCCCTTAAGCGTGGGCGCGAATGGATCGAGTACCAGGAACCGAATGTCTGCTTGTCCCGCGAGGTGAAGTAGATCGACCAGGTGTTCGTCGAGGCCGAAGGCAAGCTGTTCTTGTCGAAGAGCGGCTGCGGTCATCTCCAGGATCTCCAGACACTCATCCGTCCAAGGGGTGTTGTGCAAGCGAAAGCCCACCGCACCGTGCTCGTTACACCAGAAGAGCGATACCAACACCGAGGGCAAGCGGATTGGCATCTTGGTCGAGAACCTTTCGTAGAGGCTATTCCACGCGCTGATGGGTAGATGTGTTTTTCTGATCTCCCAGCAGCGGTTGTAACCGCCACCGAACGAAAGGTGACGAACGACACTCTGGGCTTCGGCCAAGGAATACAGATCGCCTATGTGCTTTTGCTGACCGTCCTGCTCGGCAAGGATGCCGTAGAGCACATTGCGCACCAGACCGTTGTAAGGACAGCGGTCAGAAAGTGCAGTATCGATCTCTCGACCTTCAGTAACTAGGGCGAAGTCGTCATTGAAGATGCATGGAAAGCACTGTAGTTGAGTATCGGAGAGGATTTGCTGCGATGGATGCAACGCGCGATAGCAGGGGGGGCAATCATCTTCGTATGTTATCTGTAGCGTTCGCTCGATTCTGAAGTCAGTATAGCCGTGGATAAACGGATTATATTGAGTCATGGGGTATCTCCAGTAGCCGGGAAGCCCATGCCCTTAGAGACTATGGACCTCCAGGGGAAGTAAGGGGCGCCGAAGCGCCCTGGTGATGTAGAGTCGTTGCGGTTAACGCAATTCGGAGAAGTCACCACCCGACAGGGGGATGACCCCGTCTGGGTTGAATTAGCAGAGGCACATAGGCAAAAGGGTAAAACTTAATATTCCCGTTGCGACCACGTGCCGTTGTCTAATGCCTGTTGGGCAAGTTCGCGGGAGGGGTAGTATTCAACCGACTCGCGCGAAGCTGGTCCTTCTTCATCAAGGGTGCCGATATAAAAGCCGGCGTTGGACATAAGAACCTGCAGCGGCAGTTCGAGACGAAGATGGGCGAGTGCCCGCTTTCCGTATTGCATGGTGATTCTCCTTTCGGTAGGAAACACCAGTCCCAAGGGGACTGAGGTCCCCTAAATGGGAAATGTCTGGCGGTTAGGCCAAGGCAGATACCTGGGCATTGTTGCTGGCTAGGAACAGCCAGGCGAAGTTGCAGAACTGACTGCTGAGCAGCAGCTCGTCCTCGACGTCGCTGAGGCTAACCTCCTCTACTTCCGGCAGGGCGGGCAGATCTACGATTTGGATATTGCTCATGATGATCTCCAGATAATGGAGAACACCACGCCCTGGGGGAGATGGTGCCCCCCGGGTGGGTATGCGATGAAGAGTGGCGCATAGCGTAGGTAGTGAAAGGCCCTCGGGATGAGGGCCGGTATTCGATCAAGCCGTGCTCAAGCAGCGGCTTGTTCAGCGTGCTCAGCGGGGGCTGCGGGTTCACCTTGCGGTTCGCCTTGGCCTTGCTGGGCTTTCTCAGCTTCTTCCTTCGCATCGTAGACGGTGGTGCCATCCACTTTGATCCAGGAGATGAAGAGCAGCCGGCCTTTGAGGCTTGCGCCGGACTGGCCTTTTTTCTCGCCTTTCTCGTAGGTGAAGGGATCCGCCCAGATGTCGCCGATACGGAAAGAAATCAGCACCTTCTTCTCGGCCTCGACTGCTTCCTTGCAACGGCGGACAAGCTTTTCAGCTTGGGCGCCGACCACTTTGCAATCGATGTAGGAGTATTCCACGCTGTCTGCCGCGCCATGGAGGGCAGCAACAGTAGCGGCGAGGAACGGTTCACCTCGGCGGATCGGTACTTCGCGGATGCGATTGAGGTAGCCGATACCGGTGGTGTGCAGGTCGAAATATTTGGCTTCTTGGGCTTGGGTGTTGTTGCTCATGATGGTTCTCCAGTTTCGTAAGCGAAAGCGGAGAAACACCTTGCCCGTCAGGGAAAAGTATTCCCCGCATGGGTCGGTATTGGGAGGTAAATCTGAGGGAGAGGGCTTCCATCAACCTGTGGTTGATTGATCGCGCTACCGGAAGCTGGTGCGATCTTGGGTTCGATCTACACGGAAATCCGTGTCGTAGTCTTTCAGATCATGACTACTGGGGGAGGATTGCCGACAACGTCAGCAGCTCACGGTGCAAAGAATGAAAAGGCCTGTTGCAGTTGTCAAGCCCCCGCGAATGAAAAAGCCCCTCACACGGAGGGGCTTGAGGTCAGTGCGGGCGGTGCCGATGGTTAAACTTCGTAAGCTTGCGCTTGAGGTTGGGCCAATCGGCCCAGGCCGCCATCGACAAGCACACTACAAGCAAGGCGGTCAGCATGATCACGCCGAAAGTCGTTTGGCTCATCTCAAGATTCCTCCTGAGTCAGGTAGATACCTGTAGACCAGATTACCACACCTACCGACAGCGCAAGGGCAGTCAGGATGCGATGCTCGCCGAGAAAAATACCGATCAAACCAGCGGCTACCGCCGTGGTTCCAATCTTGCGTAGATCTTCTGCGATTGCGGAAAGTTTTGCGGAACCCATGGTTTTCCTCGAAAAATGCCGGAAAACCACCCTGCGGGATGGTTCCCGGCAGGGTTGGGGGTGGTAGCAGTGGCTATTAGCGGCCGAGAGCAGCTACTTGTTCATCCGTCATGGTGGACAAGTAGTCCTGCCAGCGTTGGTGGTATTGCTCCTGAGTACGCCGATGGAGTTCCCAAGAGACTGCGCTACCAGGAGGTGCTGGCAAAAGAGCAATCTCATGATCGTTCAGGGACTCTAACTGGAGAGGGGGCCTCCCCATTTCGCTTTCGGAGTTGGGTGCAATCAAATGGTCGAGGGAACCCATCTTGAGCTCCTTCCTGACTGGCGTTTCAGCTTTGGCGGTCGCCTTGGCCGGCTTGGGTTTGCGTGCGCGCTTGGGCTTTTGCACCTCGCGCGTATTGGCTAGATACCAGTCATTCAGGTTGACATTCTTCAGCCGGACGATGGCTGGGATGTCGCTGATGTGTTCTAGCTCGCCAGCGGTCGGGCCGGCCAGGAAGGCAGGATCGATGCGCTGGACGCTCAACGCAACCGGCGCTTGTGCTTGCACTACGACCGGAGGGCGCCTGAGCGCTCTGCGGAACTCACGCACAACACTGCCGAGGGCAAAGCCGATTTCGAAGCTGGTGGATTGCTTGGACATGGTGTTTCTCCTGCAGGTTGAGGGTGCGGAGAAAACACTGGCCCTGGCGGGGAAGTGGATTCCCCGCTGGGTTGCGGAAGGGAGCTTCTATCGACCGAGGCCGACCGACCGCGCTACCAGAAGCTATGCGGTCTTGGGTTGGATCAACACGGTGGGCTGTGCTGCAGCATTTCGGATCCGAGCTGCATGGGGGCATGTCGCTGACAACGTCAGCAGATCACGCGTTCATCATCGAAGCAGGGGGCGAAAGTGTCAAGGTCAAGCAGGAGGGGGAGCGGATGCAGGATACAGCGGGCGGAGAGCGAGGGCGGAAGAGCGCGGCTGGTAGAAACCCTGTCAAAGGTTTCCCCAGCCGTGTCTGGAAGGGGAGTCAAGTGAGCCACCTGTGGTTGAATCGTCGATCCCTGGGCATTGATCGTCTCGATCCCATCACCCGGCCATTATCGTGGCTTGGCCAGCAAACAGTAGGCACGCATCCGCGTACAAAGGGAGCCCTGCGTATCACCGGCGGGCCACCGGCAGGGAGAAGGATCCCGATGGGTAGCCTGATGCCCCTGGAGCAGGAGCATCAGGCTACCCATGGAGAGGGGAAAAGGAGGGGCCGTAACACCAGTACGACCCTTAAATCGAGGAAACACCGAACCTCTTGAGAACCCTATGTGCCTTTAAACTCGCTCGACACGAGTTGACGGCTGCATGACAAGCAAAAGAACAGGGAGACACAGGGAGAATTCTCAACCAGATCCGCACGCCCCACCCGGTGTTGTAGCGTGCTTACGGTTTGGAGATGAGGCGAACCTGCATCACCAGGGCGCTACTGATGACCGTCAGTAGCCAGCGGGGTGAAATCAAAGTTGATGGCATTATGTGTTCAGAAGGCTGGTTTATCAAGCAGCGCCGGGGTTTACTGGCCTCTGGAGGTTATTTGACCGCGACCACCGCGCCCTCGGGGATGGGCGCAGGGAGCGCAATGGCAGTGGCTCCGAGGCGGCGCGTGACTAACTGGCCGTTGCGCCTGACACCAACTAGGTCGGATTCCGTACCGGCATCCACGGCTGCCGCCAGCCCTGCCGGCGGCGAGGCGATGAAGGCGTAGCTGGTGTCGGCGGCGATGTAGCCCTGAAGCCGCGCTGGCTTGCGGAACCAGGCCGGTAAACCAAGAGCGGAGTCCGCCGGCGAACCGCTGAAACCGGGGTTGGCGTGTGCGTACTCCGCCAGCCTGGAGCGGTAGAGCAGCAAGCTCCTGGCCAGGGTATCGACCTCGGCCAGTTCGGCGCTCGAGGTCGCGTGGTCGCTTTGTACACTCAGCCAGGTTCCGGTGAGCAGGGTGAGCAATAGGGCAATCCAGAGCAGCGGCATGATATCTGGAGGACTCCCTAGTTGAGGTAGGTGGCCGTCACACGCATGCCGGCGGAGTTGCCGAATCCTGCGAGCACAACGGTGCTGTAAAGGCAGAACCGGTGTCCGGCTTTCACCATGGCGGAGATCGAGGCGTCTTCAACTACGTCAGCGTTTCGCCCAGCGGTGGAGCGCGCTTGACCAACGATCACGCCATCGACTTCCAGGCGCAGAACGCCGGGGCCGGAGCCATTGATCAGCGCGTCCCTGGATACCGCTTGGCAGTGGGTGCGGGGTCGGTTATCGGCGGGATACTGTGCCAGCACCACAGGGGTGGCGATATTCACGCCACTGGGCCGTTTCCACAGCCCATCGGTGCAGAATAGGGGGCCGCTGTTGTCTCTGCCTACCAGGCCATTGGGGGCGCATCCTGCATTTTCTGCCGCCAAACCATTGATCTGAAGGTACTCGCCGACGGTCGTTCTACCTTCGGAGCTGAGCTTTCCCCCTCTCAATTCTCCGCCGGTATAAACGTTCTTGTTCATCCACGACCTGACCCATGTGCTGTCACTCATATACCAGCCACCGTCCCACCGTTCGTTGTACCAACCTGAGTTACCGCGGGTCCTGAACCAGCCTCCGGTGTACGTCTCGCCGGCGACGTCAGCAGTGCCGGCTTTCACCGTGCCAGTGGCTGTCACGTTGCGCGCGCTGATGTCCGCGCTGGTCGTGATGTTTCCGCTGGCGGTGACCGCTCCGGCTGCGGCGATATTGTTGCCGCCCATATTCAATGCCGTGTTCATCCGGTTGAGCTCGGGATGACCCGGGACGGCATTGCGGTAGAGGTACTCGTTGGCAATGGCGCCGTCCTGGAAGAACAGCGCCGTCGCCAGGTGTCCAGCGCCGGGAGCGCTACCGAAATTGCTCAAGGCCACCTGCCAGGCGGCGCCCTGGGCGACACTGGTGTTGGTTTTCGAGATGTAGCCCCCGGTGGCTCCCATGAGCTGCGCGATCCGGCGGATCGAGAGTTCGGAAGCTACCTGTCCACCCGTGGTCACGATCAGCGTTTCGAGCTGGTTGGCCGCCGGCTTGCGGGCCAGTACCTGGTATTGCTGGCCGTAGATGTTGGTGTCGCGGAAGCCTGCGGGCAGGTAACGGGTGTTGCGCAACATCGGGACGGTGATCACCGCCGGGGCCGTGGCGCCGGCGCTGGCCAGAACCGTGCTGAAGTTGTCCTTCAGGTACTTCTCCGCTGCCTTGGCCACCTGCTGTTGCTGCTGGGCCGCGTGCTGTTCATTCAGGCCGTCTAGATAGCTCATCAAGACTGAAATCCCGCCGGTAGTCGCGATGGCGATAACGATCAAGGCGATCATTAATTCAATTGAGATAAAGCCGCGGCTGAGCTTGAGGTTATTCATAGATAGGCTCCCACAGGCTTTTGCGAGCCTGGCGATTCACATCGTCCTCAAGTAGATGAATCTGCTGCCGGCGGATCTTATCGCGCATGGCGACGGAGTCCACTCCGGTGAAAAGCAACGGTTCTGCGTGCAGTCTTCGAGCGCCGCCATCACTTACCAACTCCTGGCAGATCACGGCCTGAATGCCTTCAGCCACGACGTCGTAGGCATTGGACGCGAGGGGTTTGGCCAGGGTGATCAGCCGTTCGATGGCTTGCGGGCAGTTCTTGGCGTGGATGGTCGATATGACCAGGTTGCCGTTCAGCGAAGCTTTGCAAGCCTGATAGGCGGTGTCTTCGTCGCGGATCTCGCCGATCAATATCAGGTCGGCTCCGGTACGCAGGGTGCGCAACAGGGCTTCGCTGTAGCCTCCCGAGCGTCGTGAGGTTCTGACTTGGATACAGCGGCCGAGTCCATGTTGGCCGCTGAGATTGGTTTCTTGTGGATCCTCGACTGTGAAGCCAACCCCGCCCAGGGTCTGCAGTCGGGCGAGAATCAGCGAGGCGGCGGAGCTGGTCTTGCCGGTCGCCATATCGCCACAGAACAGGATCAAGCCCTGCAGTTGCGGGTTCAGGAGCGTAGCGACCACCTCGCTCGGATAGCCGATATCCTCGAAGCTTCGAACTTGGGCTGTCGACCGGCGCAGCACGAAGACACTCCCGCCGTTGAAAGCATCTTCCAGTTGGGTGACGCGCAGCAGCACACCGTCGACGACGATGGCGAACTCGGGATCCTGCAGCTCCTCCAGCGTTTGCCTGCAGAGCTGGAGCAGTTCCTGGGCGTGCGACTCCCACTCGCGAGGCACCTCGACTCGGCGCGCGCCGACGCCGGCCAGGCCCTTCACGTCGGCGAAGCCTTCACCGAGGTAAAGGTCGACGAACTGAGCCTGAATGATCGGGTTCACACTCACGAACTGTAGGTCCAGGTAATGCTGTTGCTATCGCTGCTGCAGGCCTGGGTCGCAGCCGCAGTGGTGACCTCACCAGTGATAGCGGTGCCGCTGTTGATCTTGGTCTGCTCGAAGGTGTTCTTCGCGATTTTGGTGCCCAGGGTGATACAGGCATCCTTGGGCAGCTTGCTGGTGGTGATCGAGAAGCCCATGCCGGTGGACGAGACAGTGACCGATCCGCCGTAGACGTTGTAGACGACGCCGGAGGAGACACTCATGTTCTTCGGCACGCCGTTGATTGCGATCAGGCTCGGGATCAGGTTGGTACCGCTGGAGCCGTAGCCCGAAGAGGTCTTCAGGGCACGTGCGTTGGCCGCAATGACGCTGATGTTGCGCTGTTCCTCGTTGGCGTTGGACGAACTGAACATCCCAGCCGCTGCGGCCAGGCCCAGGCCGACCCCGATGGCGATGATGATCAGCACGATGATCATCTCGATGGAAACGAAACCGCCCTGCGTCGGACGGGAGGTGCGTTGCGTAGTGCTCATGGAGCGCTCCTTGGTGAGGTTTCAGTGGTTCATGGATTGGATGAGCTGCTGTGCCTGGTAGGCGCCGAGCAGGACCAGGATCATCAGCGCGCCGATGAAGATCAGGGCGAAGTTCTTCACCAGCCCGGCGGCCAGCTCGATCTGCTTGAGGCTGGTCTCCTGCCAGCGGCGGCTGAACTTGACCAGAGCTTCGGAGAAGCCTCCCCGGTTGGCGAGGATGCACAGGTACTGGATGGCCTGTCGGTCGGGGAAATCGTGACCGGCGCTGCGAAGGGCGACTCCCAGGTTCTGGCCCAGGCCCACGCCGTAGCGGGCAGCTTCCAAGCGCTGCTTCAGCCAGGGCGGGGAGATCTTGATCATGCTGGCCAGGCTGTCGTAGGGGCGTATGCCGGCGTTGAGCATGACGGCCATGTTCAGCAGGAAGGTGGTGCCCTGGAGCATGCGGTAGATGGACCAGGGCGGCAGCATCCGGTCCAGCCAGACCCGGCCTTTCCAGCGGTAGGTCGGTAACGTGACGATGACCACCACCGTGAGGGTGATGACGGCGACCAGAACGTAGATACCAGGTCCTGTGACGAAGCTGGCAATGGCGTTGAGCGTGGCGAGCGGGCCGGTCCACGTGACTGGATCGGAGAGCCTGGCCAGGCTGGGGACCATGCGATAGGCCACGATGCACAGCAGGAACACCATCATGGCGGACAGCGCCGAGGGATAGAGCAGCGCCTGCCAGATGGTGGCGCGGATCCTGGCCTGGGCCTCGACCAGGGAGACGGCATCGCCCATGGCCTGAACCAGGTTGCCGCTCATCTCGCCGGCCTCGATCAGCGCTCGCTCCTGGGCGGGCAGATAGAGCGCCATGGCGGTGGCCAGACGCTTGCCGTTGGACAGCCCCATCAGCGCTTCGCGACTGGCGATGGCCACCGGATGAAACGGATGCTGTCCCTCATGAGCGAAGATCTTGTGCACCTCTGCCACAGCGTCCTTCAACGGGACCCCGTTTTCGAGCAGGGTGGACATGCTTTCGTAGAACTGCAGGCGTTCCTTGCGGCCGAACTGCTTGCTGTAGAAGGCGAACTGCAACTGCTCCCAGAAGCCCCCCATCAGCACGCCTCCTGCGAGTAGAAGCTGTCGTCGAGCAGATGCTCATCGAAGTCGAGTGGCCCAATGAAATCCTCGACTATCTGCGGGTCGAACATGCCCTCGTTGATGCGGCGGATGGCGTGGGCGTGCTTGGTGATGCCCTGCATGGTCTTGACCCAGTAGTTGCGTGCCTCGGCTGGGCCGCCTTTGGCGAACACACGCATGAAGGCCAGGGTGGGCAGCACCACCTCGGCGACGATCGAGCGGCCGTTGACTCCGGAGCCACGGCAGGCCTGGCAGCCAGGCCCCTTGACGTACACCTGGGAAACATCGGTCAAGCGCTGGACCCGTTCGACCAGATCGGGCGCGAGCTGGTCTTGGTGGTCTTGGAAGCGCACTTTGCAGTGGGGGCAGAGCTTGGGCAGCAGGCTCTGGTTGATCAGACCGGTCAGCAGGGCCGGATCGAACAGCAAGCCGGGGTCGACACCCAGGTCCTTGAGGCGCTGGACAATGCCGATCGCGCTATTGGTGTGCAGGGTCGACCACAGGCCGTGCCCGGTCATCGCGCCACGGAAGGCGGCGACAGCGGCGAAGAGGTCGCGCACTTCGCCGATCATCATGTAGTCCGGATCCAGGCGCATGCCGTTGGCGATGCCTGCGGCCCAGGCCTGGCGTTCTGCGTCTGGGTCAGTGGCGTCATAGACCAGTGGGGTCTGGTTGATGCCTTCGCCGCGAATGCGGTATTCCGGTGGATCCTCGATGGTCAGGATATGCTTGGATCCGCCATGCAGCTTATCGAGTCCTTCCATGGTGACCTTCAAGGTCATCGACTTCCCTGACCCGGTGGGGCCGGACAGGATGTTGATGCCGTAAGGCATGCGCATCATGCGATCGAACAGCGCGTTCTGCTCGGGCAGGTAGCCGAGCTGCTCCAGGCTGTCGAGGCCGGTATCGTCGTAGAGCAGCCGCAGGATCATCAGGAACCCACCGGCGCGCGGGCGGGTCGCGATCCGGGCGCCGAACAGGTTCAGCTTCTCGACGAAGGCCTGGCTCATCCGCGCGTCCTGGTCAAGTTGTGGCTTGAAAAGCGGCTCGGCCACGTCGCACATGGACTGGTAGATGGTTGCGCAAAGTTCGTGCAGTTCCTGGCTGCGGTACTGCTCGACGGTCTTCAGCAGGCCGTCGACGCGGAAACGGATCTTGCTGCCGGTGCCGGCGGGACTCACGACGAAATGCACGTCACTGGCGCGCAGCTCAGTGGCCTTACGAATGATCTTGACCACGCGCTCCTGCATCTGGGTGGCGCGCTGGCCATCGCTATCGACCAGGCCGTCCATGGCGACGGCGCGGTAGAGCTGGTGAATGGTCTGCAGGTCGGTGAGGTTGAGCTGGTATCGGAAGCCACGGCGATCGAGACGGTCGATGAACGACAGAACGTGAATGTCGTTCTGGTGGCTCTCCGATAGATAGAGCGTGCCGTCGGCGGCCAGGGCCATGATCTCTTGCAGGTGTTTCGAGACCTCCCACTCGCCACCGTCGGCGGTGAGCAGTTGGGTCACCATGGAGGGCTGTGCAAGCGCGGCAATTTGAAGGTTCGTCATGGCGGTACCTACTGGATGAACGGCTGCGGTACCGCCCCGGGCAGCGCCGGCGGAACGGAGGCGCCTTGGGCCGAGGAGGCGGCTTGGGTGGGGGCAACGCTGGAGAAGCCCACGGGCACGCGGTTGCCGTCCTTGTCGGTGAGTACGACCTGGTCCAGGGAGATCGACTCGACGCGGTAGTTGCCCGGCAGCTCCGCGCCGCTGGCGGCGTCAATCTCGTACCCGCCCGGGAACAAGAATGTGGCAGTCATCTTGCCGCCGGCGCCGTAGATGGTCCGCACCACCGGCGGAACCGGCTGCGTGATCGTCGGCGGCGCCGCCGGCACCGGCATGGCGAACGTCTGCCCCTGGGCGCTGACGATCTGGCCGGTTTCGCCTTTGCCCTCCAGTTGCCGCTGCGCCGTGGCCAGACGCACCTTGGCCTCGGTGAGGATGGCCTGGGCCTGGATCTCCGCCAGTTCGCCAACGGTGCCGGCGCAGGCCTGGCCGGACGCGAGGAGGAAGAGCACGGCCACGGCCATGCCGATCGGCTCAGTTCGCATAGATTTCTCCTGTGACAGTCCAGTCCAACTGGCTGTCCTTGAGCGTGGTTTCGAGGTTGGTGATGCGGACCCCGGCGGCGGGCAGCCCCTGGAAGGTCAGGTCTGCCGGGAGCCTGGTCTGGGCGCTGAAGGTGAATTTCTTCCAGGAAGGCAACACCACTTGCTGCTCCGTCGCTGCTTCCGCGCCAGGAAGGGGCGGAGTTGTCTCCTGGCTGATCGACAGCTTGGGCTCGACACCCTGACGGTACAGATGGCTGGTGAGCGCCTGCAGCGCGTCGTCGGCTGGCTGCAGCGGCTCATCGCTACCGATGGCGACTTTCAGGTCGACCTTCAGGGCCGCGGTGTTGCCGTTGTCGATAACGAAGGCGGGGCGGTCGGCGAACAGGTGCTGGCTGGCCGCTGTCAGGTCGGCTGCCGTGCTGTTGCCGGTACGGTGGTAGGTGGCGACCAGGACCCTGCCGTCGCACTTGCTGGATTCGAAGAGCCAGCCCTGGATCGACAGCGACAGTACCCCCGTTGCCTTGCTACAGGCGCGTAGCATGTCCTCGAGGTCAGGCATGAGCGTCCAGGGCTTCTGCAATGACGCCAGGTCCAGCGGCTGCTTGGCCTGGGCATTCTTCTCGGCCAGCTCGGCGAGGCGCCTCTGCTCCTCGAGGAGCGCGGCTTGTCTGGCGAGCTCTTGCTGGTGGGCATTCCATAGGTAGTAGGCGGTTAGCGACCCGCCTACCAAGCAACCGAGCAGGGCCACTGCCGTCCACTCCCTGGCGGACAAGCCGAAGGTGAGTTGCCGGAGGCGGTAGTCGCGCCGCAGGCGCTTCGGCGCGAGCAGTTCCTCGATGTCGAAGTCCTTGACGGGGAATTCGAATCCTTCGGGAACGAAGACCTGTGCGTTTCGAAGCACGCCGCGCGTAGAGAGCTTCCTGATCCGGTCCCTGGCTTCGTCGAAGGTGGTGACCAGGTCCTGGCCGGGGACGATCGCGCCATCGAGCGTGGCGACCAGTGCGTAGCGGTCCTCGTCGACCTTCCAGCAGGCCAGGAAGTCGCCTTCGAACTGGCCTGAAAGCGCCGAGGCCAGGGAGTACATGCCCTTGACTGCGCCTTGCGACTTCGAAACGAAGCCGGCCTGGATCACTGTCGGCGAATGGCGGATGGCAACGATGTCCAGATGCTCTTCCTTGCCCAGCTTGCGCGCTTCCTTCATGTACTGCCGCTGGCTGGATAGCGGCCGCCAGAACAGGCCGCTGACGAACTTGTTGCCGTGGTAGCTCAGGATCGAGACGTCTGGTCCACGGCTACCGATGTCAGGCTTCTCCATGGTTCAGCCCAGCACGACGGGGGTGATCAGCACCACGATGACCTCGCGTTTGGTATTGCGGGTCAGCCCGCCGCCAAGGCCGAAGAATCCGGCGTCGCCGGTGCCGACCTTGTTGGTGTCCTCGGTGGTCTGGTCGAAGCCGGAGAGCACCAAGGTCTCACCGCTGCGCAGGCGTACCTTCTGGTCGAACAGCTGGATGTCGTAGCTAGGGAACTGGGCTTTGGAGTCCCCGCTGGTCTGCATTTCAAATGTAGGGCGGGAGGTCATGTTGATGTTGATCTTCAGCAGCATCTCGCCGCTTTCCATCACGAACGGCAGCAGGCTCATGTTGTAGCCGCTGGTCACGGCGCCCGGGATCAGCGAGGTGGTACTGCCGACCTGGGCGACGTTGGAGATCTGGCTGGAGGCCAGGTAGCTGTCGTAGCGGCCGATCTGGATCGGCGCCGACTGAAGGTTGAGCGTGGTCACGGACGGGGAGCGGACGGTCGAGACACGGCCCTGCTGGGCCAGCGCCTGGACCATGGCCTTGGATCCTGCCCAGGCGCTGTTGGCGGTATCCAGGATGCTCACGGAGCCGGAGATCGCACTTTGGTCGATGCCCGGCATGGTGTTCTTCAGGCCGATGCCCCACTTGTTGTTGAGCGACTTGTAGACCAGGTTCCAGTCGATCCCCAGTTGATCCTTGTCGGTCAGGGCGACCGAGAGCACGTTGACGTTCAGCAGCACCTGCTTGGTGATGCTCTCGTTCTCCCGGTTGACCAGCTGCTGGACGCGGTTGAGGACCTCTGGTCGGTCGGTGACGGTCAGGGTGCCCGTGGCACGCGACAGCGACATGCGTCCCATGCTCGGCGTCAGCATCGAGTTGATGCTGTTCTCGATGTCGCTGAGGATCGATGTCTTCAGCTCCGAACTGGTGGTCTGCTTGCTGCCGGAGTCGCCGCTGATGCCGGAGCTGCCATTCTGTCCGGTGGATCCGGAGCCGTCCCCGCTGATGCCGGCGGCCGTCGTCATACCGGAACGCACGGTGGAGTCCACCGTGTTGACGTCGTCAAAGGCGTAGATGCGGAAGGTCCGAGTGTCCAGGTAGTAGAACTCGACCCGTTTCTCGGTTGGGTTGTAGCGCCAGGACACGCCGGCGCGGGCGGCGATGAGATCGAGGAACCCGCTGACCTTGCCGTTCCATTTGATGTTGTACAGAGACCGCGGGCCGTAGGACCCGAAGCTCGACCCGATGCTGCCGCCGGCACCTAGGGACATGCCGTTGGCGACGGAGGCAGGAAACAGCATGGTGGCCATGTCCTGGCCGCCTTGGATGGGCGGCGGGGCGTTGCTCGCGCGCTGCTGAGGTTGCAGGGCAAAAGCGGCCGGGTTCAGCGCGTCGGGCGTGATACTGACCGCCAGGTGGCATTGGTTGATGACTTCCTGGGCGGCCTCCTGCAGCGACGCTGCGCCTGCAGGGCGCCACGTCACGATGCAGTCACTGGACAAAGTGTGCGAAACGCTCAGGGGTTTCGTGCTGACCCAGGGTTTGTCGGAGAACACCACCGTATCGCGGCGATCCGGTCGGGTGTTGCGCATCTGTGCTGCGATCGTCGACGCGGAATCTGCCGTAGCTTCGACACGATCCGCCGACTCGTTCACCCGTGTGACCGAACAACTGGCCAGCGCGGGGATCAGGAGGCAAGGCAAGAGGTTCTTCAGGGGGGCACGCATCAGTTCTTGCGCTCCTTGATGATGATCAGGGACTGCGGCCGGCTGGCGTTCACCAGGAAGGGCCGTTCGGCAGCGTCATACAGCGGGAACAGCTCGGATACCGCGTCCTCGAAGGAGCCGTGGAAGCTCAGGGGAGCTTCGATCGGATAGTTGAGATCCTGCGGCTCCCAGCGGACCGTCCAGCGTGCGCGCTTGGCCCAGGCTTCCAAGGTGTCGCGCAGGGTTGATCCCGTCTCGGCTGACCAGGACTGTGCCAACTGCCGGCTCGGCTCCGCCGGCGTGAGCACCTTGACCGGAGGGGCGGAAGCCACGGCCGGAGTGGGCGGCATGGACTTCACGGCGGAAGCCAAGGGCTTGATCGGTGCCAAAGCCGCGGGAGGAGAAGAGGGGTGGCCATCCTTGGCCGGTGCTGCTGGGGGGAACACAGTGGTGGATTCAGGCTTCTTGGTCGGAGCGGGGCTGGTTGTGATCGGCGCCGGCGTTGGCACCGAGGCGACCACGACGGGCGACTCCAGCGTGCTGACTTTCTCCGTGGAGGAGGGTTGCGCTACCGCCGCTGGAGTTGGGGCAGCGGGCTTCGCATACAGTTGCTGGACTGGTTTCGGCCTCGGCGCCGGGGGAAGTTGATAGCCCGGGCGAAGCACGAAGCAGACCTGCCGCGCCACTTCGTCGACCTTAACCTGCCAGGCTGGACCGGAGAGGACCTGGAGGGTGTTGCGCAGGGTCATGGGGCCGAGCTTGTACTGAGCCGCCGGCAGCGGCCGGGTGTAGAGGATGTTCACATGACCGGCCTCTGCCGGGCACAGCGAGTAACCCGAGCGGCTCATCACGTACTGCATGGCATCCTTGACACTCGGGTTCATGCTCGACGGGATGGTCACGTCGATGATCTGTGCCATCAGGTCGCGCTGGCCAGCGTCCGGCTGGGTGCTGACCAGGGTGTAGCGCCCGTAGCGCACGACGGGCTCCTTCTCCGGTTGTACGCCATTCGGGTACAGGTCCGGTGAGAGCAGGTCTGGATTGCGGCTGCTGTCGAAGGCGGGCCTGGCCGGCTCAGCCTTGTGGGTCGTGCAGCTGGCGAGCAGCAGGCACAGCGTGAGAGTGGTCAACTGCCTGGTCATTGAGGCCCCCTTTGATGATGGGGCACACAATGGCAGGCCAATCGCCATGCTTCAGCAGGAAATACTCGGCAACAGGGGAGGGGATTTATTTTGCCTATCCGAAGGATTGTGCTTCAAGGGGAGCCAACAGAATTTGGAACAAAGCGTGTGCTAAGGCTGCGAGCGATTGACTGTTTGTGATTTATAAGTCACAGTTGATCCATGGTTGAAGTCAAACAAACCGCCACTTTCATGGCATGGGAAAGCAAGCTAAAGGATCGGCGGGCAAAGGCCGTGATCGCCGCCCGTATCTTCCGATTGGCGAATGGACTACCCGGCGATGTGTCACCAGTCGGCCAGGGTGTGAGCGAGTTGAGGATTCACTATGGCCCAGGCTATCGGGTGTACTTCCAGCAGCGCGGGACGGAAATCGTCATCCTGCTATGTGGTGGAGACAAGAGCAGCCAGGCCAGGGATATAGAAATGGCGAAACGCCTGGCAAATGAGTGGAGGCCGCAATGACCGAGCAAATTTATGATTATGACCCCGCGCAAGCGCTGGATAGCCCGGAGGCCATGGCTCTGTTCATCGCAGACGCTTTGGATACTGGAGACACCGCCTATATCGCTAAGGCTATGGGAGTCGTGGCCCGCGCCAAGGGGATGACGGAGTTGGCCAAGGAAACGGGTTTGGCCAGGGAGCAGCTTTACAAATCGTTTAGTGAGCGCGGGAACCCTACATTGAAAACCATGCTGGCAGTAATGCGAGCTCTGGGAGTTGATCTGACCGCCCGCCCGCATGCTCAGTGAGAACTCGTCCAGTTAGAGTTCTCTCTCCCGATCCTTGGCTATCACTGGTGAATCGAGTTGCTGGGCTCACTCATGTATCGTGGTATCGCTCATACCTAGGGAATAGGACTTCCCTAATCTTTGAATCCATCACTGACTCTATCTCGTCATAGGTGAAGGGGTAGCGTGCAACTCAATGTCATCAACCTAAGCTGCAGCCCTGCCCAAGGCAAGCCCCCCGAAGCAGCCAGCCGCCATGGCCGTCGGGCGATGACCAGGCCTCTGCCGCTCAATCAGGCGGTCTAGCTGGGCTGGCGGTGATGTGATCATCGTCTGTTCCGGCTGTCTAGGCGAGATTTCTCGTCCTCCGGACGAGCCTATGCCGACCGCTTGTGGCCAGCTTTTTTTGCACGGAGGTTGGGCGGTGGTGTTTCTTCAGCGCGTCGGTTTGTAGCCCTCACAACCTCGGCTGGCTGCGCGTTTGCGTTGGCGCGCAAAGCTACGGCCTGAGCGTACGGCACTGAGGCTTTTAGCCATCAAGGCCAGCACATTGCTCAGCCCCTGAGCACAGTGCCGCACCAGCAGCTCGACCAGGGTATTTTTGAGCCGTGACACGCCTTGGGTGAAGTTGACTTTCCATCGCAGCTTGCGACCTTTGTGGCGCTGTTCGATGACCGGCTGTAGCAGGTGCTGCATCAACAGCGCCAGGTTCTTCAACAGTTGAGCGGCATGAAAGTCCTGCTTTACAGCGGTCACGCTGCGGCCGCTGAAGTTGTCCAGCGTCAGGGTTTGTTTGAGGCGACGGAAGTCGGTTTCGATGCCCCAGCGGCGGTGGTAAAGCTCGGCAAACACCTCAGCGGGAAAGGCTTCTCGATCCAGCAGCGAGGTCAGCAATACTTCGCTTTCGCCGTTGGCCAACTCGACCCGGATCAGTCTCAGCTCGATCTGGCTGGCAGGATCAACGCCAGCCTCGGAGCAGAACAGACGTGCTTCAGGATGGTTGGCCACGAAAAGCTGTGTGTCTTCAACTTGGCCAGAGTGTAGAAACGCTTTGACCTGGGCGTTATAGCCACAGGGCAGGCGCATCAGAAAGTGCCGCTGTTGCTGCGCGAACAGCGCGAATAACCAGTGCCCAGGGTAACCACGGTCAAACAGCGTCAGGCTGTCAGCCGGCAGGTGCTCAAGGTGCAGATGGGCACAGTCGCGCTCACCGACTGTCAGGGGCACGATCAGGCTATGCAAGGTTTGACCGTCAGCGACTTCGTAGAGTGTGGACAAGCGAGCCATGGGAAAGCCAGAGTGACTGCCAAAGAAGGTCGCCATGGTCGACTCCAGGGGTAAATGCACGGTCGAGCCATCCACCGCGAGCACCCTCAGCCCACGCCACTTCTGACGCAGCCCGAAGCAGTCAATTTGTTGCTGCAGGAGGCGATTGAGACTTTCAAATACCTCGGGGTTGAGCTTTTTGCGCGCTTTGCAGAAGGCCTGCGCAGTGACCATTTGCGTCTCAGTCGACGCCTGATTGAGTACGCGATAGAACTGATCGAGTTCGGTTTGCAGGGCCGTGCGCGGCTGATTGAGCAGGAACAGGACGAGGTTCTTGAAGGTGAGCTGGCGTCGGCGGGTAAAGTCTTGAGGATTCTGGCGGTGGGCGGCGATGAAGGCGGGACAATCGAGCGGGCTGGTTATTTTTTGTACAATTTTCAAGCCAGGGTTTGGCTGGCGGTGTCAAGCGATGCGGTATAGGTAGTCAAAAGGGCTTCTCCCATGCACTGATTTGAGCGCTAATTATATGATATTTATGGATAATTTCCAAAGTTGATGACATTG
>NZ_JBQENS010000038.1:0-64015 GCF_052044465.1 Pseudomonas sp. 22490 | reverse complement strand
TACCAGGGCGCGAAGCTGGAATCGGGCAACGACCTGGCCATCGTCAGCGGCGGCGCGGTGACCTTCGAGGCGGTGAAGGATCTGCACCAGGAAAGCCACGAGAAGAGCAAGGGCGACCTGGCGTGGCAGTCGTCGAAGGGCAAGGGCCAGACCGACGAAACCGTGCGCCAGAGCCAGATCGTGGCCCAGGGGAATCTGGCGATCAAGGCCGTGGAAGGGCTGAAGATCGACCTCAAGCATATCGACCAGAAGACCGTAAGCCAGACCATCGACGCGATGGTGCAGGCGGATCCGCAACTGGCGTGGCTGAAGGAGGCCGAGCAGCGCGGGGATGTGGACTGGCGCATGGTGCAGGAGGTGCACGATAGCTGGAAGTACAGCAACTCGGGGTTGGGGGCTGCGCCGTCACTGGCCATTGCCATCGTTGCAGCTGCTTACCTCGGCCCGGTGTATGGCGCAATGGCCAGCAACCTCGCCATTGGCACCATCAACAATGGCGGTGACCTTGGCAAGGGGCTGCAACAGGCCACCAGCGCTGACAGTCTGAAAGGGTACGCCATCGCAGCGGCCACGGCTTATCTCGTCAGCCCGCAGTTGGACAAGGCATTCGGCGTATCCAGTGACAACATCAACAAAGTCACCAAAGGATTCAAGCTCAGTACAGTTGAGGGAATCGGTGGATTTGCTGCCTACAGCATTGCCCAAGGCTTTGCTCAATCGGTCATGCAGCAGGCCGCCTATGGCGGCAGCTACATCGACAACCTCGGTAATGCCATGGCAGGTCAGGCGCGCAACCTGGGAATGGCGGTAGGTTTCAATTTCATTGGCGACTCGGTCAAATACCCTGATGGCAGCCCGCCGAAAATCATGGCTCACGCCCTGATGGGAGGTCTGCTGGCCGAAGCCTCCGGCAGTGACTTCAAGACTGGAGCGGCGGCCGCTGGTGCCAACGAGGCCATGATCAACCTCCTTGGGAAAATGGTAGGTGGCGATCAAAACCTCGAACTGATGGCCTCGCAACTCGTTGGCGTAGCCGCGGCAAGTGCGGTCAATGGCGATGTGAGTCTGGGCGCCGAGATCGCCAAAAGCGGGACGGCGTACAACCGGCAGCTACACCCAGATGAAATCAAATTCGCATCGGATGTGGAGCGCGTCAAACGTTATGCCCAGGAAAATGGGCTGAGCGAGGACACCGCCCGCAAAGAGCTTCTCAGCACGGCCGCCATGATGGTGGACAATGGCTGGAACCAGGCCTTGGCCGGCACAGACATCAACGCTGCCCGGGCTGCTCAGTATCTGCGTACGGAGCTGGGCACAGGCCCGGACAGCAATCTCTTCCAGGTGACCCAGGCTGACTACTACAACGAGCGGGTGGGGCTGACGGCGCTATTCAAGAACAAGGAGGCCCTGACCAGCGTTCTGGAAAACATAGCCCTAGCGAATCCCGCGAGCTATACGAGGGACCCCGCGAACCGTGCGGAAGTGCTGAATGCCAAAGGTGAAGGTAGCCAAGCGGGCTTTGGGCTGGCACTGGAAGGGATCGTCAGCGCGCCTTCAAAAACTGCCTTGTGGTTGATGGGTGCGCTAACCTGTTCAAGCTGTGCGGAGCGGGATATCCAGAACGCTTGGAACTCGGTTGCCTCGTTACCTGAAGACATCCGTATGAAAGGCTATCTGGATGCCTTGCACACCATGCAAGGCCAGGGTGCCAGCGTGGTGCGGGACAACGCCGCGAGTTCGACTGCATTGGGAGTTGAGGTTGGGCTGGCCATTGATGGAGGGTTGGCAGGGGCAGGCAAGGGCGTCGTTACGGATGGTCCGAAAGGAATACTTACACTGAAAGATTTTCCTGATGTCTCTACCAAGATAAGCCAGAAGCAGCTTCGCCATATTGCTGGAACACAGCAGCTTGAGGCACGGGGAGGCGGTGGTTTCTTAAACAGTGTCTCTGATGCTCAAAAAGTGCTTGATGCCTACCATACCGGCCAAGTGAAAATCCTAGGGAGAAATGCTCAGGGATTCCCAGTAGTCAAGTTTGAGGGCGTTACTGGAACTAACGTTAATCTCGGTGTTGGTATAACTGATCAGGCAACCAATGTATTTATTATCAAGGGCACAAAGAGTCCAAGTATTGTCCCTACAAATCCAAACTGGAGTCCCAAATGAGTAGCCAGCCAACGTTGGAAGAATGGAATTTTCAAGTGTTAATGCTAATTCAAGCGTTGGTAGGTGCGATATCTGCCAATTTTAGAATGATTGCATTGTTATGGGATGGCGATGAGTGGGTATTGAGATTTTATCTTGAAGAGAGCAACGAAGAGGACGTTGAGGAGATTGAGGATGTTGTTTGCCAATATACGGCATATCAGGGCTCTAGTTTGAGATGCAGGTCTGAGTTGATCGTGGGGCGTGAACGCCTTCCGGGGCTTTCGGAGGTGGGTAGGGTTGTATACCGTCGCAGAGAGTCTTTTGATATTTAGTTGGGGCAAAAGGTAGCTCCGGCGCAGAAAGTGCTATCAATCAAGGCAGGCTTAATTCTCAGCTCCTGTCTGAGGAGGTTGCGAATGGCCACGCGTTCCAGAAACATTTAGTCGAACGGCAAGAGTTTGTTGATCTTGCGCCAACAGCATAAAGGGGACAGATTTATTTTCCCTACTCTAATTTTCTAAGCAGGGAGGCTCCAGTGCAGACGCCGTAAGGAGGCTCCGCGATGCCTAGGCAAGGGCGAGTGGTTTTACCGAATTATCCGCTTCACGTGGTCCAGCGGGGACACAATCGGCAAGTGGTATTCGCCGAGGACGAGGACTACCAGCGTTACCTCTCCGATCTACGGGACCTCAAGGATGCCTTTGGTATCAAGGTCTACGCATTTTGCCTGATGACCAACCATGTCCATCTGCTCTTGGCGCCTGGTGATTCGCTGTCTGGCTTGGCGCAACTGATGAAAACGCTGGCGGCGCGCACGACACGATATCGGAATCGCTTGGAGGGCCGTTCCGGAACGTTGTGGGAAAGTCGCTATAACTGGCGTGTTGCCGGTACATCGAACTGAACCCTATTCGGGCGCGGATGGTGGACGATGTGGCGGCCTATCCCTGGTCAAGTTATGGGCTGCAGAGCATAAAGGGGACAGATTTATTTTCCCTACTCTAATTTAAAGGAGATAAAACATACACGTTCTACTCAAGATCAAAAACTACGGGGCTACCTTCTGCGGAACTAAAGATAGGTGGAAATAATAAGAAAAATATTGCTGTAAAGATTCGTTTTGAAAATCCTTAGGGGTGTAATATGAATAGTTCCTGTCAGCATGTTTTATGTGGTTTGATGGACTTTTCAAAGAAGCTTCCAGATAATGTTGTTAAGGTAAAGAAAGGGATGGCATTTTTTGTTGAGAGATCGGCTCTATATAGTTTGAGTATTTTAAAATTGTTATTTTTTGTTAGCGTTAATTGTGGTGCGAAAAAAATATTTTTCTGCTTTTTGGTAGCCCAAAAAAATAAATTTGAGATCTCCTCGGTTTATGAGGTTGATCTGCTTGAAGTTAATTTTACTGAGATAGAGAATAGGCTGTTTTCTTTATATGAAGAGCATGTTTTAGTTGGAGAGGTAGGTAGAATAGTAGCTTTTTCAGATATGGTCTCATGGGTTCTGTATGAAGAGGTTTTAGAAGAGATAGGGGTTTTGGTTATGTTGGATGAAACGAGATCTGTATATTCGAATTTTGATTTTGGCGAGTTCGTTAGTAGAGAGTTTATGATGGAGCAGGCTGATTTGGGTTTATACCGTAAAGAGTACGTAGATAAACTTATTTCTAATTATTAACATAAAGGAAGAGTTTTTATTTTCCCTATCCTAACTTCTGAACACGGAGGCTCCAGCGCAGGCTCCGTCAAGGGGGCGACATGCCTAGGTAAGGGCGCATGGTTTAGCGAGTTATTCGCTTTGGGTTCGGCGTGGGCGCAGTCGCCGAAACTAGAGTAGTAAAAATAAATCTGTCCCTTTTTCTACGTCCCTTTTTCTACTATTAACCTAGTTGTGGAAGGGGGACTTGGATTGTGATTGTTATGCGCAATTTCACTAAGGAAGAGGTAAGGAATATGACACGTAGCCAAGGATGGGACAGTCTGCCATTTTGATATGAGAGTAATCATGATCGCTAGATTAGAGACTGAGGCAGGAAGTATAGTTTTCTCTCTAAAAAGCAAAGATATGGGGAGTGATTTTTTTGGTTTTTCTGTTCATGTTTATTTGCGCGAAGATTTTCCTAAATTTTTGAGTGGGGATTTTTTTTGTGAGTTAAATTCAGCAGATATTAAAAGGTTGAAAGAATATTTTTCCTCCCATTTGGCTGGATTGAAACTGCAGCATAAAGGGGACAGATTTATTTTCCTACTCTAATTTTCTAAGCAAGGAGGCTCCAGCGCAGACGCCGTAAGGAGGCTCCGCGATGCCTAGGCAAGGGCAAGTGGTTTTACCGAATTATCCGCTTCACGTGGTCCAGCGGGGACACAATCGGCAAGTGGTATTCGCCGAGGACGAGGACTACCAACGCTACCTCTCCGACCCTCAAGACCTCGAGGATGCCTTCGGTATCAAGGTCTACGCATTTGTCTGATGACCAACCATGTCCATCTGCTCCTGGCGGCTTGCCGGCCCTACTTTCTACTGCTCCCGTCGCACAGCGCCCCAATGTACTAGTACACCGGAAACCGCCGTCTCCCGTTGAACGGGCGGGCCCCGGCCCCCTACCATTCGCAGCACACCGACCCGCGCAAAGGGAGCGGGATGCCGCGTAGGCAGGCCGCCATGGAAGGAGAAGCACATATGCCGGTACTGGCTCTGAGACTCACCGCCCTGGCGGCCCTTGCGATCAGCGTGTCGGGGTGCGTCATGGAGGCCTATGGCAGTCGCGCGCGTAGCGATGCGCAATCCTGGATCGGCTTGCCGATCCAGGACGTGATCAAGCGCTTCGGCGAGCCGGAACGTGTGACGGGGGATGCCGCCAGGCAGAAGTACGTGTGGAAGGAGTACGAGAACTATAGCCACGACTACGACTACACCTACTACGAGCAGGGCCATGGCAATACGCCCAACAGCTCGGTCCTGAACCAGAAGACCGGCACGGCCAACCAGAGCGGCTATTACACCTGCATCTACGAGTTCTTTGCCGACGCCTCGGGCAGGGTGGTCGATGCGACCGCGCGGGGTGAGTGCCGCTAGTTCCAGGCGCTCTTCACGCCGCAAAGGGCGATTGGCTCAGCCAGCCACCGCCTTGTCTCCGACCTCGCAGAGACGCCTCAGTCCAGCGCGGAGGCGTCCCCTCCCCTCGCTCCGCCGTGATCGCCAGGCCGCCCTGCCTCACCCGGGTCCTGGTCCGGTCCTCGAAACCCGGCCGTTGCAGCCAGTAGCCGCGCAGGTTGATGCGGGGCG
Source organism: Pseudomonas sp. 22490 (assembly GCF_052044465.1). Classification (NCBI taxonomy): domain Bacteria; kingdom Pseudomonadati; phylum Pseudomonadota; class Gammaproteobacteria; order Pseudomonadales; family Pseudomonadaceae; genus Pseudomonas; species Pseudomonas sp. 22490. Next base: position 58,582 of record NZ_JBQENS010000038.1, on the reverse strand, counting down.
CCAGGCGGTTGCCGTCGCGTTCGTCCAGCGGCGCTCCGGGGTTTCCCCGGCGCCTCACAACAGGATCAGCAGCGCTCCTACCAGCAGCCCCGCCAGGCTGAAGGGCAGCGTTTGCAGGGCCAGCCGCTTGCCGCCCACCAGCACGACCAGGCCGGCCTTGACCAGGCTGTTGCTCAGGGCGGCAAGGGCGATGCCGCGGCTGGCCACGCCTGGATCGAGTTCGCCCTGCGCCGCGCGGGCCAGGGACAGGGTGATCGCGTCGACGTCGGCGAGGCCGGAGAGCAACGCGACCGCATAGATGCCGGCGTCGCCGAACAGCCGCCGGCCGACCTCCACCAACAGCAGGATCGCGCTCAGCAGGGCGGCGAAACGCAGGGCCGGGAGCAGTTCGAAGGGGTTGCGCAGGCCTGGCTCGTCGGGTGCCTCCTGGCTGGCGCGGCCGCCGCGCAGGGCGTGGAACAGCGTGCCGCCAAGGTAGACGAGGGTGGTGGCGGCGAATGGCAGGGCCAGTTCCTTCAGCAAGGCCGGGTGGATCGCGCCGATCTCGACGAGGATGCGCGGGAACATCAGCGCCGAGGTCGCCAGCAGGGCGCACGCCAACAGGGCGTCGGGCATGCGCTCGCGCAGGCGCGCCAGGGTCAGGGTCATCACCGTGGAGGACACCAGGCCGCCGAGCACCGCGGTCAGCAACAGGCCCTTGCGCGAACCGATCAGGCGGATGGCCAGGTAGGCGGAGAAACCGAGGGCGGCGATCAGCACCACCATCCACCAGGTCAGGTAGGGATTGAAGAACGCCCAGGGACCATAGCCCTGGTTGGGCAGCACCGGCAGCAGGACCACGGAAATGAACAGCAACTTGAGGGTGCCCGATAGCTCCTCGGCGGTCAGGCGCTTCAGCAGGGCGTGGAGCTTGTCCTTGAGGCTCAGCAGCAGGGTCAGCACGATGCCGCCGGCGGCAGCCAGCAGGCGCTGTTCGGTGAGGGCGAGGCTGCCGAGGAGGAAGGTCATCAGCAGGGCGATCTCGGTGGTCATGCCCTGGTCGCCGCCACGCCTGACATCGCTCACGTAGCCGGCCACGGCCAGCGCCGCGAGGGCCAGCAGCAAGGCTACCCAGACTGCGCTGCCCAGTTCGCCCGCGAGCAGGGTGGCGAAGCCGCCGAGCAGGCCGGCCAGGCTGAAGGTGCGGATTCCGGCGATCTGCCGCGCATCTTCGTGGTCGCGCTCCTGCCAGCCGCGCTCGGCGCCGATCAGGAGGCCGATGGCCAGGGCCGTGCACAGGCTCAACAACAGATCCAGGGAAAGCGTCATGCTCGATTCCATTCGCCGGGAGAGAGGATGGCGACGTGCCTGTGCGCACCATAGCAGCAGACGACCCCGAGGCGCCCGCACGGCGGTGCGCCGTCCACCAAGAGCCCGTCGCTGCCGCCGATATCCATCGGGTTCTCCGCCCCGGTGTAGGCGCACGGGAGCTGGCGTAGGGAAAGTCCGCTGTTTTTCGGCCGCTGACGGTTCTCTTTCCGCGTGCTCCGACGGCCGCCAACAGTAAAAAAACCACGGCCAATCCTGATAGGCGGAGGGGCGCCTCGTTCCTAGACTGGCGGGGAAACATCAGGAGACGTCAATCATCATGCATATTCAATCATCTCAGCAGAACCCGTCTTTCGTGGCTGAGTTGAGCCAGGCCGTGGCCGGGCGCCTGGGACAGGTCGAGGCCCGCCAGGTGGCCACTCCCCGGGAGGCGCAACAACTGGCCCAGCGCCAGGAAGCACCGAAGGGCGAGGGCCTGCTCTCCCGCCTGGGGGCCGCCCTCGCGCGTCCCTTCGTGGCGATCATCGAGTGGCTGGGCAAACTGCTGGGGAGCCGTGCCCACGCCTCCACCCAGGCGCCGCTCTCCCGTCAGGACGCGCCGCCTGCCGCCAGTCTCTCGGCCGCCGAGATCAAGCAGATGATGCTGCAAAAGGCACTGCCCCTGACCTTGGGCGGACTTGGCAAGGCGAGCGAGCTGGCGACTTTGACAGCGGAGAGACTGGCGAAGGATCACACGCGCCTGGCCAGCGGCGACGGCGCCCTGCGCTCGCTGGCCACCGCCCTGGTCGGGATTCGCGATGGCAGCCGGATCGAGGCTTCCCGTACCCAGGCTGCCCGCCTGCTCGAACAGAGCGTTGGGGGGATCGCGCTGCAACAGTGGGGGACCGCGGGCGGTGCCGCCAGCCAGCATGTACTCAGCGCAAGCCCGGAGCAACTGCGCGAAATCGCCGTCCAACTGCATGCGGTAATGGACAAGGTCGCCCTGTTGCGCCACGCGGTAGAGAGCGAGGTAAAGGGCGAGCCTGTCGACAAGGCGCTGGCGGATGGCCTGGTGGAGCACTTCGGGCTGGAGGCGGAGCAGTACCTAGGCGAACACCCGGACGGGCCGTACAGCGATGCCGAGGTGATGGCGCTCGGTCTCTATACCAACGGCGAGTACCAGCACCTGAATCGTTCCCTGCGTCAGGGGCGAGAGCTGGATGCTGGCCAGGCGTTGATCGACCAGGGCATGTCTGCCGCGTTCGAAAAGAGCGGACCGGCTGAACAGGTCGTGAAGACCTTCCGCGGCACCCAGGGCAGGGATGCCTTCGAGGCGGTGAAAGAGGGCCAGGTCGGCCACGACGCCGGCTATCTCTCCACCTCCCGGGACCCCAGCGTTGCCAGGAGCTTCGCGGGCCAGGGCACGATAACCACCCTGTTCGGCAGATCCGGGATCGATGTCAGCGAGATATCGATCGAGGGCGATGAGCAGGAGATCCTCTACGACAAGGGGACCGACATGCGCGTACTGCTCAGCGCCAAGGATGGGCAGGGTGTGACCCGTCGGGTGCTCGAAGAGGCCACGCTGGGGGAACGGAGCGGCCACGGCGAGGGACTGCTCGATGCCCTGGACCTGGCAACCGGGACGGATCGTTCAGGCAAGCCCCAGGAACAGGACCTGCGCCTGAGAATGCGCGGCCTCGACCTGGCCTGACCGGTCGACGGCAGAGACGGACACTCCCAAGGGGTGTCCGTTTTCATTTGCGCCGTACAGCGTCGGGCGCAATGGGCGGCAAGGAGGCCTGCCTGGCTGCCACCGGTTGGTGGCGGACACCGGTGCCCGGCGTCCCACCTCGATCCTGCGAACGAGACGCAGTCAGAATTCTCCGAGTATGCTTCCTGCATAACGAAACGATCGGAATAACTGTGGTAACTTTGCCGCCCACCGAGATGGCCTATTGATGGCTCATACGGTTCGTGCATCGCTTCCCGCACGATTCTTTCGGATTTCCAAGGCCGGCCGGGAGCGCCGGTTGATCGACGCATTCGTATTTCAAGGAAAGAAATCGTGGCCACCCCATTTCGCCCCTCGCCTTGGCGCGCCGCCGTGCCGCCTGGCCTTCCTCGATTTTCACTACGCCCTCTTTTCCGCACACGGGGCGGCTAGAAGCCGCTCCGCGTCGATAGCGTTTTTTTCCAGGAGAACCCCATGAGTCACAGCGCCAAGAAAGCACTACTGCCGCTCCTCGCCGTCGCCACCCTGGCCGGCCTGGCGGGCTGCGCCACCGAGACCTCCACCGCGTTGCCGGTACAGCAGGTCGAGAGCGTCAACCGACCCTACAGCGGCGTGCGTTCGCCGATTGCGGTAGGCAAGTTCGACAACCGCTCCAGCTACATGCGCGGGATCTTTTCCGATGGCGTCGACCGCCTCGGCGGCCAGGCCAAGACCATTCTCATCACCCACCTGCAGCAGACCAATCGCTTCAACGTGCTGGACCGCGACAACATGAGCGAGATCCAGCAGGAAGCGGCGATCAAGGGCCAGGCCCAGCGCCTGAAGGGTGCCGACTACGTGGTGACCGGCGATGTCACCGAGTTCGGCCGCAAGGAAGTCGGCGACCGCCAGCTGTTCGGCATCCTTGGCCGCGGCAAGTCGCAGATCGCCTACGCCAAGGTGGCGCTGAACATCGTCAACATCTCTACCTCGGAGGTCGTCTATTCGACCCAGGGCGCTGGCGAGTACGCCCTGTCCAACCGCGAGGTGATCGGCTTCGGCGGCACCGCCAGCTACGACTCGACCCTCAACGGCAAGGTTCTCGACCTGGCCATGCGCGAGGCGGTGAACAAGTTGGTCAACGCGGTCGATAGCGGGGCCTGGAAGCCACAGAACCAATAATCCACCAGAAACCAGGGAATCACGGCACACATGAGCAAGACGATCACATGGACGGCGGCGCTGCTGGGGAGCATGGCGCTGGCCGGGTGCAGCGGACCGAAGACGCTGTACCAGTGGGAGGGCTACCAGGCCCAGGTCCACGAATACTTCAAGGGTGAATCCAAGGAGGCCCAGGCGCAGGCGCTGGAAGCCGACCTCGAGAAGATCCGGGCGAAGAACGGCGCGGTGCCGCCGGGCTACCACGCCCAGCTGGGGCTGCTCTATTCCAGCATCGGCAAGGACGACCAGATGGTCCGCGAGTTCGAGACCGAGAAGGCGCTGTTTCCCGAGTCGGCGACCTACATGGACTTCCTCCTGAACAACGCCCGTGGAGGTGCCCGTTGAAACTCGCCCGACTGTCCGGCCTGGTGGCCGGTTTCACCCTGCTGGCCCTGCTCGGCGGCTGCGCGCCGACCAAGAGCGTCGATTACTCGGCGTTCAAGCAGGCCAAGCCGCGCTCGATCCTGGTCCTGCCGCCGCTGAACGAGTCGCCCGACGTGAAGGCGACCTACAGCATGCTCTCGCAGGTCACCTTCCCGCTGGCCGAGGCCGGCTACTACGTGGTGCCGGTGGCGCTGGCCGACGAGACCTTCCGCCAGAACGGCCTGACCAGCGCCGGCGACGTGCACCAGGTGTCCCCGGCCAAGCTGCGCGAGATCTATGGCGCCGACGCGGCGCTGTACGTCACGGTGAGCGACTACGGCACGCGCTACATGGTGATCAGCAGCGCGACCATCGTCACCGCCAGCGCCAAGCTGGTCGACCTGCGATCCGGCACCACCCTGTGGACCGGCTCGGCGACCGCCTCCAGCGAGGAAGGCAACGGCGGCAACAACGGCGGCCTGGTGGGCATGCTGATCACCGCGGCGGTCAAGCAGATCATCAACAGTTCGGTGGAGGACGCCGGTTATCCGATCGCCGGGATGACCAGTGCGCGCCTGCTCTCGGCCGGCCAGCCGGGCGGACTGTTGTACGGCCCGCGCTCGCCGAGGTACGGCAGCGACTGAGCCGTGCGCCGGGGCTACGGGGACGTCTCCGTGGCCTCGGCGCAAGCCGCCGGGAGGGGCTTGGCCGCTGCGTTGCGCTTGGCCATGTACTGGCGGATCAGGTCGTCGAGCAACGCCCGGATGGCGCGCCGCTCGTCCAGCCGCAGGCGGCCGATGGCCTCGAACTGCAGGCGCAGGTCTTCCGGTAGCGCCTGCCGCTCGCTGCGCTCGCAGACCAGCCAGTCGAGGGGCACCGCGAAACGTCCGGCGATGGTTTGCAGCACCACCAGCGACGGGTGCCCGCCCTTGGTTTCGAAGTGCCGCAACTGGCTCACGGTGACGCCCAATCGCTCGGCCATCTGCCGTTGGGTCAGGGCGTTCTGCTGGCGTAGGCGTAGGAGATTCTGCGCGAAGCTCATGGAAAACTCTCCAAGTCAGGGGAAATCCTTGCCACCGCCCCGGTGATGCGGGCGATGGCGGTTGTCTCCATCATCGGCGTTCGCACTCTTCGACTCTGCCCTACCGTTCCGGCGCGGGCCTGGGAAAGCTCCGGGTCGTGAGTCCGAGGTTTCCCCGCGTGCCGTCTTTTTCGATTCAGTAGAGGCTGAAGCGACGGGCTACCGTCCCGTTGGCCTGCGTCGGCGGCAGTTTGGCTCCGCGGCGAAGCGATAGGACGCGAGGGCCTTGCGCCTGGCGAGGACTAGTCCGCTTGCGCCCCCTGCGCCAGGGCGTTGCCGACGCCCACCAGCAGCGCCCGGGTCTGCGCCACGATGGCGCTGCGGTAGGCCTCGTAGCGGGCGTCGCTGATGGCGTTGTCGTTGCGCGCGCCGCCGCCGCTCGCCGGTACGCCGGTGTAGTAGTTGTTCATCACCGGGACATGGATGTGCCCGGCGGGAATCTCCAGGCGGAACGCGTCGCGCAGCACCGTGTTGCGGTAGGCGCTCTCGTTGGACAGGTAGTCGCCGCCACCGCCGTTGCGCGCGCAGATCCGTCGGTTCGGCGGGAGCACCAGGGAGGGATCGGGCATGGCGTTCATCACCCCGTTGGTCGGCACGTTTTCGGTGCGCGGGTTGGCGCAATCGGGGAAGAAGTCGTAGTTGGTGTGCCAGGTGACGTCGAAGCCTTCCGTGGCCTGGCTGGTAGCGCCCGGCGGCCGCTCGATGCCGCGCCAGGTATCGGCGGCGAGCAACTGGCGGACCGGCAGCGAGGCCTTGGAGAACTGTGCCGGCAGGTTCTGCCGCCAGCGGCTGGCGCTGTCGTAGCCGAGCCAGCGGCGCGGCGGGTTGATATTGCAGCCGGAGCCCCGCAGGGAAATCGGCGCGGTGCCGGGATTGGTCACGCTGCCCAGGGGAAGCACGTAGTTGGGCAAAGCGCTGTCGGCGGGGCAGTAGACGATGCCGTCGTTGCCGGCGGAGGAGCCGTGGAAGCGGCCGTTCCAGGCCTCCAGCCAGAACTGGTTGGCGCCGCCCTGGCTGATGGTGATGGAGGCGTCGACCCGGCGCGGGCCGGGGCGGAACCAGGGGCCCAGGGTGTCTTCCTGCATGCCGCGGTTGAACGGGTCGTAGCTGACCGGCAACAGGTAGGCCTCGATACGCAGCAGGCTGCCGTCGGCCAGCCTGAACTCGCGGCCGTCCAGCGCAAGGGCGGTGGCGCCCGAGGGGTTGCCGTTGCGCAGGCCGGTGTTCGCCGTCCCGGGAGTGCCCAGGGTGAAGACGTCGAAGCCGCTGATGATCATCCGCCGGTAGCGCGAGCCGTCGGCGGCGTAGCGGCGTGGCAGGTCGATGTCCAGCTGTCCGCGCGAGGCGCGTTCGAAGCGCCATTGCAGTGCCTGGGCCTGGGCCTTGCCGAGGTGGAAGGATGGCGCCCACTGGCGCAGGGTGCGGGTCATGTAGAGGCGCGTCCAGTAGAGCATGCGGTCATCGCTGGCCGGCAGCGCGCCGGCGGGAATGGCGCGGCGACCCTGGGCCCGGTCGACGGCGGCGCGCCACAGCGCGCGGCCCTCTTCGGTGACCAGCTTCAGTGCCTTGGCGTAGCTGGTGACCGGGGTGCGGCCGTCGGCGGCGCACAGGCGCTTGGCGAAGGCCGGTTCGAAGCCGTCGAAGCCGGCGCCCTTGACGATGCGCTCGGCCAGCGGCGTCTGGTCGTGGGTGACGACGTTGGCGCCGCTGAACGGCAGCGGCGTGTCGAGCCGGCGCTCCTCGTAGGACAACGCTGCCTCGCGGTTCCAGGAGCAGGCGACGCTGGGCGGCTTGCGGGCGCCGGCTAGGTCGCCGTTGGCGGCCCAGCCGGCGCCGGGCAGCAGGGCTGCCGAGACGGCCAGGGTGAAGAGGGAGTATCGGCTTGCGTGACGGGCGTAGCGCATCGGGTGGACTCCTGTTCTTGTTCGGTTCATGGGTCGATCGGTGCGGCGGGCGGAGCGCGGGCGAGCGGCGCCCGCCGGCGGCGGGGGCCGGGACCGACGCAAGGTGCGTCGCGGGTTGCTGCGGTGGCGGACGGGAGGGCGGTGCTAGGGGGCGCGTGTCGCCGGTAGACGGAGGCGCGCGGAGGGAGGGTTGCGGGACGACGCGGAGGCGTCTGGGAAAGTCAGGTCCTTTGCCATGGATGCACCGATCGTTGTTCTTGCTGTTGTGGGGCGTCGGTGGGTGCACGGCCGGACTTCGCACCCGTGCGGCATTCTTGGAGGCGCCGGCGCGGTGCGTCCAACGAATTTATGTGGCCGCTGGGGATAGGAAAAGTTGATGGCGAACCGGTGCCGAAGCCCCCTGCCCCGGTACTTTCGCTGGCGCTGCGGCAATCCACCGCACTGGCGCGTTCGCTCGGGCTGGTCTTTGCTCTCCGGGGTCCGGCGGCTCGCCGGCGAGTCTTGCGGTGCGCCGCGAGCGGACGGGCGTTCGGTCCTTCTGCAGGCAAATGCCCTTGTTTTCGGAGAAGGACACGGATCGTTGATCGCTGTTTCGACCAAGGAGGTCAGATGAAAAGGAAGATGCTGGCGGCTTCGCTGCTGCTGTGGATGTTCTCGCTGACGGCGCAGGCGGACTGCGCGGTGCTCGGGCCGGGGGAAGATCCCTGCGCGGGCCCGGTGCTGGGACCGACCGTCTGCGAGTGCCCGTGATGACCGACTGTACCCTCGACCAGGGATAGGGAGCGTTCGATTACCAACCAGGAGGTTGCAAATGAAGAAAGTACTGTTGGCTGTGTTCCTGCTCTGTGGCTTCTCTCTTACCGCCCAGGCCGCGTGCCCGGTTTTCGGCCCGTCCGAGGACCCGTGCAGCGGGCCGGTGTTCGGTCCGTCGACCTGCGAATGCCCTTGAGGTAGGTCGTCTGGCGGGCCCGGTGCAGCGGGCCCGCTTCCGGATGTATCGCTCGCTCGAAGTTGCCTTCTTTAATTCTCCATTCCCCGCGCCGCCCTACTTTTCCCGCTCGTCCATCGTCGCGTCGAACGTTGCCACGAAGTCAGCGTCGATGGACAACTCTTATATTCAATAGTTGTACGATCTGAGTTTGTTGTAGTCATTTGCTTAGTTGGCTATTCATATGATTGCCGTAAAGCAATTATAAGTTTAATTGGATTAGCCTTCTAAGTCTTTGGAAAGAGCCGTGAACGACCCTGTAATATCTGGTTGTAGAGCCGCGTAATGATGTTTCAGGATATTTCATTAATTTTGTAGATTATTGTTTTTCCTTTGTTTTTTTAAAAACAGCTACCAGATTTAGATAGATATTAATTAACTCGGCCACGTTTTTTCCTGTTCTATCATTGGCCTTCCTTGGGCGCAGGCCTGCCGAAACTGCTTATCTTCAGGTCCTCGAAAAGTTCATACATCGACCGCCTTGGGCGAAGCATTCGTACGCCGGAAATCTGTCCGGCCGCACGGATGTTTTCAGCATGTTCTCTGGATGAGTTTCCCGATAAACATCAATTAGAGGAGTTTCCCTATGTGCGGTCTCGCGGGTTGGGTGGATTACACGCGCAAGCTCGACGACGAATTTCCGGCGATCTTCGCCATGACCGATACGCTCGCCTTGCGCGGGCCGGATGCCGAGGGCATCTGGAAGCACCGCAACGCCCTGCTGGGTCACCGGCGGCTGGCGGTCATCGACCTCAGCGGCGGCGTGCAGCCGATGTCCTATCGCTTTCCCACCGGCCAGGAGGTCACCCTCGTCTACACCGGCGAGGTGTACAACCACGATGCCCTGCGCGAGCGGTTGCGCCGGGCCGGACATGAGTTCCGCACCCGCAGCGATACCGAGGTGGTCCTGCACGCCTATCTGCAATGGGGCGAGCGTTGTTGCGAGTACCTGACCGGGATGTTCGCCTTCGCCGTCTTCGATGGCCGCGACGGCCACCTGCTGCTGGTGCGCGACCGCCTGGGCATCAAGCCGCTGTATTACGCGCGGCACCGCGAGGGACTGCTGTTCGGCTCGGAGATCAAGTCCATCCTGGCGCATCCGGAATTCGCCGCCAGGCTCGACGCGGTCGGCCTGGTCGACCTCCTGACGCTGTCCCGGGGCACTTCGCAGACGCCGTTCCGCGAGGTCCAGGAACTGCTGCCCGGCCACCTGCTGTCCTGGCGTCCCAATTCCCAGGCGAAGTTGCGCCGCTATTGGGAGGTACGCCGCCAGGAGCATGCCGACGACCTGCAGAGCACCGTGCAGCGCACCCGCGAACTGGTCACCCGCGCCCTGGGGGCGCAATTGCACGCCGACGTTCCGGTGTGTTCGCTGCTATCGGGTGGGCTCGATTCGACCGCCCTGACCGGCATCGCCCAGCGCATCGCGAAGGCGGAGCACGGCGGCGACATCAATTCGTTCTCGGTGGACTTCGTCGGCCAGGCCGAGCAGTTCCGCAGCGACGACCTGCGTCCCGACCAGGACCAGCCGTTCGCCCTGCTGGCCGCGCAGTACATCGGCAGCCGTCATCGCACCGTGCTCATCGACAATGCCGAACTGGTCTGCGAACGAGCGCGCGAAGAGGTATTCCGGGCCAAGGACGTACCTTCCACCTTCGGCGACATGGATACCTCGCTGCACCTGATGTTCGGCGAGATCCGCCGGCATTCCACGGTGGCCATCTCCGGTGAAGGCGCCGATGAGCTGTTCGGTGGCTACGGCTGGTTCCGCGATCCGCAGGCGGTGGCTGCGGCGCGCTTCCCCTGGGCCTCCAGGGTGCGCCTGCCGGCCGGCTTCATCGACGCCGGTTTCAACCGCCGCTGCGATCTCCTCCAGTACCAGCAGGCCAGCTACGACGATGGGCTGCGCCAGGTCGAACACCTGGCCGGCGACAGCCCGGAGGAGCGGCGGATGCGCGAGTTCAGCCACCTGCATCTGAAGCGCTGGATGGTGCTGCTGCTCGAACGCAAGGATCGCCTGAGCATGTGCAACGGCCTGGAGGTGCGGGTGCCCTACACCGACCATGAGCTGGTGGAGTACGTCTACAACGTGCCCTGGTCGATCAAGAGCCGGGACGGCGAGGAGAAGTGGCTGCTCAAGCGGGCCTGCGCCGACTATGTCCCGGAAGCCGTGCTCAAGCGCCGCAAGAGCCCTTATCCGACTTCTGCCAACCTCGGCTACGAGCGTTTCCTGCGCGGGAGCGTGCGGCGCCTGCTGGAGGACGCGGCGAACCCGGTGTTCGGCATCGTTTCGCGAGAGTTCCTGGCCGCCGAACTGGAGCATCCGGAGGGGTACTTCAACACCCAGGTGAGCCGCCACAACCTGGAGACCGCACTGGCGCTGGAAGGCTGGCTCAGGTTGTACGGGCTCTCCGCCTGAGCGTGACGCGGGGCGTGGCGGGTTCGGGCTGCTGTCCGGCCCGCCGGCGTCTTCAGGCGTCGGGCATTTCGCCGCGTTCGCCGAGCCCCACCGGCATGCCTTCCACGCCGGCATGGAACAGCAGGGCTTCCACCGGTTCGGCCCCGGCTATCAGGCGATGGATGATGTTCATCAGGCAACCCGCCGCCTCGCCTTCCAGCACCCGCGTGCTCTGGGCTCCGTCGCGGGTCTCCAGGCGCAGTTCGCCCTTGAGCACGTAAAGCGCGCTGGGCATCGGATGGACCTGCCAGTCCAGGCGTTCGTGGGCGGCCAGGCTCAGGCGCTGCACGGTGAGCTGCGGCTGGCCAAGGGGATAGCCGAGGTAGAGCGAGCCGTTCCAGGCGCAGCCGCTGCGCAGCAGGGTTTCGCGGTGCGGACTGGTTGCGGCCGGGAGGTCGCGGCTGGGTGGGAACACATGCACGTGGCTGGGGCGAAGGTCCATCGGGCGTCCTGCGCTTGTCGGTGTTTTTCCTCAGTCAAGCCGGCTTTCACCGCCTGCTCCACTGCCGCTTCTGCTAGGCGGCAGCGGGCCATCAAGGAGGCGGTTGGTTCATCGCAGGCGGCGGCTTTCTCCTTTTAGCCTCGGCGCATCGGCGGATAACGCTGCGCGTTATGCGCCCTACGACTTCCCGATGAGAGGCGATGCCTTCTCAAGCCTCGCGGATGAACCGCACGGGTACCCGCTCGGTCAGCCAGACGCCGTTCTCCGCCTGGTGGAATAGGTGCCCGGCCAGATGCATGTCGCGCGCGTCGATTTCCAGCAGAACCGGGCTGCCGTAGCGGCGGCCGACTTCCAGGGCGGTGGCGCGGCGGGCGGAGAGATGGACGTGGTGGCGGCTGCCGGGAACCAGGCCGCGCTCGCGGATGGAGTCGAGGAAGCGGCTGGCGGTGCCGTGGTAGAGCACTGCGGGCGGGACCGCGGGGGCGTAGGCGATGGCCACCGCGGCATGCGAGTGGCCTTGCACGGCGCGGATGCGCTGGCCATCGGCGGAGAGGGCGAAGCGCTTCTTGTCGTTGTTCTCGACCACCGCGCCGAGCAGCACGCGGTCGAGGGCGCGGCCGTCCCGCGCCGCGCCGGCGATCAGGGCGTCGATGTCGGCCCAGCCTTCGCCGTCCAGCGTCAGGCCGATGGCCTCGGGCTGGTGGCGAAGGACATAGCTGAGGAACTTGCTGGTGTCGTCGAGGGTTTTCCGATCCATTCCATGGTCCTTGTGCGTGCCATCCCGGCTCGGGAACCTCAGGCGCCGCCGAGGAAGTCCATCTTGCCCAGTTCGACGCCGTTGTGGCGGAGGATGGCGTAGGCGGTGGTGACGTGGAAGAAGAAGTTGGGCAGGGCGAAGCCGAAGAGGAAGTCGCGGCCGTTGAAGCTGATCTCCTGGCCGCGCACCTTGAGGGTCACGTTGCGCTCTTCGGCGCCGTCCAGTTGTTCCTCGCGGATGCCCTCGAGGAACTCGACGGTGCGAGCGATGCGTGCCTGGAGTTCGTCGAAGGTGGTTTCCGTATCCGCGTAGCTCGGCACTTCCAGCCCGGCCAGCCGCGCGCCGGCGCCCTTGGCGGCGTCGCTGGCGATCTGCACCTGGCGCGCCAGGGGGAACATGTCCGGCGCCAGCCGGGCGTCGATGAAGATGCGCGGATCGATGTTCTTCGCTTCGGCGTGGGCGGCGGCTTTCTTCAGGATCGCCGAGAGGTTGCCGAGGGTGCGCAGGAAGGTCGGGATCGAAGCCTGGTAGATCGACAGGGACATGGACGTGCTCCAGACAGGGGATAAAGGTGCGTCGAAGGCGGCGCGTCCAGCAGTCTACCCGGCTTTCACGCCAGCGCCAGGGGGCCCGCCTCGTCCCAGTGCGGATCGGCCGCCATCCGTTCGACCAGGAAGTCCAGCAGCGCCCGCAGCGCCGGCGGCATCTGCCGGCGCGAGGCGTACACCGCGTGGATGCCGAGCACCTGCGGCGACCACTCCGGCAGCAGCGCCACCAGGCGTCCGCTACGGATCAGCGGGGCTGCCGAGTACAGCGGCTGCTGGCTGATCCCGGCACCGGCGGCGGCGGCCTCCAGCAGCACGGTGGATTCGTTGGCGCTGAGACTGCCACCCACCGGCACGCTGGTCGGCTCGCCGTCGCGCTCGAACTGCCAGAGACTGCGGCCGAAGTAGGAGTAGGTCAGGCAGTTGTGCAGCGCCAGGTCCTCCGGGCGCCGCGGGGTGCCGTGGCGGCGCAGGTAGTCCGGCGCGGCGCAGATCACCGAGCGGCATTCGCCGAGGCGGCGGGCGATCAGGTTGGGGTCGAGCTGGTTGGCGATGCGCAGGGCCAGGTCGATGCGCTCCTCCACCAGGTTGACCACCTGGCTGTTGACCTGCAGGTCGATGGCGGTGCCCGGGTAGCGCTCGACGAAGGCGGCGGCGGCACGGGTCAGCCAGGCCTGGGCGAAGGACAGGCTGCTGGTGATGCGCAGAGTGCCGCGCGGGCTGTCGCGGCGGGTCTGGCCGGTGGCCTGCATGGCGTCGGCCACGGCGAGCATCTCGCGGCACTGCGGCAACAGCTCCGCGCCGGCGTCGGTCAGGCTCAGGCGGCGGGTGCTGCGGTGCAGCAGGCGTGCGCCGACCCACTCCTCCAACTCGGCGAGGTAGCGCGAGACCATCGCCCGGGACATGTCCAGACGCTCGGCGGCGGCGGTCTGGCTGCCGCTGTCGATGACTTCGACGAAGACGCGAGTGGCGGTCAGGCGGTCCATGATTCGCTCGATCCATGCAACAAAGCTGTGATTATTGCGGGGCTTTTTGCGCGCTTTCAAGCAACTAACATGGCAAGCCTCTGATCCCACTGCCTGGAGAACCGCTCATGTCGCGCCATGGATTGCTTCGTTCCCTGTTCGCCGCCGCCGCCCTGCTGGGTGCCGCCGGCGTCTTCGCCGCCAGCGCCGAACCGCTGCGGCTGGAGGTCTACAACCCCGGCGAGAAGGCGATCTTCGCCGTGTCCTCGGAACTGCTGGTGGGCCAGCGCGAGGCGATGCTGATCGACGCGCAGTTCTCCCGCGCCGACGCCGAGCAACTGGTCAAGCGTATCCAGGCCAGCGGCAAGACCCTCAGCACTATCTACATCAGCCACGGCGACCCGGACTTCTACTTCGGCCTCGACGTGCTGAAGGCCGCCTTCCCCGAGGCGAAGATCCTCGCGACGGCGCAGACCGTCGCACACATCCAGGCGACCAAGGACGCCAAGCTGGCCTACTGGGGGCCGATCCTCAAGGACAACGCGCCGACGTCGCTGGTGGTGCCGGAGCCGCTGAAGGGCGACCAGTTGAAGCTGGAAGGCCATGCCCTGAAGGTGGTCGACCTGAAGGGGCCGAGCCCGGACCGCACGGTGCTGTGGATTCCGTCGCTGAAGACGGTGGTTGGTGGCGTGCTGGTGGAATCCGGTTCGCACGTCTGGACCGCCGATACCCAGACCCAGGCCTCGCGCCAGGCCTGGGTGGCGATGCTCGACCGGATCGAGGCGCTGCAACCGCGGCGCGTGGTGCCCGGCCATTTCACCGGCGAGGAGCCGAAGGGCCTGGACGGCGTGCGCTTCACCCGTGACTACCTGAAGGCCCTGGAAGCCGAACTGCCCAAGGCCAGGGATTCCGCCGCGCTGGTCGAGGCGATGAAGCGCCGCTACCCGAACCTGCCGGGCGAGGAAGGCCTGGAGCTGAGCGCCAAGGTGCTCAAGGGCGAGATGCAGTGGCCCTGAGCCGCGCCCGCCGATAGCCGCTGATCGAGGCGTCCCCTGCGGGGCGTCTCGTGGAGACCGAGATGAACGACCTCACCCTGCATTACCTCTACGATCCGCTCTGCGGCTGGTGCTACGGCGCCTCGCCGCTGCTCGCCGCCGCCTGCGAGGTGACGTGTCTGGACGTACGCCTGCATGGCGGCGGCATGATGACCGATGCCAACCGCCAGCCGGTCGGCGCCGGTCTGCGCCACTACGTGATGCCCCATGACCTGCGGATCGCCCAACTGACCGGCCAGCCGTTCGGCAAGGACTACTTCGACGGCCTGCTGCGCGACACCAGCGCGGTATTCGACTCGGCCCCGCCGACCGCCGCCGTGCTTGCCGCCGAAGCGCTCGACGGCCTCGGCGCGGCGATGCTGGCGCGGATCCAGCGTGCCCACTACGTCGAGGGCCGGCGTATCGCCGAGCGTCCGGTGCTGCTCGAGCTGGGTGCCGAACTGGGGCTTGGCGAGGGCTTCGCCGAGGCGTTCGACGCCTGCTCCGGCGAGCCGCTGCGCGCGCACTTCGCCGACAGTCGGCGGCTGATGAACCGTCTCGGCGCCGCTGGCTTCCCGACCTTCGCCCTGGAGCGCGACGGCCGCCTGCAGGTGCTCGACACCGGGCGCTACCTCGGCCAGCCGGACGACTGGCGGGCTTTCCTCGAAACGCAGCTGCGCCTTGCCGGCGGCAGCGGTGCCGTGGGCGGGGCCGCGGCGCCGCTCTGCCGCATCGACGGTTGCGCCTGAATCCCGCCGCCGCGCAAGCGGACTGAACTTGTCCGGCTGCGTCGTCCTCCCATGTAGACATGCCCGCTCGCCGACGCGAGCGGATGTCCATCCACAGCTCCGGAGGAGTCGACATGAAGAAGACGGCATCGGCGGTCTGGCAAGGCGGCCTGAAAGACGGCAAGGGCACCCTTTCCACCGAAAGCGGCGCGCTCAAGGACAACCCCTATGGCTTCAATACCCGCTTCGAGGGCGCACCGGGAACCAACCCGGAAGAGCTGATCGGCGCGGCCCACGCCGGCTGCTTCAGCATGGCCCTGTCGATGATGCTCGGTGAGGCCGGCCTGACCGCCGAACGTATCGAGACCCGCGCCGAGGTCACCCTCGACAAGCAGTCCGACGGTTTCGCCATCACTGCCGTGCACCTGGTGCTCAGGGCGCGCGTGCCGGGGGCGGACGCGCAGACCTTCGAGCAGATCGCCAACAAGGCCAAGGCCGGTTGCCCGGTATCCAAGGTGCTCAACGCGAAGATCAGCCTGGACGCCAGCCTCGACGGCTGAGCGGAACGCTTCCCCAGCCCGGCGAACTGGCCCTGGCCTGCCGCAGTCGAATGCGGCAGGATGCGCTGCGCAGCACTCGGCTGCCAGGCATCGACGAGGAGTGACGGGTCATGAAAACCATCGGGCTGGGGATTGCCGCCTTGCTGTTCAGCGCCACGGCGCTGGCCGCGCCGAAGCCGTGCGAGGAACTCAAGGCGGAGATCGAGACCAAGATCCAGTCGGCCGGGGTGACCTCCTACACCCTGGAGATCGTGCGCAACGACGAAGTCAGCGACCCGAACATGGTGGTCGGCAGTTGCGAGAACGGCACCAAGAAGATCATCTACCAGAAGAACGACGGCTGAGCCGCTGCGTTTCAGTACGGCGGGCAGCGGCTGGTCTGGAAGTTCGAACGGGCGACCACCTCGCCACGCTCGTCGCTCAGTAGCGCCAGCGCCCTGCGCAATTGCGGGCGCACCTCCAGGCGATAGCGCCGGCCCGCCTCGAAGCCGTCATAGACCACCTGCTGGTAGCAGTTGATCTGCACCGGCTCGCCGAAGCCGCCGCCCCCGCCGCCGGAACCGCCATAGAGTTCGTACTGGAAGCGCACCTCCAGCACATGGCGTCCCGGAGTGACCTGGAAGTAGCGCCCGTCGCTCAACCGCTCGCCGTCCAGGCGCTCGGCCAGCAGGGTGTTGGCCGGCGCGCTGCGCAGCTCGACCCAGGCCATCTGCGGGTCCGGCTGCGGCAGCGGTCCGGCGCAGCCGGCGAGGAGCAGCAGCGCGAGCGGGACGAGACGGGTGAGTGGACGCATGGGGCGGGCTCCGGAGGGCGTTCAGCTCCTAGCATAGCGCCCTCGCCTTGCGCCGTTCAGACCTTCGCGCAGCGTCCCTCGCGGCCGCGCGCCAGTTCCCTGTTGTCCTGGTCGTAGAGCTTCGCCCAGGGACGGAAGCCGATGTGCCCGGCCTCCAGGCGGTAGCGCTGGCCGGCGCTGAAGTCCTTGAACTTGAGGTTGAGCTGGCAATCGCGCCAGAGCGGGCTGTCCACGGGGCCGATGTTGGTCGGGTCGACGGTGAACTGGTAGCGCACCGTGAGTTCGCGGGTGCCGGGATCGACCTCGAAGTAGCGCGTGCGGTCCCAGCTCTTGTCGTCGACTTCCACGGCGGCGAGATCGGCGTCGGGCTGGGTATCGAGGTCGACCCAGGCGCGGTTCGGGTCGGGGGTGGGCATCATCAGTGAGCAGCCGCTCAGGACGAGCAGGCCACCGGCAAGCAGCAGCGTACGCATAGAAGACTCCGAAGCTCCTTTAACCCGGCCGCCATCCGTTGCGCCTTGGAAAAACGCCTTGCGTTCCTCCGCCTCGCCGGATCGCGGACCGGTGCTGGTAGGGCGGCGGGCGGTCCGCGTGCTGTGCTATGTTCCGCCCATGCCACGCCGCCTTCGCCATCCGCTTGCTGACCTTCGACTGCCCCGTTGGGTTCCCTGCCTGGCGCTGTTGGCGCTGAGCGGTTGCTCGACCGTCTCCTACTACGGGCAACTGGCCAGCGGCCAGTTCGCCCTGCTGCGCGCCCGCGAGCCGGCCGCCGCGGTGATCGCCGACCCGCAGCGCGACGCGCGCTTGCGCGAACGCCTGGCGAAGGCGGAAAAGGCCCGGCAATTCGCCAGCGAACGCCTCGGCCTGCCGGACAACCGCAGCTATCGCCTGTACGCCGATATCGGCCGGCCCTACGTGGTATGGAACGTGTTCGCCACCCCGGAGCTGTCGCTGCAGCCGGTCACCCATTGCTTCCCCATCGCCGGCTGCGTGGCCTACCGCGGCTACTACAGCGAGGCCGCCGCGCGCGCCGAGGCGGCGCGCCAGCGGGCGCTCGGCGACGACGTCTACGTCGGCGGGGTGCAGGCCTACTCGACCCTCGGCTGGTTCGACGATCCGATCCTCAGCAGCATGCTGCGCTGGGACGACGAACGGCTGGCGACCTTGATCTTCCACGAACTGGCGCACCAGAAGTTCTACCTGCGCGACGACACCGCCTTCAACGAATCCTTCGCCACCTTCGTCGAACAGGAAGGTACCCGCCAGTGGCGCGAATATCGTGGACTGCCGCCGGCGGACGGCCGCGAGGAGAAGCGCCGCGAGCAGTTCACCGCGCTGGTCCTGGCCAGTCGTGCGCGCCTCGAAGCACTTTATGCCGGGCCGTTGGACGATGCCGCCAAGCGTGCCGGCAAGGCTGCCGAATTCCAGCGCCTGCGCCGCGAGTACGCGGCGCTGAGCCAGCGCGAATGGGGTGGCGAGTCGCCGTTCAAGGCCTGGATCGACGCGCCGTTCAACAATGCCAAGCTGCTTCCCTTCGGCCTCTACGACCAATGGGTGGCGGCGTTCGCCGTGCTGTTCCGCCAGGTCGGCGGCAACTGGCCGGCGTTCTATGCGCGGGTCCGTGCCCTTGGCCAGCTCCCCCTGGCGGAGCGCCAGGCGGCGTTGCAGCGGCTGGCCGCCGCAGCGCCCTGACGCCTGCTCAGGCGGCGAGCTGGTCGGCGTAGCACCAGCGCGTGGCCAGCCGGCCGATCGGCCAGAGCAGCGCCAACAGGCCGACGCCGAGCAGCGCCACCAGCAGCGTATAGCCGATGCCAGCGGGCGCCAGGCCGAGGATCATCAGCAGCGCCAGCCCCCCGCCGACCGCCAGCAGCGCGACGCTCCAGAGCAGCATGGCGACCACCGCGAGCAGCAGCGCGCGGCCGGCGGCGAAGCGTTGCAGGCGCGCCGGCAGGCGCGTGCAGACGGCGCCGAAGAGCAGCGCCGCGGGCAGCGCCACGCCGCTCAGGTACAGGCCGTATAGCCAAGGCTCGTCGTAGCGCAGCAGGGCGTAGGGAAGGAACTGCATCAGCTTGAAACACAGCGTGGCGAAACACAGCGCGGCGCCCAGGGCGACCTGCCAGGCAGCGACGCGGGCTTCTTCCCCTTCGGCCAGGCGCGGCGAGTTCACCCGGCTGCCGAGCAGCACCAGCCCCAACGGCAGCAGGCTGCCCAGGAGCAGGTAGACCCAGCTCATCGCTTCGTTGAACGCCATCAGCCAGACGCCGTAGCTGGATTGCGCCGTCACCCACTGGTAGAACGGCAGCGTCAGCGGTGCCAGGCCGATCCCGGCGAGCATGCCGCAGACCAGGTTGAGCAGACCGTAGCCGATCAGCAGCAGCGCCAGCGGGCGGAACTCGATGAGCTGCCGCTTCTCGCGGTAGGCATGCAGCACCAGCAGGTTGGCCGCCGCGTAGAACACCAGGCCGGTGAACCAGTGCGGCGCCATCAGTTGCAGGTGCTCGGAGAAACGCTGGCGGATCTCGCCGATGTCGTTGTACCACTGGATGCCCAGGCTTACGGCGAAGGACAGGCAGGTGACCAGCGCCAGCACCGCGATGAACGCATAGGGCTGGGTGGTGGCGGGCACCTCTCTGGCCGGCGGCTGCACCGGGGCGGTGGGGGTGGCGAAGGGATTGTCGGTCATGTCAGGCGTCCTTGTCTGAAACGGAGCATGGGTCAGTGGGATTCCAACACCTGCCGCAGGGCGGCGAGGTCGGCGCAGTAATGGGTCGGCTGGTGCGCGCGCAGTTCGTCTTCGCTGCCGAAGCCGTAGCCGACGCCGATGCAGGCGACACCGTTGCGGCTGGCGCCGAGCAGGTCGTGCATGCGGTCGCCGATCATCAGGCAATGCTCCGCTGCCAGGCCTTCGCTGTCGAGCAGATGGCGGATCAGTTCGTCCTTGTGCGTGCGCGTGCCGTCCAGCTCGCTGCCGTAGATCGCCTTGAAGTGACGGTCGAAGGCGAAGTGGCGGGCGATCTCGCGGGCGAACACGCCGGGCTTGCTGGTCGCGACGTAGAGCGTGTGGCCGCGTCCGACCAGGGCTTCGAGCAGCTCGGGAATGCCGTCGAACACGCGGTTCTCGTAGAGACCGGTGACCCTGAAGCGCTCGCGGTAGTGGTTCACCGCCTCCCAGGCGCGCGCTTCGTCGAAGCCGTAGGTCTGCATGAAGCACTGCAACAGCGGGGGGCCGATGAAGTGTTCCAGGCGCGCCAGGTCCGGCTCGTCGATGCCCAGGCGGGCGAGGGCGAACTGCACCGAGCGGGTGATGCCCTCGCGTGGGTCGGTGAGGGTGCCGTCGAGATCGAAGAGGATGTTCGGGTAGCGCAGCGTGGCGTCACGCATGGTAGTCCTCGGCGATGTGCAGGTCCTTGAGCTTCACGTAGTTGCCGGCGGTGTAGGTGAAGAAGCCGCGCTCCCTGTCGCTCAGCGGACGGGCCTTCTTCGCCGGGCTGCCGACGTAGAGGAAGCCGCTCTCCAGCACCTTGCCCGGCGGCACCAGGCTGCCGGCGCCGAGGATCACTTGGTCCTCGATCACCGCGCCGTCCATGACGATCGAGCCCATCCCCACCAGCACCCGGTTGCCGATGCTGCAACCGTGCAGCAGGACCTTGTGCCCGACGGTCACTTCGTCGCCGATGCTCAGCGGAAAACCGTCCGGGTTGAAGGGGCCGGCGTGGGTGATGTGCAGCACGCTGCCGTCCTGGATGCTGCTGCGCTGGCCGATGCGGATGCGGTGCATGTCGCCGCGGATCACCACCAGCGGCCAGACCGAGCTGTCGGCGCCGATCTCGATGTCGCCGACGAGCACGGCCGAGGGATCGACGAAGACCCGCTCGCCGAGCAGTGGCGTTTTGCCCTGGTAGGAACGAATGGTCACGATAGTTTTCCTCAGGCTGCGGATGCCGCCGATTGTATTTAAGATGGTCGGGTATTTCCTTAGCCAAGGTTGCCAACGTGAGCGCGAATCCCCTTCTGCAGGCCTACGACCTGCCGCCTTTCTCCTCCATTCGCCCGGAACACGTGAAGCCGGCCATCGAGCGGATCCTCGCCGATAACCGCGCCGCCATCGCCCGCCTGCTGGAAACCCAGCGCGAGCAGCCGACCTGGAAGGGCCTGGTGCTGGCGATGGACGAACTCAACGACCGTCTGGGCGCCGCCTGGAGTCCGGTCAGCCACCTCAACGCGGTGTGCAACAGCGCCGAGCTGCGCGAGGCCTACGAGGCCTGCCTGCCGGAGCTGTCGGCCTACTCCACCGAGCTGGGGCAGAACCGCGCCCTGTTCGAGGCCTACGAGGCGCTGGCGAAGAGCCCCGAGGCGGCCGGCTTCGACGTGGCCCAGAAAACCATCCTCGAACACGCCCTGCGCGACTTCCGCCTGTCCGGCATCGACTTGCCGGCGGACAAGCAGAAGCGCTATGCCGAGGTGCAGTCGCGCCTGTCCGAGCTGGGTAGCCGTTTCTCCAACCAGCTGCTCGACGCCACCCAGGCCTGGACCAAGCATGTCACCGACGAAGCCGCGCTGGCCGGCCTGACCGATTCGGCCAAGGCCCAGATGAAGCAGGCCGCCGAGGCCAAGGGCCTGGACGGCTGGCTGATCAGCCTGGAGTTCCCCAGCTACTACGCGGTGATGACCTATGCCGATGACCGCGCCCTGCGCGAAGAGGTATACGCCGCCTATTGCACCCGCGCCTCCGACCAGGGCCCGAACGCCGGGCAGAACGACAACGGTCCGGTGATGGAAGAGATCCTCGACCTGCGCCAGGAGCTGGCCGGCCTGCTCGGCTTCGCCAACTACGCCGAGCTGTCGCTGGCGACCAAGATGGCCGAGTCCAGCGACCAGGTGCTCAGCTTCCTCCGCGACCTGGCGGTGCGCAGCAAGCCGTTCGCCGCCCGCGACCTGGAGCAGCTGCGCGCCTACGCCGCCGAGCAGGGCTGCGCCGAATTGCAGAGCTGGGACGCCGGCTACTACGCCGAGAAACTCCGCGAGGCGCGCTACAGCGTGTCCCAGGAGGCGCTGCGTGCCTACTTCCCGGTGGACAAGGTGCTTTCCGGCCTGTTCGCCATCGTCGAGCGCCTCTACGGCATCCAGATCCGCGAACTGCACGATTTCGAACGCTGGCACGCCGACGTACGCCTGTTCGAGATCCTCGAGAACGGCGAGCACGTCGGCCGCTTCTACTTCGACCTCTATGCCCGCGCCAACAAGCGCGGCGGTGCCTGGATGGACGGCGCCCGCGACCGCCGGCGCGACGCCCAGGGCCGGCTGATCGACCCGGTGGCCTACCTGGTGTGCAACTTCACCCCGGCGGTGAACGGCAAGCCGGCGCTGCTGACCCACGACGAGGTCACTACCCTGTTCCACGAGTTCGGCCATGGCCTGCACCACCTGCTGACCCGCGTCGAGCATGCCGCCGCCTCCGGGATCAACGGGGTGGCCTGGGACGCCGTCGAGCTGCCCAGCCAGTTCATGGAGAACTGGTGCTGGGAACCGGAAGGCCTGGCGCTGATCTCCGCCCACTACGAGACCGGCGAGGCGCTGCCGCAGGACCTGCTGGAGAAGATGCTGGCGGCGAAGAACTTCCAGTCCGGGATGATGATGGTCCGCCAGCTGGAGTTCTCCCTCTTCGACTTCGAGCTGCACGCCACCCACGGCGACGGCCGCAGCGTGCTGCAGGTGCTCGAGGGCATCCGCGACGAAGTGGCGGTGATGCGTCCGCCGGCGTACAACCGCTTCGCCAACAGCTTCGCGCACATCTTCGCCGGCGGCTACGCGGCCGGTTACTACAGCTACAAGTGGGCCGAGGTGCTGTCCGCCGATGCCTTCTCGCGTTTCGAGGAAGAAGGCGTGTTCAACCCCGATACCGGGCGTGCCTTCCGCGAGGCGATCCTGGCCCGCGGCGGCTCCCGCGAGCCGATGCTGTTGTTCGTCGATTTCCGCGGTCGCGAGCCGTCCATCGACGCCCTGCTGCGTCACTCCGGGCTGGTCGGGGAGGCCGCATGAGCCCGGCGATCACCAGGAAGCGCTTCATCGCCGGGGCGGTCTGCCCGGCGTGCAGCGAACAGGACAAGATCCAAATGTGGGAAGAGGACGGCGTGCCGCACCGCGAATGCGTGGCCTGCGGCTACGCCGACACGCTCAACGCCCAGGGCCAGTCGATCCCAAAGGAGCTGGGTACGCGGGTCAACCAGAACGCGCCGAAGCCGGCCAACCCGAAGGTGCAGTCGGTGCAGTTCTTCCCCAATCCCAAGCTGAAGAAGAAGCCCGACGCCTGACCGCTCGCCGCCGACCGGCGGCGATGGCTGTGGGCCGGGGCCCGGTGCGATACTGTATCCATATACAGTATTTCGCCGGGTTCCCCTCATGAGCGCTCCCCTGCCCCCGCGCGGTCGCGGTACCGCCAGCAACCCCCTCAACCGCTTCGCCCCGACCCACAGCGAGGCCTTCGACGATGGCTGGGAGCAGGACGTGCCGCCGATCCAGCTCACCGAGGTGCGCGAGGAGATCGCCCGCACGGTGATCTCCCGCAACCAGTCGCCGGACCTCCCTTTCGATCGTTCGATCAATCCCTACCGTGGTTGCGAGCATGGCTGCATCTACTGCTATGCGCGGCCCAGCCATGCCTATTGGGACCTCTCGCCGGGGATCGATTTCGAGACCCGGCTGATCGCCAAGAGCAACGTCGCCAGCGCGCTGGAGCAGGAACTGAGCAAGCCCGGCTATCGCTGCGCGCCGATCAACCTGGGCGCCAATACCGACCCCTACCAGCCGCTGGAGCGCGAACGCCGCCTGACCCGCCAGGTGCTGGAGGTGCTGCTGCGCTTCCGTCACCCGCTGACCATCGTCACCAAGGGCTCGCTGATCCTTCGCGACCTCGACCTGCTGCGCGAACTGGCGGAGCAGAACCTGGTGGCGGTGATGATCAGCCTGACCACCCTCGACGACGAGCTCAAGCGCATTCTCGAACCGCGCGCGGCGGCGCCCTCGGCGCGACTGCGGGCGATCCGCACGCTCAGCGGCAACGGCATCCCGGTGGGCGTGCTCTGCTCGCCGATGATCCCGATGGTCAACGACATGGAGCTGGAGCGCCTGCTCCAGGCGGCGCGGGACGCCGGCGCGCGCAGCGCCGCGTACATGCTCCTGCGCCTGCCGCGCGAAGTCGCCCCGCTGTTCGAGGAATGGCTGGCGGCGCACTACCCGCAACGCGCCGAGCATGTGATGAGCCTGGTCCGCCAATGCCGTGGCGGCGAGGTCTACGACAGCCGCTTCGGCCACCGCTTTCGTGGCCAGGGACCGTTCGCCGACCTGCTGGCGCAGCGTTTCGCGGTGGCGATGAAGCGCCTCGGGCTGGACCGCCGCGAGGGCTTCGGGCTGGATTGCAGCCGGTTCGCCGTGCCGGGGGCGCAGATGGCGTTGTTCTAGCGTTTTCCCCGCGGTGCAGCATTTCGTATAGGGCGGAGTAGCGGCGGAGCGTGCCGGTGGCGATATCCGCCCTGCGGGAAGAACCGCTGCCGCCGGGAAGCCGGAAACGTCGGAAGCAGCCGTCCCGGCGAACGCTCGACCTTCAGGCCGGTCGGGTCAGCGCGCCAGCCCCCTCAACGAAACGGCGACCCGAAGGTCGCCGTCGCGTTCGTGCCGGTAACGAGGCCGATCAGGCCTTGGCGCAGCTCGGCGGCGCCCAGTCGCCCATGTCCGGGCTGTTGCAGACTTCCCGGATCATGCCCTGGCCCTGGGAGGCCACCTTGTTGCCTTCGCTTTGCGCGTCCTGGGCCTTGCGGATGGTCTGCTCGGTGGCGACCGCTTCCTTCGGCACCTTGGGATTGCTGCCGGTCTTGGGCTTGCTGCCGCCTTTCGTAGTGCTGGCGCGGTTCTCGGCCTCGGCGACCTTGGTCACCTCGGCGCGCGGTACGCCGACCTGCTGCAGGTCTTTCTCGTAGGCCTGGGTGTAGTTGCTGATGTTCTCGCCGGCACGGCCGTTGGCGGCGACCAGCAAGGCGTTGGTCTCCTGCAGGCCGCTGACGATCTCGGCCAGGCGCTTGCGCCCTTCGGCTTCGTTGATCGACTTGTTCTTGCGACCGTCGAGCAGAGCCTTGAACTGGCTCTGGTAGCAGCTTTGCGCCGACTTGGCGTAGGCCACGCTACGGTTGATCTCGACGGTGCTGCGGTCGACGTCGGTACCGTAGGAGCCGATGCGCGCGCGGTCATCGCTGATCTGCTTCTGCTTCTCCATGTAGTAGCCCGCCGCGCCGCCGGCCAGGGCGCCGCCTGCGGCAGCGAGGGCGGCATTGCGGCCGCGGTTCTCGTCGCTGGCCAGGCCGCCGGCCAGGCCGCCCAGGAGGCCGCCGGTAATGGCGCCGGTGATGGCCGAATTGCGCACTGCGTTATCGGTGCTGCGCAGGTGCGACACCGGCTCGTAGCAGGACGGGTAGTATTCCGCGCGGGTGGTCTGGGCGACCGAGCCGACGCCGCTGCTGGCGCAGCCGCTGAGCAGCACGCCGCTGGCGGTCAACAGGCAGAGCGCGTAGCGCGCCGAGGTGATCAAACGGTTTTCGCTGGGTTGGCTCATTGCATCTCACTCCTGGTTTGATGAACCGCCCGGCTGCCGAGAGGGGCCGGACGGAACTCCTTCAACGCCCGCTGGACGCGAGCAATTCCTTCAATACCGCCTCCGGCTCGGCCCGGTGCTGCTGGCGATAATCTCCGACGTGTTTGACGAACAGGGTCGCGCGCTTGACCAGGCTCTTGCCCAGAACCGGGTTGCGATTGAGTTCTTCCTGGATGCGCTGGAACTGCGCCTGGATCACCGCGTCGGTGTAACGGGTGCCGGTGGCGAGGTTGTCGATGTAGATGGCCAATGCGCCATCGAGGGCGCTGCGCCCGTTGGCGATGGCGCCGGCATAGAGCTGGGCGGTCGCCTGATCCCTGGCTGCCACGGCTTTCTCCCTGTCCTTCTTGAGGTTGGTCAGGCGTATGTTGTAGTTGTTGATCGTCTCGGCGACCAGTGCCGCCGACTGTATCAGGTTTCCGGCGGCCTCTTCGCGCTGCCGGGCGATCAACGAAACGTTACGCTTGAGTTCCTCGTTTATCTGGGCCAACTGCGCCTGCATCTGCGGGTCGCGGGTGGCGGCAATGATTCCGTCCAATTGCTTGGTGGGATCTTGAGCGTCATCGATGGCATCGGTCAATGCCGCTAGTCGGCCTTCCTTCTGCCACTGGGCGAACAGCTCGGGATAGCGCGAGCGCGGCGCGGACAGCGCGCCGATGGCGACACGGAAACCGGTGGTCTCGTTGCGCTGTTCGCTGCCGTCGGCGGCGAACAGCGGGTATTCGCGGCGCATCCCGGTGAATAGAGTCATCTCGCCTTCGAGATAGTTCCCGCCCTTCACCACGAAACCGCCATATGTGCCCTGCCGGCGACCGGCGTGGACCAGTTGGAAGGACTCCTGGACCATCTCCGCGGCATTGCCGATCACGTCGAACAGGCCCAGCGGGTTCGGCCGCTTCATCCCTACCGGCAACAGTCGCGCGGCCTGCCCGGTGCCGCCGGCGACCTGGTTGTACACCGCCCAGTCGCCCAGCGGGCCTTCCTGGTCGCTGCCCTCGACCTTGCGCGGGAACAGCCGGCCTTCCAGTTCCTGGCGGCTTACCGCCTGGCCGCCGCGCGCGGCGAACTCCCACTCGACCTCGGTGGGCAGGCGGACGAAGCCGATGCCGCCGTCCTCGGGATTCTTGCCGCGGCCGCTGACCGGCAGCAGTTCCGGGTGGTTCTTCAGCAGCCAGGCGCTGTACACCGCGCCGAAGCGTTCGGCGTCGAAGCGCGAGAGGTTGACCTTGGGCAGCCGCGCGGCCATCCCGTCCGGCACGTCGCAGGCCGGCGCCTCGCCCTGGCCGGAGAGCGCGGCCGCCTGGCTCATCACCGCGGCGTACTGGCGGGCGGTCACCTCGTACTTGCCGATGAAGTACAGCATCGGCTTCAGCGGGGTGCCGGCGGCAGGCTTCGGCAGGCTGGCGGAGAGCTTCTGCTGCCAGGCCGGTGCCAGGTCGGCGAGGCTGAACTGGCCGTTCACGTAGTCGCGCCGGTAGCCGGAGATGAACGACTGCTGGTAGCCCGCCTCGCCTTCGTTGAAGGCGTAGCCGAGGTTGACCTCGCGATCGTCGAGGGCGCCTTCGGCGAGTACGTAGACATGCCGGAAGACCATCTCGCCGCCACACGGCAGCGGCAGGGCGACGTCGTCGGCCAGCGGCTTGGGATTGTCCGGCGAGTCGCCTTCGGCCCAGGCCGGCGCGGCAAATGCCAGGCAGGCGCCGAGGGCGAGCGGAAGAATGGCTTTCTCAAACATCGCGTAATCCCTCTGCGGCTTCGATCCGCGCCGCGCGCCAGCCGCCGCTGGCGGCGGCCAGGACGCTGCACAGCAGCGTGGCGAGCAGCGCCGTCAGGTAGTGGCTGGGTAGCAGGCGGCAGACGAACTCGCCGCTCTGGTTGTCGAACAGGTGGTTCAGCGCGCCGGCCGTGGCGGCGTACAGCAGCCCGGCGAGGAACAGGCCGAAGACGGCGCTGAACAGCGCCAGGAGCATGACGAAGCCGACCAGCGCGGCGGTCGGGAAGCCCAGCAGACGCAGCACCGCCAGGGCGCGGCGCTTGCGTTCGACGGCGGCCAGGCTGCTGGCGGCGATGGCGGCGAAGGCACCGCCGATGGCCAGCGCGGCGACGATCCAGAACACCAGGCCGAGGTTGCGGCTGAGGCTGCGCACCTGGGCGATGGCCTCGGCCTGGGTGGCGACTTCCACGCCACTCGCGACGAAGTGCCGGCGCAGCCCTTCCACCGCATCGAGGTCTCGGGCGTACAGGCGGAAGCCCGGGTAGATGCGTGCGCGCGGGGTCTCGCCGGCCTTCCCCGGCCAGCCGTAGGCGGCCACCGCGCGACCGTCGCGATAGTCCTCGGCGGCTTCCAGCAGGGCCAGCGGGGCGAACAGCGCGTCGCGGGCGAAACGCTCCTGCGGCAGCACCGCGAGCACTTCCAGCTCCAGGCGCTGGCTCTGTGCCTGGCCATCCATGCGCCGGCCGATGCGCGCGACGATGCGCTCGCCAGGCTGGGCGCCGAGTTTTTCCGCGGCGCCGTGGCTGAGCACCACGCGGGTCGGCCGGTCGGGTTGCGGCAGGCCGGCCAGCAGCGGGTCGCCGGTGGCGCTGGGAATCATCTCGACGCTCAGGGCGGTCTCGCCGCCGCCGCTGAGGTCGGCGGTGGCGGCGATCTGCCGGGTGCGCGGCACGGCGAAGGCGACGTCCGCGCGTGCGGCCAGGGCGGCGATGTCCTCGGCACGGTAGCGGGCGCCGCCGACCGGAATGATCTCGCGCACAGAAGGCGCGCGCTCCAGCCGCTCGGTGAGGGTGCTGACCAGGCCGTACTTGAGGCCGAACAGCACCAGCAGCGGGGTGATCACCGCCGCCAGGGCGAAGATCGCGCAGAGCGACAGGCGCGCCTCGCCGCGATAGTCGGCCCAGGCCAGCGAGAGCAGCAGGCCGGCGCGCATCAGCCAACTTCCTCGAGGCAGGCGCCGACGCTGTCGTCGGCCTCGCGTTGCCAGCGGATGGCCAGGACTTCCAGGCCGGCGGCGCGAGCCAGGCGCTCGTCGTGGGTGGCGACCACGGTGCAGGCGCCGCGCTCGCGGGCCTGCTCCACCAGCAGGCGCATCACCCGTTCGGCGTTCAGCGGGTCGAGCGCCGCGGTCGGCTCGTCGGCCAGCAACAGGCGCGGCGCATGCGCCAGGGCGCGGGCGATGGCGACCCGCTGGCGCTGGCCGACCGACAGCGCCGCCGGTTTCTTGTCCAGCTGGTCGCCGATTTCCAGCCGCTCGGCCAGCGCCTGCACGCGCTCGGCGGATGGGGCGCCGAGCAACGCGCAGGGCAGTCCGATGTTGCGCCGCACATCGAGGAACTCGAGCAACCCGCCGCTTTGCAGCACGTAGCCGCAGTGCTGCCGGCGCAGCGCCGCCAAGCGGTCCTGGCGGCCGTCGCGCCAGAGCGCGGCGATGTCCTGCGGGCGTTCCCCGGCGAGGAATTCGAAGCGCCCGCCCGGGTCCGGCGCCAGGGCCAGCGCCAGCAGGTCGAGCAGGGTGCTCTTGCCGCAGCCGCTGGGGCCGACGATGGCCAGCTGGCGACCCGCGCGCAATTCCAGCGCCGGCACCCGCAGGCGGTAGCGCTGGCGACCGGCGCCTTGGCTGCGGGCGACCTCGTGCAGGCGCAGGATCATGGCAGCGTCGACAGCGGCACGCGGTACAGCGCGTCGCCGGCGTCGGCGTCGCCGAACCGGACCCAGTTGGCGACGTCGTTGTGGAAGGTTTCGTAGAGGCGGATCTTCGACTCCAGTTCGTCGATGAAGTCCTGCTGTTCGGCGACGCTCAGCGACAGCCAGAGGTCCTGGGTCATGTTCAGCGACTTGCTGCGGTACGGCAGGCCTTCCAGGTATTCGCCGAGCACGCCGCTCTGCGCCAGGTTGCTGCCCTTCACCAGTTGCGCCGGGTCGCGGCTCATGTAGGCGCTGGCGCTGGCGATTTCCTGGAAGAAGTCCTTGGGCGAGGTCTGGGTGCGCTTGGCCGCGTCGACGATCAGTTTCAGCGACTGTTGCAGTTCGTTGAGTTGCAGCTTGCTCAGCAGCACGCAGACCTGGAACGCCGGCAGCGCCGGGTTGGTCAGGTCACGGTCGGCGGTCCAGGCGGTGACGACCTGCGGCGCGCGCACCGGGTCGCGGCGACCGAGGAATTCCATCTGCATGGCGTAGCCGATGGCCGCCGACTTGCTCGCCACGCTTGGCGCGGCGTCGAAGCGCGGCGCCTGCGGCTTGCGGTTGCCGGCGTCGTGGACCAGGTCGGCGAACACCGTGCCGATCTCCTTCACCGTGTTGCCGAAGGCGTTCACCTCGCCGCCGGCCACCGGGATGTAGAGGTCGGCGATCTTCGGGTTGGCGTCGGCGGTGAGGCTGCGGTACTGCTGCTCGGCGTAGCCGTGGTTGTTCTTCCCGGCCGGGGTGCGCAGGTGCAGGGCATAGATCTTCACGCCCTTGCGCAGCGCCGCCTGGCGGACCTCGGCCTCGTTCATCTGGGTGCGCCCGAGCGGGTCGTTCTTGCGCAGCGCGCCGGCGTCGGTGACCAGCAGCACCACGCGCCCGGCGTAGGGCGACCAGTCCATTTCGTCGACCGCCTGCATGATCCCGGCGAAGGCGTCTTCGTTGAACGAGTGGCTGGAGACGTCGGTGGCGCGCACCTGGCTGCTCAACTCGGCGAAGCGCTGCGCGTCGTTGCCCGGTTGCAGCGGCACCAGGGTCTTGCTGACGTATTCCAGGCCGGGGGTCTTGTCGGTGTTGTTGCGGAAACCGACCAGGCCGAAGCTGACCTTGTCCAGGTCGCCGCGCTCGCCGATCTGCCGCTGCAGGCCGTCGATCACCTCGCGCACGCGGTCGATGTAGGGCTGCATCGACACCGAGGTGTCCACCACCAGGACGATGCCGGTGCGGAAGGTGTCGCTCGCCGCGCCGCTGGCGCCGCCCTGCCCGGCCTGGCCCGGCGCCTGGGGTGCCGCGGCGCTGCCGCCGGGGTCGATCGAGGCGACCTCCAGCAACTGCGCCGGCTGGCCGTCGGCGTCGAAGCTTTCCTTCGAGTCGAAGATCGGCAGCAGGTAGAACTGGTCCTGGGGGATCGCCCGGTCGTTGGGCTCGACCGCGACCACCTGCGGATCGCCCTTGTGATCCACCGCCTGGGTCAGGGTGTCGCGCGCTGCGCGGGTATCGCCGAGCAGGCGCTCGACCTGCTCGGCGCTGTTGAGGAACATCACCGGCGCGCGGCCGGAGCGTTCGGTGAACTTCAGCACCAGGCTCTGCTTCCAGTCGCTCACCGCGCTGGCCGGCAGCCAGCCGTCGCCCTCGCCGTTGCTGGAGGCGCCGACGCGCAGCCAGGGGCTGCCGCCGACCTGCTTGCGGGCGTACACGTAGAGCACCGAGAAGGCCGGCACCGCGCCGGCCCGGGGCGGGCCGCCAGCCTCGGCGGAGATGGCCGCGCCGGGTTTGGTCAGGACGCGCTGGAACAGGGTCTTCTTGCCTGGCATCAGCAGCGGACGCTCGCCGCCGTCCTGTTCGGCATCGGCCACCGGGGTCTGCTGCTGCGGCTTGTCCGCCGGCGTCTGTCCCAGCGGCGCTGGATCGGCAGCGCTCGGCGCGTCGCCCGAGCTCAGCAGCCACCAGGCGCCGCCGCCGATCGCCAGGAGCACGGCGGCCGCGGCGGCGGCGATCAGCGGCGTGCGGCTGCCGCCGGCACGCGGCTTCGCCGGTGGCAGCGGAGGCGGCGGGGGCGATGGCGGTTTCGCCGCTTGCGATGGCGGAGGCGGGGGCGGCGTGGCGCCGCCGGCGCTGGGCGTGACCGGCGGCAACTGGATCGATACCGGTTGCAGGCCGCCGAGGTCGGCGGGCGGCATGGGCGCGGGTTCGGCCGGCGGCGGGTTGCTCGCTCGCGGCGAGCCCTGCGGCGTCGCCAGCGGACGGATCTGGGTGGCTTCCAGGGCGCTCGGCGCCAGGCGGTCGAGGGCGGCGATCAGCGCGCCGGCGGTTGGGAAGCGCTCGGCCGGGTCCTTGGCCAGCAACTGGCGCAGGATGTCCTGGTAGCGGCCCTGTTCGATCGGCAGTTCCGGCAGCGGCTCGGTGAGGTGGGCCAGGGCGGTGGAGAGCGAATCCTTGCCGTTGTAGGGCAGCTTGCCGGTGAGGATCTCGTAGAGCACCACGCCCAGCGCGTAGAGGTCGGCGCGGCCGTCGATCTCCTGCCCGCGGGCCTGCTCCGGGCTCATGTAGCTGGGGGTGCCGACGGCGAAGCCGACCTGGGTGAACTGGGTATTGTCCTCGATCGACTTGGCGATGCCGAAGTCCGAGAGCACCGCGGTGCCGTCGGCGCGGAACAGGATATTGGCCGGCTTCACGTCTCGATGCACCAGGCCCTGGGAGTGCGCGTAGCCGAGCGCGGCGGCCACCTGCCGTACGTAGACCAGGCCCAGCTCGGGATCGAGGCCCTGCTGGATGCGCTCCTTGAGCGTGCCGTTGGGCAGGTATTCCATGGCCATGTAGTAGCAACTGCCGACGTTGCCGATGTCGTGGATGGTCACCGTGTTCGGGTGCGACAGCCGCGCCAGGGTCCGACCTTCGCGCAGGAAGCGTTCGGCGAAGCTCGGGTCGGCGGCCAGCGCCGCGGCCATCACCTTCAGCGCCACCTTGCGCTGCAGCGAGCGCTGGGTGGCCAGGTAGACCGTGGCCATGGCGCCTTCGCCCAGCTCGCGTTCGATGTCGAATCCCGGAAGTTCTATGTCCATGTCCGTCTCAGAAGGCCCTGACCACCAGGGCCGTGATGTTGTCCGGGGCGCCGCGGGTCAGGCCCAGGTGGACCAGGCTGCGGACCACCGCATAGGGATCGCTGTGGCTGAGCACGTCGCGCAGTTCGCTGTCGTCGGCGGTCTTGTTGAGGCCGTCGCTGCAGAGCAGGAAGCTGTCGCCGGGCAGCACGTGCAGCGCGGCTTCCGACAGTTCCAGTTGCTCGTGCACGCCGACCGCGCGGGTGACCACGTTGGCGCGCGGATGGTGGCGCGCCTCTTCCTCGCTGATCAATGCGTTGTCGAGCAGCTCCTGGACGTAGCTGTGGTCCCGCGAGATGGCTTCCAGCACGCCGCCGCGCAGGCGGTACAGGCGGCTGTCGCCGGCCCACAGGCAGCTCGCCTGGTTGCCGCGCGCGGCGAGCAGTACCAGGGTGCTGCCCATCACGCTGACGCCACGCAGGCCGGCCTCCTGGCGAACCCGCTCGTTGACCTGGGCGAGGCCGGTGCGCAACGCGCCGACATAGGCCGGTAGCGAGGAGGCCGCCGGGATGCGCCGCAGGGTATCGACGATCAGGCTGCTGACGAAGTCGCCGGCGGCGTGGCCGCCCATGCCGTCGGCGACCACCCAGAGTCCCGCCTCGGGGGCGTCGAGACTGGCGTCTTCGTTGACCTTGCGGACCATGCCGACGTGGCTGTAGCTGGCCGACCTGTAGTAGCTGACTGAGTTGGGCACCATCAGTTGTCCTTAACCGGGTATGCCGGGAAAGAGCGGGATCACCTCGCCCTCTCCGGTGAGGAATCGTCCGAACGCCGGCGCCGGCGGCAGGCCCTGGTAGCGCATCAGGCCGGCGGAGATCCGTGCCGAGCCGCGTCCCCACCAGTGGCTGGCGCCGTCGCAGGCGTGCTGGGCCAGCGCGGCGAGGCGCTGCGCAGGGGTCACCGCTTCGCTGCGCAGCAGGTTGCCGCTGATCAGCGATTGTTCGATGCGCGGTCCGCAGGGCGGTGCCGGGAGCTGCGCCACCGCCTGCTCGAAGGCCTCGACCTCGGCCTCCGGTTCGAGGGTGGAGAGCAGCAGGCTCTCGACCTGTTCGAACCAGCCGTCGTCGCCGCCGACCAGCCCGCCGAGGTCGGCGTTCGCCGGTAGCAGGCAGGCGACGGTCAGCGGGAAATAGCGACCGACCCGGTCGATGCTCGGCATCACCACTCCGGTCACCGCTTCGCCGCCGAGCAGGCCGGGGGCGATGGCGAAGCGCCACAGCGGGCTGGTCAGGTAGGCGTCGAGCCAGGCCGCGCCGAGTTCGTCCTGGCTGGCGCGCATGCCGCTGGCCAGCCAGGCGTCCCAGGGTTCGACGAAGGTGTTCGGCAGGCCGCGGCTGACGAAATCGCCGCGGCCGGCCAGCTTGCCGTAGAAACCGACGCTGTTCAAAGGCGCTCCGGGAGGCTGAAGCCGGACACGACCCGGCTCTTGAAGGGGTTGAAGGCGCTGCTGGCGCGCAGCTCGCAGGCGATGCTGGAGCCGTCGATGCGCAGCCGCAGGGTGAAGCGGTCCGGCGAGTTGCCGCGTTCCAGGTCCGACTGGTCGAGCAGGCGGAACCAGGCCCAGGGGCCTTCCAGGGTCAGGCCGGAACGGCCGCTGCTGGGCGGCGGCGTCACCGTCAGGCGGACCACGCCGAGGCCGTTGGCGCTCGGCCACTGCATCGCCACTGGGCGGCTGGGGCCGTGGTCGTAGGTCAGCTGCTGGCCGTCGAGGTCGAGGATGAACTGGCTGATCGCCGCGTCCATGGTCACCGGCTTGAGCTCGAAGCGCACCGTCGGTTGCATGCCGCCGGAGCGGAAGAAGGCGTCGCGGATCGCCGCTGCGCGCTGGAAAGTGTGCAGCACGCCGGGGTTGATGCCGAGCTTCTGCGCCGCGCCGGGCTGCCAGCGCCAGGTGCTGGCGGAGGTGTCGACGTAGGGTTGCAGGTACTGGCGGAAGTAGCTGTCCATCACCCCGCCGGCACCGAAGAAGTGGCCGAAGTCTTCCAGGGTGGCGTCGCGCGAACTGCCGGCGGCGATCGGGTAGCGCCCGGCCAGGGATTGCCGGTAGACGCTGACCACGTCGCTGATCCAGGCCGCGTTGAGCTGGTTGCGCACGCTGCCCATCATGCTGCTGGTGGTGGAGTTGACCACGTTCTTCACCAGGCCCTGGACCACCGGCGGCTGGCGCTCGGCACTGAGGGCCACGCGCGAGGCGGCGGCGGCCACCTGGTTCTTGGCGTCGCCGAGCAGCGAGTCGCCGCTGGCTCCGGCCATGGCGCTGACCTGTACGTAGAGCGCGTTCATGTCCTCCAGCAGGCTGTCGATCGGCGCCGGCTCGTTGCCACCCTCGCCCTTGCTGACCAGGCTGTTGAGTTCGGCGAAGTGGGCGCTGATCGGGTCGCTGTCGACCTGCCGCGGCTGTTCGCGGGCGCCCTCTTCCTCCTGGCCGACCAGCGAGCCGAGGCGCTGCTTGAGCTTGTCCACGGTGCCGTCGGCGGCCTTCTTCACTTGCGCGGCGACCAGCCGGTCGCCCTTCTGCAGGTCGGTCTCGCGGGCCACCGCCTCGAGCAGCTTGCGGAACGGCGAGGTCGGTCCGGAGAGAATGCGCAGCACGTCGGCGGCCTGGGTGACATTGGTGATCGGCACTACGGTGAGGTCGGCGAGCAGGTCGTCCCACTGCCGCAGGTAGTCCTGGAAATACAGGCGACGCACGTCGAGGGCCAGGTTGGCGGCGTCGCCGGCATCGTTCAGGTCGCGCCCGAGCACCCACTGTTCCTCGGCGATGGTGCCGGCCTGGCTGAGGCTGGCGGTGAGGAACACCTCGCGATAGCCGCGGTAGGTGAAGAAGCCGCTGAGCGGGTCGGTGAGCGGCTTGCCGCTCTTGCGCGCGAACACCAGCGGCGCGTCGCGGCCGGCGGCGTCGCTGATGCGGAAGTCGGGCACGTCCTTGGGCAGCCTCTGCCGCTTGACTCGGTCGTAGACCCGCTGCGCCACCGGCAGTTGCTGCAACTGGCGGCGCAGGTCCTCGACCAGGTCCTGGTCCAGGCGCGCCGACGGCGGCCGTCGTTCGAGCAACGCGTCGAGGTGCGCGTGCAGCGCCTGGCGCTGTTCCGGCGAGAGGTCGCGCGGTAGGTTGCGTTCCCAGTCGAGGCTGATCCAGGCCTTGATGAAGTCGGCGTCGTAATGGTCCGGGCTGCCGAGCATCAGGTAGGCCTTCAGGCCCTCGTAGAGGAAATCGCTGCTGCCGCCGGAGCGCAACTGTTCCTCGATGCGGGTCACCAGGCGCGGGGCGAACACCGCGATCAGCAGCTTGCGGTAGACGCTGGCGGACTCCTCGCCGAGCATGTCGCCCTGGTACAGCCCGTAGCCTTCGGCCCAGCTCGGCGCGTCGCCGGCGAGATTCTGCACCGCGTTGAGCTGTGGCAGTACGGCCAGGACGTCGCGCTGGGCCGGGCTCAGCGACTCGATGCCGCGCGCCAGCGGGTCGACGCGCTGGTCGACCGCGGCGATGTAGCTCTGGTTGGCGCGGTAGCTGGCGATCCATACCGCCGTCACCGCCAGCACCACCAGCGCGGTGGCGCTCAGCGCGCCGATGGTCAGCCACTTGCGGCGGCGCTCGACCTTCGGGTTGGTGCCGACCAGGCCGCGTTCGCCGAACGCCACTTCGCGGAACAGCCGCTCGATGAAGTAGCTGCGCCCGGTTCCGGTCTGCCGCGCCAGGTGCTGGCGGTCGAGGTTCATCGACTGCGCCATGCTGCCGATCAGGCGGTCGATCGGACTGCCTTCCTGGGTTCCGCTGGTGAAGTACAGGCCGCGCAACAGCGGGCGTTCCTCGTAGGGGTTGGGCTTGAACACGCCGTTGAGGAACTCGCCGAGGCATTCGCGCAGGGCGGCGAATTGCTGCGGGAAGCCGTAGACCAGGTCGCGCCGCGCCGGGTCGCGCTCCTGCTGCAGGCGTTCCACCAGGCGCGCGGTGAGACGCTGTTCGAGCAGGGCGAATTCGCTGTCGAACACCGCCAGCGGGCCTTCCGCGCTCTTGCCGTCGTCGAGGGCGAAGGTCATCCCCCAGACCTGCGCGCGTTCCTCGCGGTTCAGGCTGTCGAAGAACTCCATGAAGCCCGGCACCAGGTCGAACTTGGTCAGCATCACGTAGATCGGGAAGCGCACCCCGAGCTGCTGGTACAGCTCCTGGATGCGTGCGCGGATCGCCTGGGCATGGGCGGCGCGCTCGGCGTCGCTGCCCAGCAGCAGGTCGGAAAGGCTGATGGCGATGAACGCGCCATCGATGGGGCGGCGCTTGCGCTGGGTCTTGAGCAGGTCGAGGAAGCCCAGCCAGGCGGCCTTGTCCACCTGGGCGTGGCTGTCCTGGGTGGTATAGCGGCCGGCGGTGTCCAGCAGCACCGCTTCGTCGGTGAACCACCAGTCGCAGTTGCGCGTGCCGCCGACCCCGCGGATCGCCCCGGCGCCCATCTGTGCGGCGAGCGGGAAGTCCAGGCCGGAATTCATCAGCGCGGTGGTCTTGCCCGAACCGGGCGGGCCGATGATCACGTACCAGGGCAACTCGTACAGGTTGCGCCGCTCGCTGCCGCCCAGCTTGGCCCGCTTGAGCAGGGCCAGGGCCTCGTCCATGCGTTGCTTGAGGGTCGCCAGCTCTTCGGCGGTGGCGACGCTGGCGGCGTCCGGCGCGCTGACCTCGGCGAGACTCTGCATGACCTTCGCCGCGTTGCGCCGGGCCTGCACGATGCGCAGCACGCGGAAGCCGATCCAGACCAGGAACAGCAGGACGATCAGCACCCAGCGGCTGGTCGCCGAGGCCAGCGGTTCGTAGTTGCCCAGGCGCAGCAGCGGGCCGAGGAACCAGATGATCAGGCTCAGGGCGAGCAGGCCGAGCACCGGCACCACCCAGCGCGCGAAGAAGTTGAGGAAGCCTTTCATTGCGCGCCCTCCGCGAATACGGTGATTTCCACCCGGCGGTTGCGTGCGCGGCCTTCGGCGCTGGCGTTGCTCGCCACCGGCTCGGTGTCGCTGCGCCCTTCGGCGGTGAAGCGGCCGGCGTCGCCGGTGGTCGCGCCGAGCAGGTCGGCGACCTCCTGGGCGCGGGCCTGGGACAGTTTCCAGTTGGACGGGTAGCGCAGCGTGGCGATCGGCCGGTTGTCGCTATGGCCGGTGACCAGCACCTGGCCCTTGACCTTGCGCAGGGCGTCGGCGATGCGCAGCAGCAGCGGCTGGAACTCGTCGCGCACGCTGGCGCTGGCGCTGGCGAACAGCTCGTCGCCGCGGATGGTCACCACCGAGCGGTCGACGGCGTCCTCCACCGCCACTCGCTGGGCCTTGATGTCGTCGGCGAGGAAGCGCGCCAGGCGTGGCCGCTCGATCACCCGCGGCTGCACCGCCGGGCGGTCGATGGCCTGCACCGGGATCTCGCCGATGGCGTGGATGCGCTTGAACACCGGCTCGGCGTCGGCGGCCAGCTTCATCCGCAGGCCGAACAGCAAGGCCAGCAGCAAGGCCAGGCCGATGGCGATACCGACCCACGGCGGCAGGTATTGCGAAAGGCGGTCGCGCATCACGCTGAGGCCGCGCCAGTGCGGCGACAGTTCGTGCTCGTACTCGCCGCGGGTGCTGCGGATCACCGCCGCGGTGCGCTCGCGCAGCGCCTCCAGTTGGCTGCGGCCGTCGTGCATGACCCGGTAGCGGCCTTCGAAGCCGAGGCTGGTGCACAGGTACAGCAGCTCCAGCAGGTGCAGGCGCTGGTGCGGGTTCTGCAGGCAGTGTTCGAGCAACTGGAAGACCTTCTCGCCGCCCCAGGCCTCGTTGTGCAGGGTGATCAGCAGGCTCTGCTTGCCCCAGTCGCTGGTGCTGCCCCACGGCGTGCTGAGCACCGCTTCGTCGAGGGCGGTGCAGAGCACGTAGCGCGCCAGCATCACTTCGTCCGGCGCCACGCCGGCCTGGCGTGCCTTCTCCTCGAACTGGCGCAGGTAGCCGAGCAGTTGCGCGCGCAGGCTGGCCGGCGCCGGATGGGCGATGGTGTTGCGCAGGCGGGTGAGCATCGCCAGCAGTGGGCCGGCGGCCTGCTCCAGCGGGTTGAGGCCGTCGCCGCGGCCGCTCAGCGGCGCCAGGCTGGCCATCGGCGGCGGCGTGTAGGGATCGCCGCCGCGGGGGCCGCCGGCCGGTTCCGGGGCGCGGCCGCCGGGACGCGGCATGATCATGGTGCGGTCGTCGGGCGGGCTTCCGTTGCCGCCGCCGGCCGGGGTGCCGAAGGGATCGTCGATGGGAGGCATCGTTGCTTATCCTCGAATGGCCCAGAAGGCCAGGTTCAGCCCGGGGAACTGGCCGGCGATGTGGAAGGCGAAGCCGCCGGAGTGCGTCAGCTGCTTCCAATGCGCGCTGCCGCGGTCCAGTTCGAAATAGGTGGAGCCGGCGTGGTAGGGGATCTGCCGCGGCGCCACCGGCATCGGCAGCAGGCCGATACCCGGCAGTTGCAGGTTGACCAGGTCGCGGATGTGCTCCACCGAGCCGACCTTGGCCTGCTGCGGGAAGTGCCCGCGCAGGCTCTCGCCGGGGACGTCGGCGCGCACCACCAGGACGAAGCTGGCGTTGTCGATCAGGCTGCGGTCGCTGAGCATCGCGACGTGCACGCCGTAGGCCTTCTCGACGATCGGGATGGCGATCGCCTTGGCGTCGATCACCGTCGCCAGCGCCTGGCGCAGGGCGAGCATCACCGGGGCGAAGCTGGCGGCCAGGTCGTCGTGGTTGTACACCGGGTACTCCTCGGGACGCCGCTGGCTGGCGGTGAAGGTACAGAACTCGCCGGCCAGGGCCACCAGTTCGCGGTACAGCTCCTGCGGGTGCAGCGGGCGCACGCGGGACAGGTGACCGGTGAGGGCCTCGGCGCGGTTGACCAGTTGCAGCAGCAGGAAGTCGGCGATTTCCGAGGCGCCCCCGGCGCTGGATGCCACCACCCGCCCGGCGAGGGCTTCGCCGCGCTGGTGGAGCAGGCCCAGCAGCTCCTTGGCGAAGGACGCCAGGGGCGGCGCGGCGGCAATGTCGAGTACCGGCGGCAGGTAGTCCTCGTCCAGGCTCAGGGCCTGGTCCGCGCGCTTCTCGCGGACCCGCGCGACGCCCACCGCGGCGTATTCGCCGAGGCCGTCGCGCTCGGTCAGCAGGCGGAACGCCTGGCTGCCCAGGGCCACCGGGGCGCGGCTCTCGAAGGCGGCATTGTCGTCGCGCACTTCCTGCACCTGGCTGACGTAGCGGGCGCCGCCGAGGGCCTCGCCCTCCTCTACCGTGTCGCGGGTGCCGACCCGCTTCAGCGGCAGGCCGAGGTAGACGATGCCATCGCGCAGGCTTTCCTCGACATTCAGCGGCGCCGGCGCCGGATCGTCGGCGGGGATGTTGAACGGCGTACCATCCGGCAGCACGCCGCGGGCGCTGACGATGGCCAGCTTGCCCTGGGTCAGCAGGGCATCGTCCAGCTTCAGCTCGGAAAAGCCCCAGCCGCCCGCCAGGAGCGAGCGGCAGCGGCCATCCACCAGGGTTTCCAGGTAGCGGTCGTGCTGCTGGAAATGTTGTGGCCGCAGGAACATGCCTTCGGACCACACCACGCGGTTATTCCAGGACATAGGGACTCCGAAGGTTCAGGGCGCGGGACGCGCGACGATGCCGATGGCCTGCGCGCCGAGCGTGATGTCGAGATGGCTGGTGCGTTGCCCCGGCACGGCGAGGACCTGGCGCCAGGTGGCGCGGTCGAGGTCGCGGTAGGCGGCGACGAAACCGAGCTGGCGGGTCTGCTCGTCGAGCGTGCGTTCGATGCGCCGTTCCTCGCCCGGACGCAGGAGGAACTCGTCCTGCTCCACCAGGTCGCCACCGAGGGTCGACTGGGCGTTGTCGGTGAGGGCGAAGTAGTCGGCGCGGCCGAACGCGGTGTCTTTCTTCAGCTCGTACAGCCGCAGGCGCAGCGGCGCCGCCTGGCCGGCGGCGGACGGGTTGAGGTTCGGTGCGGCGTGGAGCCAGATCACCACCCGGGTCGGCGGGGTTTCCGGCGGGCTGGACGAACAGGCGGCGAGCAGCAGCCCGAACAGCGCGACGATCAGTTTCTGCATGGTGTCGTCCTCATTGACGTTGTTTCTCCTGGTGTTCGTTGGCGTCAGGAACGCCGTAGTCGAGCGCTGTGTTCCTCGTAGGCGCGGCTGAATTCGCGGCCGAAAAGCTCCTGGAAGTCGTCCTCCGCCTCGCGCAGGATCTTCGCGTACAGCTCGGTGAAACTGTCCCAGTTCTGTGCCTGGCGGGCCCCCGGCAGCAGGCCGGAAAGCCCGGCCGGCTTGCCGAAGCGGGCTTCCAGCGCGGCCGGTTCGAAGCGCGCCAGCAGGTGGCGGATGGCGGCCTGCACGCCGGCCATCACCGCCAGCTGGTGCGCCTTGAGGTCTTCGAAGCTGTCGGCCACCGCGCGATCCGGCGCCATGAACGCCTGGTTGTCGCGGCGCAGCAGGAGCAGCATGGCCTCGTCGACGTTCGGCGCGAACTTCAGCGGGTTGTTCTGCACCGGCTGGATCATGGTCTGCGCCATGCGGAACTCGCCCTTCAGGCTGGCCCGCGCGCGCAGCACGTCCACCAGTCCTTCCACCAGGCCGCGATAGCTGCGGCCGATGGCTTCCATCTGCGCTTCGGCGCCGGCCGGGTCGACCTTCAACTGGGTCATGCCGGCGCCGCGCAGGAACGCTTGCAGCAGGTCGCCGCCGGCCGACGCGGCGGCGCTTGCCGGCGGCGTCGGCGCCGCCACGCTCGCTGGCTGTGGCTGTGGCTGTGGCTGTGGCTGTGGCTGTGGCTGTGGCTGTGGCTGTGGCTGTTGGGTGATCCCTGGGTCGGCGAAGGGCATCGCCAGCGGCGTCGGTTCGGCCGTCGGCAGCGGCTGGGCGACGGGCGTGGCGCTTGGCGCGGGCGTGTT
This sequence comes from Pseudomonas sp. 22490, assembly GCF_052044465.1. Lineage (NCBI taxonomy): Bacteria > Pseudomonadati > Pseudomonadota > Gammaproteobacteria > Pseudomonadales > Pseudomonadaceae > Pseudomonas > Pseudomonas sp. 22490. The sequence goes on along the minus strand of NZ_JBQENS010000038.1, from coordinate 17,398 downwards.
GCCGAGCAGTTCGGCGAACGGGTCCCAGTCGGCCGGAATCAGCGGTGCGCCGCCAGCGGGCGGTGGCGCCGGGGTGGTCGCGGGGGGCGGCGGGATCACCGGTTCCGGCGGGCGGAAGTCGTGCTGTTCGGCCGGTACATGGTCCGGACGCGGCGCCGCGCCGGGCGGCGGCGGGGTGAGGAAGTCGAACAGGTCGGGCTTGGTGTCCAGCGGCGAGCCGCCCTGGAAATGCGCCGTCACCGCGGGGTGCGGGGTGGGCGCCGGTTCGGCGAAGGCAGGCGCCGATCCGGCGGCCTGCCGGCTCATCAGGGCGTCGAAGCTGGTGAACGGATCGGTCTGCGGATTGCCGCTGCCGGGCAGGGCGATGTCATGGCCGAGCTGGACGAGGATGTCGTATTCGCCGAGGCGGACGGTCTCGCCGTCCTGCAGCGGCTCGCTGTTGCCGCGGCGCAGGCGGTGCCCGGCATTGACCAGCAGCACGCCGTTGGTGCTGGTGTCGGTGAGGTAGTACACCCCGTCGCGGTTGAGGATGGTGCAGTGGCGGCTGGAGACCAGGCGCTCCGGGTCCGGCAGGACCCAGTCGTTGTCCGGGCCCCGACCGATGGTCAGCTGTCCCTGGTCCAGTACCTTTTCCGAACACTGACCGGGGGTCAGCTTGTGGTAGCTGGTGATGGTCAATCGCAGCGGCATTGCTACTCCTTGCATTGCCAGCGCCCGGCTCTTCCAGGCGCTCACCCCCGTGCCCGAGGGATTTCGGTTCGCATCCAGGCTGGCCCGACGGCTTTCCGGCGTTTCGTCGCCTCGGGAAGACACATCGGGTGATACCGGATTATAAAAGACTAATCCTACGTCTTTTAAAGATTTGTCCGATCTGCGGTGTCATGCAACTAGTGGCGTTGTGCCTTCCTTGACAAGCCTTGCGGCATGCCACAAGAATTTTGCCAACCTTTCGAGTCATCCGATATTCATCAATGGCTCCTACAAGATCCGACGGAGTGGATCTTACAAGCGAAGGTGAGGGCCGCGCAGCGGCTTCGATGATAGGGAGATCGTCACCGTGCTGGATGTACCCGTTTTGCTGGCTGCCGTATCCCCGGACTCGCCCTGTGGCGACGATCTGGAGTACGACGCCGCGTTCCTCGAACTCGAACGCATCGCCCAGGGCCAACCCGAGCGCCAGATGGGCGATGCCGTGCTGCCCGCCGAGCCGCCGGAGTGGCCGCGCGTACGCGCGCTGGCCAGCGAACTGTTCGGCCGTAGCAAGGACCTGCGGGTAGCCAACCTGCTGCTGCAGAGCAACGTCGCCCTCGACGGCCTGGACGGGCTCGCCGACGGCCTGCTGCTGGTCCGCGAGCTGCTCGGCCAGTACTGGGACGGCGTCTATCCGCTGCTCGACGCCGATGACGACAACGACCCCACCTTCCGTATCAACGCCCTCACCGGCCTGGTCGCCGAACCGTTGCTGCAACTGGTCTGGGCGATCCCGCTGGTGCGCTCGCGGGCGTTCGGCCCGGTCAACCTGCGCGCCGCGCTGAACGCCGCCGGGCTGCAACGCTTCGCCAGCGAGACCCTGAGTCCCGAGCAGATCGCCGGCGCCTTCGCCGATGCCGACGCCGATGCGCTGGCCGCCACCCGGCGCGCCCTGGAAGGCGCCCAGGAACATGCCCTGGCCATCGAGAGCGGCGTCGCCGAACGGGTCGGCTCGGCCCAGGGACTCGACCTCGGTCCCCTTCGTCAACTGCTGCGCCAGGCCCTCCAGGTGTTCGACCTGTACGGCCCGCAGGGCGCCGGCGAGCCCTTGGCGCCGGGCGCCGAAGCGGCCGCCGACGAGCAGGGGGGCGCCGCGCCTGTCGCAGCCGTCGCCGCGCCGGCACCGCGAGCCAGCGGCGAGATCGCCAACCGCGAAGACGTCCTGCGCCAGCTCGACCGCCTGCTCGAGTATTACGTTCGCCACGAGCCGTCGAGCCCGGTGCCGGTGCTGCTCAAGCGCGCCAAGACACTGGTGACGGCCGACTTCGCCGAAATCGTGAGGAATCTCATCCCCGATGGGATTTCCCAGTTCGAAACCCTGCGAGGCCCGGAAAGCGAGTAACGCCTAGCGGCCGTCCGGGCCAACGCTGCAAGCCGCCGGGGCGATTCCGACGGCGCTAACAACCGCCGTCGCGCGAGGGAGAAACAAGATGGGAAGCACTACCAGCAGTCAGAAGTTCATCGCCAGGAACCGGGCGCCACGCGTGCAGATCGAGTACGACGTGGAGTTGTACGGTGCCGAGAAGAAGGTCCAGCTGCCCTTCGTCATGGGTGTCATGGCCGACCTCGCCGGCAAGCCCGCCGAACCCCAGGCGGCGGTCGCCGACCGCAAGTTCCTGGAGATCGACGTGGACAACTTCGATGCCCGGCTGAAGGCGATGAAGCCGCGGGTGGCCTTCAACGTACCGAACGTGCTGACCGGCGAAGGCAACCTGAGCCTGGACATCACCTTCGAGAGCATGGACGACTTCAGCCCCGCCGCGGTGGCGCGCAAGGTCGATTCGCTGAACAAGCTGCTCGAGGCGCGTACCCAGCTGGCCAACCTGCTGACCTACATGGACGGCAAGACCGGCGCCGAGGAAATGATCATGAAGGCGATCAAGGACCCGGCCCTGCTTCAGGCCCTGGCCAGCGCGCCGAAGCCCAAAGACGACGAGCCGCAGGCGTAAGAGGATTCCAGCATGGCCGAATTGAGCACCGAGAACCTGGCCCAGGGCCAGACCACCACCGAGCAGACCAGTGAGTTCGCCAGCCTGCTGCTGCAGGAGTTCAAGCCCAAGACCGAGCGCGCCCGCGAAGCGGTGGAGACCGCCGTGCGGACCCTCGCCGAGCATGCCCTGGAGCAGACCAGCCTGATCTCCAACGACGCGATCAAGTCGATCGAGTCGATCATCGCGGCGATCGACGCCAAGCTCACCGCGCAGGTCAACCTGATCATGCACCACGCCGACTTCCAGCAACTGGAAAGCGCCTGGCGCGGCCTGCACTACCTGGTCAACAACACCGAGACCGACGAGCAACTGAAGATCCGCGTGCTGAACATCTCCAAGCCGGAGCTGCACAAGACCCTGAAGAAATTCAAGGGCACCACCTGGGACCAGAGCCCGATCTTCAAGAAGCTCTACGAAGAGGAATACGGCCAGTTCGGCGGCGAGCCCTATGGCTGCCTGGTCGGCGACTACTACTTCGACCAGTCGCCGCCGGACGTCGAGCTGCTCGGCGAGATGGCGAAGATCTCCGCCGCCATGCACGCGCCGTTCATTTCCGCCGCCTCGCCGACGGTGATGGGCATGGGTTCCTGGCAGGAACTGTCCAACCCGCGCGACCTGACCAAGATCTTCACCACCCCGGAATACGCCGGCTGGCGTTCGCTGCGCGAGTCCGAGGACTCCCGCTACATCGGCCTGACCATGCCGCGCTTCCTGGCGCGCCTGCCCTACGGCGCGAAGACCGATCCGGTGGAAGAGTTCGCCTTCGAGGAAGAAACCGACGGCGCCGACAGCAGCAAGTACGCCTGGGCCAACTCGGCCTACGCGATGGCGGTCAACATCAACCGCTCCTTCAAGCTCTACGGCTGGTGCTCGCGGATCCGCGGCGTCGAGTCCGGCGGCGAGGTGCAGGGCCTGCCGGCGCACACCTTCCCCACCGACGACGGCGGCGTGGACATGAAGTGCCCGACCGAGATCGCCATTTCCGACCGCCGCGAGGCGGAGCTGGCGAAGAACGGCTTCATGCCGCTGCTGCACAAGAAGAACACCGACTTCGCCGCCTTCATCGGCGCGCAGTCGCTGCAGAAACCCGCCGAGTACGACGATCCGGACGCCACCGCCAACGCCAACCTGGCGGCGCGCCTGCCCTACCTGTTCGCCACCTGCCGCTTCGCCCATTACCTGAAGTGCATCGTTCGCGACAAGATCGGTTCCTTCAAGGAGAAGGACGAGATGCAGCGCTGGCTGCAGGACTGGATCCTCAACTACGTCGACGGCGACCCGGCCCACTCCACCGAGACCACCAAGGCCCAGCACCCGCTGGCGGCGGCCGAAGTGGTGGTGGAGGAAGTCGAAGGCAATCCGGGTTACTACAACTCGAAGTTCTTCCTTCGCCCGCACTACCAGCTCGAGGGACTGACGGTATCGCTACGCCTGGTATCCAAGCTGCCTTCGGCCAAAGAGGCCTGAGGCATTCAACGACAGCGCCTGCCATGGTGGCGGGCGCTTGCATAGCGTAGTGGCGCGAGCCACACGGGAGGAAAGATGGCTGTTGATATGTTCATCAAGATCGGCGACGTCAAGGGTGAGTCCAAGGACAAGACTCACGCCGAGGAAATCGACGTGCTGGCATGGAGCTGGGGCATGTCCCAGTCCGGGTCGATGCACATGGGCGGTGGCGGCGGCGCCGGCAAGGTCAACGTGCAGGACCTGTCGTTCACCAAGTACATCGACAAGTCCACGCCCAACCTGATGATGGCCTGCTCCAGCGGCAAGCACTATCCGCAGGCGAAGCTGACCATCCGCAAGGCCGGCGGCGAGAACCAGGTCGAGTACCTGATCATCACCCTGAAGGAAGTCCTGGTGTCCTCGGTGAGCACCGGCGGCAGCGGTGGCGAGGATCGCCTGACCGAGAACGTGACCCTGAACTTCGCCCAGGTCCAGGTCGACTACCAGCCGCAGAAGGCGGATGGCGCGAAGGACGGCGGTCCGGTCAAGTACGGCTGGAACATCCGCCAGAACGTGCAGGCCTGATGAGCCGGCTGCCGGTCATGGCGTGGCCAGGCCATGCCGTGGCCGGTGCGAGCGCCCGCCATGCCGGGTGCCGAAGGCGCGCGCGGCGCGCCGCGGACCTCGTCCGCCCGACCTCCTGCCGGAGGTACTGAATTCCACCGGGTCGTCCGTCGCGTCCGCCGGGCGCCATGGCCGACCCTTCATTCGCATCCGGGCGCCTGGGCTCCCGGCTACAGGGAAGTATCGCGATGATCGCCGAAGAACTGTTGCGCGCCGGGCGCCTGGACGATGCCTTGAAAGCCTTGCAGGAACAGGTGCGCAGCCAGCCGTCGAACGCTACCCTGCGGATCTTCCTGTTCCAGCTGCTGGCCGTGATGGGCCAGTGGGCGCGGGCGCAGAACCAGCTCAAGGTGGTCGGCGAACTGGATGCCTCGGCGCTGCCGATGGTACAGACCTACTCCACCGCCATCGACTGCGAGGCGCTGCGCCGCGAGGTGTTCGCCGGGCGCCTGACGCCGGTGATCCTCGGCCAGCCGGCGGAATGGATCGCGCCGCTGTTGCAGGCCCTGAGCCTGGACGCCGAAGGCCATGGCGAGGCCGCCCAGGCCCTGCGCGAGCAGGCCTTCGACGCCGCGCCGGCGGTGCCCGGGCGGATCGGCGAAGCGCCGTTCGCCTGGCTGGCGGATGCCGACACGCGCCTCGGCCCGGTGCTCGAGGTAATCGTCAACGGTCGCTATGCCTGGTTGCCGATGAGCAACCTGCGCAGCCTCAAGGTCGAGGCGCCGAGCGACCTGCGCGACCTGGTCTGGCTGCCGGCCGAACTGACCCTGGCCAACGGTGGCGCCACCGTCGCGCTGCTGCCGGCGCGCTACGCGGAAACCGTCGAGCACGGCGACGACGCCGCGCGCCTGGGGCGCAAGACCGAATGGCTGGATAGCGGCCTGCCGGTCGGCCAGCGGCTGTTCGTCACCGATGCCGGCGAGACCGCGCTGTTCGACCTGCGTGAACTGGACTTCGAGCCGACGGACGCCTGACATGGCCGAACTGACCCTCCAGGAGCGCCTGCAGCCGTCGCTGCTCGACCGCCTCACCGACGACGAGCCGGGCAACCTCAAGGAAGCCGCGGAGCGCCGGGTGCTGACCCTGAGCCAGCTGAAGGCCTCGGTGCTGCGCGACCTGGCGTGGCTGTTCAACACCACCTCGCTGTTCGACCCCGGCCCCGCCGCACGGATGCCGGCCGGCAACTCGGTGCTCAACTACGGGCTGCCGGCGCTGGCCGGGCACACCGCGTCGAGCGTCGACGTGCATGCCATCGAGGCGCTGCTCACCGAGACCATCGCCACCTTCGAGCCGCGCATCATCCGTTCTTCGTTGCGGGTGCGCGCGCAACTGCTGCCCGGCGAGATGGACCACAACGCCCTGAGCTTCGAGATCGAGGGCGACCTCTGGGCCGAACCGGCGCCGCTGCGCCTGCTGCTGACCACCAACCTGGACCTGGAGACCGGCCACGTGCGCGTCGCCCAGGGCGAGCGGAGGCGTACATGAACCCGCGCCTGCTCGAGTACTACAACCAGGAATTGCAACACATCCGCGAAAGCGCCGCGGAGTTCGCCGAGGAATTCCCGAAGATCGCCGGGCGCCTGTCGCTGTCCGGCTTCGAGTGCGCCGACCCCTACGTCGAGCGCCTGCTGGAAGGCTTCGCCTATCTCACCGCGCGGGTCCAGCTGAAGCTCGACGCGGAGTACCCGACCTTCACCCACAACCTGTTGGAAATCGCCTACCCGCACTACCTGGCGCCGACCCCGTCGATGACCGTGGTGCAGCTGCGCCCGGACCCCAACGAAGGCGCCCTGAGCAGCGGCTTCAGCGTCGAGCGCGGAGCCTCCCTGCGCGGCCAGCTCGGCCCCGATGACCAGACCGCCTGCGAATACCGCACCGCCCACCCGGTGACCCTGTGGCCGCTGGAAGTGGCCCAGGCCGACTACTTCGGCAATCCCGCCGCGGTGCTCGGCCGCCTCGCCGCCAGCGAGCCGCGGGCCAAGGCCGGCCTGCGCATCCGCCTGCGCAGCGGCGCCGGCATCCCGTTCGACAGCCTGTCGCTGGACGCCCTGCCGCTCTACCTGCACGGCGCCGACGAACAACCCTACCGCCTCTACGAACAATTGCTCGGCAACGCCTGCGCGGTGTTCGTCCGCGCCCCGGACAATGCCTGGGTCGAACGCCTGCCGACGAGCAGCCTGCGTGCGCGCGGCTTCGACGACGAGGACGCGCTGCTGCCGGTGGTGCCGCGGGCGTTCCAGGGCTACCGCCTGCTGCAGGAATACTTCGCCCTGCCGGCGCGCTTCCTGTTCGTCGAGTTCTCCGGCCTGAACCGCGCCCTGCGTCGATGCCACGGCGAGGAGCTGGAACTGGTCGTGCTGTTCGGCAAGCACGACCAGCGCCTGGAGGGCACGGTGGACGCGGAGCAACTGGTGCCGTTCTGCACCCCGGCGATCAACCTGTTCCCGCGCCGCTGCGACCGCATCCACCTGTCCGACCGGGTCAACGAGCATCACGTGATCGTCGACCGCACCCGTCCGCTGGATTTCGAGGTGCATTCGCTGCAACAGGTGAGCGGCCACGGCAGCGGTCCGGAGCAACCCTTCCAACCGTTCTATGCGGTGCGCGACCCGGCGCGCTACGGCCGCGAGCAGGCCTACTTCAGCGTGCGCCGCGAACCGCGCGTGCTGTCCAGCAAGCAGCGGCGCAAGGGCCCGCGCTCGACCTACGTCGGCAGCGAGACCTTCGTCGCCCTGGTCGACGCCAACCAGGCGCCCTATCGCCACGACCTGCGCCAGCTCGGCATCGCCGCGCTGTGCACCAACCGCGACCTGCCGCTGTTCATGCCGATCGGCGCGCACAAGAGCGACTTCACCCTGGAGGACAGCGCGCCGGTCATGCAGGTGCGCTGCCTCGCCGGACCGAGCCGGCCGCGCGCCAGCCGTGCCCACGATGCCAGCGCCTGGCGGCTGATCAGCCAGCTGTCGCTGAACTACCTGTCGCTGGCCGAGCGCGGCCAGGGCGCCGCCGCCCTGCGCGAGCTGCTGCGGCTCTACGGCGACAGCGGCGATCCGGCGCTGCAATTGCAGATCGAGGGCCTGCGCGAGGTCAGCAGCAAGCCTTGCACGCGGCGCCTGCCGATGCCCGGGCCGATCGTCTTCGGCCGTGGCCTGGAGATCACCCTGGACTTCGACGAGAACGCGTTCCGCGGCACCGGGGTGTTCCTTCTCGGCGCTGTGTTCGAGCGCTTCCTGGCACGCTACGTGTCGATCAACAGCTTTACCGAGACGGTGCTGCGCACCGGCGAACGGGGCGAGGTGATGAGATGGCAGGCGAAGCCGGGCAGCCGTCCGAACCTCTGAACCTGCTCGCCGGGATGGCGGCGGCGCCCTGGGACTATGACTTCTTCCAGGCGCTGCGGCGCATCGAGTGCGAGTCGCCGCAACTGCCGCGCCTCGGTCATTCGGTGCGGCTGGCGGACGACCCGCTGCGTCTCGGGCAGAAGCCCGACTGCACCTTCGCGCCCTCGACCCTGGCCTCGGTGAGCCAGGCCGGCACCGCTGCGGTGCCGCGCCTGGACCAGTTCTTCTTCGGCCTCACCGGCCCCAACGGGCCGCTGCCGCTGCACCTCACCGAATACGCCCGGGAACGCCAGCGCAACGTCAACGACGCGACCTTCAAGCGCTTCATGGACGTCTTCCACCACCGCCTGCTGACCCTGTTCTACCGGGCCTGGGCGGAGGCGCGGCCGGAGATCAGCCACGACCGGATCGACGACGACTACTGGTCGGCGCGCCTCGCCGCGCTCTCCGGGCGCGGCATGCCGAGCCTGCGGGGGCGCGAGCCGCTGGCGGATACCGCACGCTACTACTACACCGGCCACCTCGCCGCGCAGACCCGCTACCCGGACGGCCTGCGGGTGATCCTCGCGGAGTATTTCGAGGTCCCGGTGGCGGTCGAGGAATACGTCGGCCAATGGCTGGAGCTGCCCGAGCGCAGCCGCCTCGGCGTCGACTCGACGAGCCTGGGCATGGACGTCTGCCTGGGCACCCACGTCTGGGACCGCCAGCACAAGTTCCGCCTGCGCCTGGGGCCGCTGGACCTCGATCAATACCAGCGCTTCCTGCCCGACGGCGACCACTTCGTCGAGCTGGCCGCCTGGGTCGCCGAATACCTGGGCGAGGAGCTGGACTGGGACGTCAACCTGGTCCTGCAACGCCACGAAGTACCCCCGCTGGGCCTGCAGGGCGGCGGGCGGCTCGGTTTCAACACCTGGCTGGGCGATCCCGGCCAGGACGCCAGGGATCTACTGCTGGCCCGCCAGTACGCCACTGCGCGGCCGCACGAGCACAAGGAGAAGGAACATGAGTGAGATCAGTCGCGTTGCGCTGTTCGGCAAGCTGAACAGCCTGGCCTACAAGGCCATCGAGGCCGCCACGGTATTCTGCAAGCTGCGCGGCAATCCCTATGTCGAGCTGGTGCACTGGTTCCACCAGATCCTCCAGTTGCCGGACTCGGACCTGCACCAGATCGTCCGCCAGTCCGGGATCGACCCGGCGCGCCTGGCCAAGGACCTGACCGAGGCCCTCGACCGCCTGCCGCGCGGCTCGACCTCGATCACCGACCTGTCCTCCCATGTCGAGGAAGCGGTGGAGCGCGGCTGGGTCTACGGCAGCCTGATGTTCGGCGAGAGCCAGGTGCGCACCGGCTACCTGGTGATCGGCATCCTCAAGACGCCGAGCCTGCGCCATGCCCTCACCGGGCTGTCGGCGGAATTCGCCAAGCTCAAGGTCGAGGCGCTCACCGAGCGCTTCGACGAGTACGTCGGCGCCTCGCCGGAGAACGGCCTGTCGGCCAGCGACGGCTTCAACGCCGGCGCCGCCCCGGGCGAGGCCAGCGGCGCCCTGGCGCCGAGCGCGATGGGCAAGCAGGAGGCGCTCAAGCGCTTTACCGTGGACCTCACCGAGCAGGCCCGTAGCGGCAAGCTCGACCCCATCGTCGGGCGTGACGAGGAGATCCGCCAGTTGGTGGACATCCTCATGCGCCGCCGGCAGAACAACCCGATCCTCACCGGCGAGGCCGGCGTCGGCAAGACCGCGGTGGTGGAAGGCTTCGCCCTGCGCATCGTCGCCGGCGACGTCCCGCCGGCGCTGAAGGACGTCGAACTGCGCGCCCTCGACGTCGGCCTGCTGCAGGCCGGGGCGAGCATGAAGGGCGAGTTCGAGCAGCGCCTGCGCCAGGTGATCGAAGACGTGCAGAGTTCCGAGAAGCCGATCATCCTGTTCATCGACGAAGCCCACACCCTGGTCGGCGCCGGTGGCGCGGCCGGAACCGGCGACGCCGCCAACCTGCTCAAGCCGGCCCTGGCGCGCGGCACCCTGCGCACCGTGGCGGCGACCACCTGGGCCGAGTACAAGAAGCACATCGAGAAGGACCCGGCGCTGACCCGGCGTTTCCAGGTGGTGCAGGTGGACGAGCCGTCCGAGCACAAGGCCATCCTGATGATGCGCGGTGTCGCGTCGACCATGGAGAAGCACCACAAGGTGCAGATCCTCGACGAGGCGCTGGAGGCGGCGGTCCGGCTGTCGCACCGCTACATCCCGGCGCGCCAGCTGCCGGACAAGTCGGTGAGCCTGCTGGATACCGCCTGCGCGCGCACCGCCATCAGCCTGCACGCGGTGCCGGCCGAGGTCGACGATAGCCGCCGGCGCATCGAGGCGCTGGAAACCGAGCTGGCGATCATCCGCCGCGAGAGCGCCATCGGCGTCGCCACCGCCGAACGCCAGCGCAACGCCGAGACCCTGCTGGCCGAGGAGCGCGAGCGCCTGGCCGCCCTGGAGCAGCGCTGGGCCGAGGAAAAACGCCTGGTCGACGAACTGCTGGAGACCCGCGCCCGTCTGCGTGCCGCCGCCGAAGCGGTGGACGTCGGCGGCGTGCCGCTGGGCGAAGGCGAGGCGCGTCTCGACGAGGAACAGCGCCAGGCGCTGCATGCGCGGCTGGCGGAGCTGCAGGCGCAACTGAGCGCGTTGCAGGGCGAAGAGCCGCTGATCCTGCCGACCGTGGACTACCAGGCGGTGGCCTCGGTGGTCGCCGACTGGACCGGCATCCCGGTCGGCCGCATGGCGCGCAACGAGATCGAGACCGTGCTCAACCTCGACCGGCACCTGAAGAAGCGCATCATCGGCCAGGACCACGCGCTGGAGATGATCGCCAAGCGCATCCAGACTTCCCGCGCCGGCCTCGACAACCCGAGCAAGCCGATCGGCGTGTTCATGCTCGCCGGCACCTCCGGGGTGGGCAAGACCGAGACCGCGCTGGCCTTGGCCGAGGCCATGTACGGCGGCGAGCAGAATGTCATCACCATCAACATGAGCGAGTTCCAGGAAGCCCACACCGTCTCCACCCTCAAGGGCGCCCCGCCCGGCTACATCGGCTACGGCGAGGGTGGCGTGCTGACCGAGGCGGTGCGTCGCAAGCCCTACAGCGTGGTGCTGCTGGATGAAGTGGAGAAGGCCCACCCGGATGTCCACGAGATCTTCTTCCAGGTCTTCGACAAGGGCGTGATGGAGGACGGCGAAGGCCGGGTGATCGACTTCAAGAACACCCTGATCCTGCTCACCACCAACGCCGGCACCGAGATGATCGCCAGCCTCTGCGCCGATCCGGAACTGATGCCCGAGCCGGAAGCCATCGCCAAGTCGCTGCGCGAACCGCTGCTGAAGATCTTCCCGCCGGCGCTGCTCGGCCGCCTGGTGACCATCCCCTACTACCCGCTCAGCGACGACATGCTCAAGGCCATTTCGCGCCTGCAACTGGGGCGGATCAAGAAGCGCGTGGAGGCGACCCACAAGGTGCCGTTCGAGTTCGACGAGGGCGTCGTCGACCTGATCGTCTCGCGCTGCACCGAGACCGAGAGCGGCGGCCGGATGATCGACGCGATCCTCACCAACACGCTGTTGCCGGACATGAGCCGCGAGTTCCTCACCCGCATGCTCGAAGGCAAGCCGTTGGCCGGGGTACGTATCAGTAGCCGCGACAACCAGTTCCACTACGACTTCGCCGAGGCCGAGTGACAACCGGCGACACGCAGAGCAGTAGAAGGAACCGTCGATGGGATTGATGCAACTGACCCGCCTGGTCCAGGTGGATTGCCCGCTGGGGCCGGACGTGCTGCTGTTGCAGCGCATGGAGGGACGCGAGGAACTGGGACGGCTGTTCGCCTACGAGCTGCACCTGGTATCGGAAAATCCCAACCTGCCGCTGGAGCAGTTGCTCGGCAAGCCGATGAGCCTGTCGCTAGAGCTGCCCGGCGGCAGCCGGCGCTTCTTTCACGGCATCGTCGCGCGCTGTAGCCAGGTGGCCGGGCACGGCCAGTTCGCCGGCTACCAGGCCACCCTGCGGCCCTGGCCGTGGCTGCTGACGCGCACCTCGGACTGCCGCATCTTCCAGAACCAGAGCGTGCCGGAGATCATCAAGCAGGTGTTCCGCGACCTCGGCTTTTCCGATTTCGAGGATGCCCTCACGCGCCCCTACCGCGAGTGGGAATACTGCGTGCAGTACCGCGAGACCAGCTTCGACTTCATCAGCCGGCTGATGGAACAGGAAGGCATCTACTACTGGTTCCGCCATGAGCAGAAGCGCCACATCCTGGTGCTCTCCGACGCCTACGGCGCGCATCGCAGCCCGGGTGGCTACGCCAGCGTGCCGTACTACCCGCCGACCCTCGGCCATCGCGAGCGCGACCACTTCTTCGACTGGCAGATGGCACGCGAGGTCCAGCCCGGTTCGCTGACCCTCAACGACTACGACTTCCAGCGCCCCGGCGCGCGCCTGGAGGTGCGTTCGAACATCGCCCGGCCGCACGCGGCGGCCGACTACCCGCTGTACGACTATCCCGGCGAATACGTGCAGAGCCAGGACGGCGAGCAGTACGCGCGCAACCGCATCGAGGCGATCCAGGCGCAGCACGAGCGCGTGCGCCTGCGCGGCGTGGTGCGCGGGATCGGCGCCGGGCACCTGTTCCGCCTGAGCGGCTATCCGCGCGATGACCAGAACCGCGAGTACCTGGTGGTCGGCGCCGAATACCGGGTGGTCCAGGAACTCTACGAAACCGGCAGCGGCGGCGCCGGCTCGCAGTTCGAGAGCGAGCTGGACTGCATCGACGCCAGCCAGTCGTTCCGTCTCCTGCCGCAGACTCCGGTACCGGTGGTGCGGGGTCCGCAGACCGCGGTGGTGGTCGGACCCAAGGGCGAGGAGATCTGGACCGACCAGTACGGCCGGGTCAAGGTGCACTTCCACTGGGATCGCCACGACCAGTCGAACGAGAACAGCTCCTGCTGGATTCGCGTATCCCAGGCCTGGGCCGGGAAGAACTGGGGTTCGATGCAGATCCCGCGGATCGGTCAGGAAGTGATCGTCAGCTTCCTCGAAGGCGACCCGGACCGGCCGATCATTACCGGGCGGGTCTACAACGCCGAGCAGACGGTGCCCTACGAGCTGCCGGCGAACGCCACCCAGAGCGGGATGAAGAGCCGTTCGAGCAAGGGCGGCACGCCGGCCAACTTCAACGAGATCCGCATGGAGGACAAGAAGGGCGCCGAGCAGTTATACATCCACGCCGAGCGCAACCAGGACAACCTGGTCGAGAACGATGCCTCGCTGTCGGTCGGCCACGACCGCAACAAGAGCATCGGCCACGACGAGCTGGCGCGCATCGGCAACAACCGCACCCGCGCGGTGAAGCTCAACGACACCCTGTTGGTGGGCGGGGCGAAGAGCGACAGCGTCACCGGCACCTACCTGATCGAGGCCGGCGCGCAGATCCGCCTGGTCTGCGGCAAGAGCGTGGTGGAGTTCAACGCCGACGGCACCATCAATATCTCCGGCAGCGCCTTCAACCTCTACGCCAGCGGCAACGGCAACATCGACACCGGCGGCCGCCTCGACCTCAATTCCGGCGGCGCCAGCGAGGTCGACGCCAAGGGCAAGGGCGTGCAGGGCACCATCGACGGCCAGGTACAGGCGATGTTTCCGCCGCCGGCGAAGGGCTGAGGCGGCGGCATCCTGGCTGCCCGCCCTTGGGCAGGACGCCGCGGGAGCCTTGACGATTCGCGCATGTCCTCGCCAGGCAGAAGCGGCGGTCGCTCAAGACCGATGGTGTTGCGCTCAGGGCAGATCGACCTTCAGGCCGCGGCCAGTGCGTATACCGACGTAATAGGCGTCCTTGAGGGCCCTGGAGAGTTCCGGGTCGGTTTCGTCGAATTCCTTCACGGCGATGCTGCCGAGGGTCAACCGGTGCAGTGCGGAACGATCCAGGCTGCGGTCGAGCAGGACGGACCTGATGTACTGCAATTGCTTTTCCGCGGACAGCAGGACCTCGTATCCCGGATAGCGGGCCAGCCGGTCGACGACCAGCGCCAGAGCGCGGTCGATGTATTCGATGGGTGTCATGATCCCTCCCGGGGAAGCAGACCGAAGGAGCCTTTCTCGTTGGAGAACAGTTGTTGCGCGCCGCCTTTGGCGGGATATGACTGTCCCTTTACCGACCAGAAGTCATCGGTCGGCGCAGCGGTGCTGCGCAGGACCTCGACCTTCTGGGTCGTCCTGTAGGAGTTGAGGACCTTGGGTTCGATGGTGTTCGCCGCCCGGTTGGTGCCCATGGGGTTGATTCCCAGCTCCGTGGGCTGCACGCGCGGGCTGAGTGTATACCAGTTGCCCTGCGGCGCTCCGGGGGACTGGTACTGCCACAGGTTCTTGCCGGGCGCGAGGGTTTCCACACGGACCGGATGGTTGAAGTCCAGGCCGTTCATGTACGACTCGGCATCGGCAGGATCGATGTCCTTCGACTTGAAGAACTTGGCGGCGGTTTCACGATTCCCGCGGTAGTTGATGTCGTGGTCGAGGTTGCCGGAACGACCGAACTTGTTGTTCAGGTAGGCGCGTCGTTGCGCGGTTTCGGAGGTCACCGCTGCCGGACGACGACCGGCGAGTTTCGGCCCGAAGCCCAGCAATGCCATCCCCGCCACGCCCTGGAACAGGTCGCGGTAGCCGGGACCGAGGCGGTCGCCGAGGTCGCCGAGCAGGGCCATGCCGCCCATCATCAGCCCGCCGATGGCGACGAAGCCGGCCAGCGCCGCGACCCCGGCCATCGCCGCCAGCAGCAGGCCGCCGGCAAGGGCCGCCAGGCCCAGCGCCTCGAGGCCGGTGTGCAGCCATTCCTCCAGGTCGAGGACGAAGGCCACCCGCTCGGTGGGGCCGCCGATGAAGGTGTCCTGGCTGCCGGTCTTGATGTGCGCGCCGCAGACCATCTTGCTCTGCAGGCGCGCCGCCGGCTTGCCGTTGATGTACACGGTGGCGCTGCCTTCGGCGATCAGCACCGGGAACGGCCACAGCGGATGGTTCAGCGGCAGGCCGCTGCAGGTGGCGGAGACGTCGTCGCCGGCGCGCATCGCGTTGCGACTGTTCACGTAGACGTTGAAGCTGCCGCGTATGAGCACCCCGGTGGTCGGCTCGGGTAGCTCGAAGATGGTGGTCAGGCCCTTGACGATCTGGAACATCGACAGCCCGCCGGCGGCGATCGAACCGGCCAGGATCACCGCGGCCAGGCCGCCGGTGGCGGCGGTGGCGGCGACCACGGCGGCGCCGATCAGGGCTCCGGCCACGGCTCCGGCGACCATCGCGGCGACACCGAAACCGTGGGCTATCTCATCGCCCAGTCGGGCGGCGGCTTGCGCATCCATGCGTCGGTACTCGGGTCAGCTAGGGGTCGGGCGCGGGACCAGGGTCTGCATCGCCTGCTTCCAGGCCGGCTCGTGGTGCGGCAGGTCAGCCGGGGTGGTGGTCAGGGTGGTGATCAGCACCGCCGGGCGGCGCTCGATGAATACCTGGCGCAGCATCAGGTCGCGGCCCTCGCGCTGCCACTGGTAGTCGAGGAGCACGGCGGCGTGGCCGTGAATGTTGATGTCCCAGCGCTTGTGCAGCTTGAAGCCGGGCAATTGCTTCTCGGCGTTTTCCAGTTGGCGGGCGACATAGTCGGCGAACGGCGCGTCGCCCTGGCTGGCGTCGCGGCTGATGACGAAACTGGCTTCGCGGGCGGGGCCGCTGGCGGGGAGCTTGAAGATGTTGATGCTCTGGTCCTGCCAGGCATCGGGAATCTCGAGATCGGCTTCGTGGAGGCGATAGAGCGTCACTGTGTTAACC
The DNA here is from genome assembly GCF_052044465.1 of Pseudomonas sp. 22490. Lineage (NCBI taxonomy): Bacteria > Pseudomonadati > Pseudomonadota > Gammaproteobacteria > Pseudomonadales > Pseudomonadaceae > Pseudomonas > Pseudomonas sp. 22490. The sequence continues at coordinate 1,409 of NZ_JBQENS010000038.1, read as the reverse complement.
CCTTCCCTAGGATTCTGAGTGAGTCATTGCTGGACAAAAGCTTTACGGAATGTTGCTCGCGAATCAAGGCTTTCCTGGCCCGAAGCGGCCTTTCGTGATGGCCTTCTGCCTGTTCGCCGTCGGTCGGGGCGCTCGTCGGAATCTGTGTCACGCATCTCCCCTTTCCACCGCATCCGCGCCTATGCTGCTTGGGTGGTGCCGCTCCAACGGCGCCAGTGATGGACGTGGATCAAGGATGATTTCATGGCACTTGCGCAACAGACCCGCCTGGTCCGGGTCGACAGTCCGCTCGGCGCGGAGGTCCTGCAATTGCAGCGAATGGAGGGTCGCGAAGAGCTCGGCCGGCCGTTCGCCTACGAGCTGGAACTGATCTCGGAAAACCCCGACCTGCCACTCGACGGGCTGCTGGGCAAGCCGGCCAGCCTGGCGCTGGAACTGCACGACGGCAGCCGGCGGCATTTCCACGGCATCGTCGCCGCTTGCAGCCAGGGATCCGGCAACGGCCAGTTCGCCAGCTACCAGGTCACCCTGCGCCCCTGGCTGTGGCTGCTGACGCGCACCTCCGACTGCCGCATCTTCCAGAACCAGAAGGTCCCGGACATCATCAAGCAGGTGTTCCGCGACCTCGGCTTCTCCGACTTCGAGGACGCCCTGAGCCGCTCCTACCGCGAGTGGGAATACTGCGTGCAGTACCGCGAGACCAGTTTCGACTTCGTCAGCCGGCTGATGGAGCAGGAAGGCATCTACTACTGGTTCCGCCACGAGCAGAGCCGCCACATCCTGGTGCTCTCCGACGCCTACGGCGCGCACCAGAGCCCGCCGAACTACGCCAGCGTGCCCTACTACCCGCCGACCCTGGAACAGCGCGAGCGCGACCATTTCTACGACTGGCACATGGCGCGCGAGGTGCAGTCCGGCTCACTGAGCCTCAACGACTACGACTTCCAGCGTCCCGGCGCGCGCCTGGAGGTGCGTTCGAACATCGCCCGCTCGCACGCGGCGGCCGACTACCCGCTGTACGACTACCCCGGCGAATACGTGCAGAGCCAGGACGGCGAGCAGTACGCGCGGACCCGTATCGAAGCCTTGCAGGCGCGCTACGAACGGGTGCGCCTGCGCGGCCGCGCCCGCGGCCTGGGTTCGGGCCACCTGTTCAAGCTCAGCGGCTACCCGCGCGAGGACCAGAACCGCGAGTACCTGGTGGTCGGCGCCGAGTACCGGGTGGTCCAGGAACTCTACGAGACCGGCGGCGGCGGGGTCGGCGCGCAGTTCGAAAGCGAGCTGGACTGCATCGATGCCGGCCAGGCCTACCGCCCCTTGCCGACCACTCCGCTGCCGATCGTCCGTGGCCCGCAGACTGCGGTGGTGGTCGGGCCCAAGGGCGAGGAGATCTGGACCGACCAGTATGG